>DAOULT010000065.1:0-16209 GCA_034417895.1 Anaerolineae bacterium | reverse complement strand
TTGCTCCCACATCCCCTCCGGGAACTGCTTACCGGCGTCGAAGTAGGCCAGACAGGCTTCGGTGGTGATGGTGAAGCCCGGCGGCACGGGCAGCCCCACGTTGGTCATTTCGGCCAGGCCAGAGCCTTTGCCGCCCAACAGGTTGCGCATCTCCTTGTTGCCTTCTTTGAATAGATATACCCACTTTTTGGTCATAGTTACAAAAACCTCCTTATAAGGGTTTGTTATTTACTCGCTAGCCTGTATGGGATACAAGATAGCGTCGATTTCCTGTAGAACGCCTTTCAGGTCCGGCGGCTCAGCCGGGAGCACTTCATCACCGATGTGCTTGTGGTTGGGAAAGCCCTCCAGTTCGAGGTGGTGAGGAGTATTATCGTAGCGAAAGATGCATTGATCATCCTTTTGATAATGATAGCTATAATACACCTTCTGCACAGCTTTTTCCCTCAATTCTATCACTTCGGTGAATTCGAGGAAAGAATCATCATAAAAGTAGAGCTTGCTCTCGATATAGCCACTATCGAGGAAACGTCGTTCAACGGTCAGCTTTTCTATACGGATCTCTTTCCTGGATAGGATAGTGTCCTCCAGCCTGGATAGATAGCGGTGGAGGATCATGCCTCTACAGTCTCCGGCTCTTGAAGGGCGGCCCTCATCAAAGCCATTTCGATTTGTCTCTTACCTTTCAAGAATATATAATACCTGCCGGCCCAACGTATGAAATCCATGTCGTCCCCCAGTTCACCTTGATTAAAACGTTCATAGAAGACTGAAGAAGACATATTATATTTGACTTCATACTCTCTCAAAATGTTAGCCAACTCTAAGAGATCATCCAGAGGAGAGCCATTTTCCACCGCTTCCTTTAGCTTTTGACTGAACTCTTCCGGTTTTATCTTCTGGTTACTATCAATCTCTACGGTAGCCATCACAACACCTCCCGATGATGACGCTCACGAATCTGCCAACCGCTTCAGAGCCGAGCGATACCGCTCCGACGCTTTTCGTACCCGTTCCATCATTGCCGGATCAATTCCGCCATCTGGACGACGGAAGATCACTTTGCCATCCTTAGAAAACAAGACGCTTATCTCTATAGTTTCGCCTGTCATCTCATCCTCTAACCACTCCAGCACCACTGCTGGTAACTCCTGACGCTCAACCGCTATGCTTGTCATTTGACCCTCCCGTTGTCCTGTTCACCCGCTTTCAACCAAG
This sequence comes from Anaerolineae bacterium, assembly GCA_034417895.1. Taxonomy (GTDB): domain Bacteria; phylum Chloroflexota; class Anaerolineae; order CAZYHC01; family CAZYHC01; genus DAOULT01. The sequence continues at coordinate 14,991 of DAOULT010000065.1, read as the reverse complement.
AGAAAGGCACCCTTAAATTATACGGCTTTTGACCCATTTTGGCAAACACGGCGGCGGCCAGGCATAGCGTTCCAGACCCCATGAACTTTCGGCCTCACGATAAAAATGCGACTAATTGCCCATAAAGAACAAATAATAGGCCAGCGCAGCGTGAACAAGTGTGCTGAGAGTAAGGATGGTCAAGAAATCGGGATGTTGGGTCTTGTGGCGGAAGAATAACATGCCCGCCCATCCGCCAGGAAAGCCACCCAACACAGCCAGAACGTGCAGGATAAGCTCTGGAACGCGCACCTTTCCCATCTTGGACAGCAGTTTATCAAGAAAATACATGCCAAAAGTGATTACACTCAGGTCAACCAGCCATACGGCGTAGGGATGCAAATCCGTGTTGTTGTAGATAAGCGGATAGAGGAATACCACCAGAGCGATGCAGATGGGGCCAAAGACAATGTAGTAACACATTGGCGACTATCCTCGCTATCTAAACAGGTTCTCCTCTAAAACCCCTCCACCCTGCTCAGATCGACGATGCCGCTCGTCAGGGCGGCGATGCGTTGGAGGAGGGCCAGCCGATTCTCCCGCCACTCTTTATCCTCGGCCATGACCAGCACCTCCTCGAAGAAGGTGTTGATCGGCTCGATCATGGGCTGGAAGGCGGCGAAAAGCTGCTCTATGGTGCTCTCCGGCCCGACCTGAGCCTGGCAGGTCTGATAAGCTTCATATAGACGCCTGGTGGCCGGTTCCACAAAGCCAGCCGGGTCTAAAGGGAACGACTGCTCATAATCGCGCACGATGCGCACGCAGCGGGCGTAGGCGTTCAGGAAATCCATCCAGTCGGGTCGTTCCACCCAGGGAGCAAACTGGCCCACAGTACGATAGGCCAGGTATGGGTCGTGGCCTCGCTCGGCCAGCACTGCGTCCACCACGTCGTAGCGGTAGCCTCGTTCGCGCAGCCAGCCCCTCAGCCGTTGCTCGATAAAATCTAGAACCTCGTCCAGGGTTTCCTGAGCTGGCTGTTGGGGCAGCAGCCTGGCGGCCTTTTCCAGCCCCACCCTTAAATCAAACGATCTCTCGTGCTCAATAAGAATATGTATGCTCTCCAGAGCGGCCCGCCGCAGGCCATAAGGATCCGCCGAGCCGCTCGGTTTCAGGCCCACCGAGAACAACCCGACCAGGCTGTCCAGACGGTCGGCCAGACCGAGCGCCACGCCCGGCCCGCTCGTCGGAGTGGTATATAGCTGGCCGATGGCCTGCGCCACCTGGTCACTTTCGCCACCGAGCCGGGCGTAGTGGCCGCCCATGATGCCCTGTAAAGACGTCAACTCCGTGACCATCTGGGTAGCCAGGTCTGCTTTCGCCAGTGCAGCCGCTCGCCTGGCAGCTTGCTTTTCCGCCTCGCTGAGTCTCAGCAGTTCGGCTATATCCGCCACCAATCCGCTCAGGCGCTTCGTTTTGTCCAGCATCGAACCCAGTTTTTCTTGAAAAGCCAGGGTGCCCAGACGAGGCAAAAAGTCTTCCAGCTTCTTTTGAATATCTGCCTTGTAGAAGAATTCGGCGTCGGCAAAGCGAGCGCGAAGCACTTCCTCGTTGCCGGTGCGCACCACGTCTAGATGTTGGTCGTCGCCGTTGCGCACGGTTATGAAGCAGGGCATCAACTCCCCGTGGGCGTCCACTATGGGGAAATAACGCTGATGCTTTTTCATAACCGTAATGAGCACTTCCTGGGGAAGCTCCAGAAAACGCTCCTCGAAGACGCCGCGCAGAGCGGTGGGACATTCCACCAGGTTGGTCACTTCCGCCAGCAGGCCCGGATCGTCGGGAATACGGCCCCCTATCTCCGCCGCCAGGTGGTCGGCCTGTTCTCTGATGCTGGTTCGTCGCTCCTCGACATCGACCATGACGTGGTTTTCGGCCATGGCCTGAAAGTAATCGCCCGCCCGCTCGATGACTATTTCTGGCGAACGCCGGGGCCGCAGGCCGCGCGTTACACGGCCACTTCGCACCGCAGCGTACTCGAAATCGATCACGGTTTCGCCCAGGAGAGCCGCCAGCCAGCGGATGGGCCGCGAGAAAGCCATCCCGCTCTCGTTCCAGCGCATGGTCAGGGGAAAGCGCAAAGAGGCGATAAGTTCGGGCAAAATCTCGGCCAGCACCTCGGTCGTGGGTCGGCCCTGCTCTTTTTTAACGGCCACCACGTAATCGCGCCCCCCGAAATCCTGCACCCGCAAATCTTCGACGGCCACGCCCTGGCTGCGGGCAAACCCTGCTGCCGCTTTGGTCGGCTGGCCGTTCTCGTCGTAGGCTACTTTGGTGGGCGGGCCTTTGAGCGTTTGCTCCTGGTCGGTCTGGCGCGTGCTCAGGCCGGTCGCGTAGACTACCAGGCGGCGAGGCGTACCCGTCGCCTGGCATTTTTCGTATTCCAGCCGGGCGCGGTTCAAAAGCTCCGGGGCCGAATCCGCAAGCTGTGCGATAGCCGAATCCAGGTCGCCCACCGGCAACTCTTCGACCCCGATCTCCAGCAGAAAATCAGCCGCTTTCCCTTCTGGCCCGGCTGGCTGCTCGTCGCTTGCTGCTGGCTGCTCGTCGCTTGCTGCCTGCTGCTCGATGAACGGAAAGCCCAGTTCCTCCCGCTGCTGCACGTAGGCCACCGCCACCTGACGGGCCATGTCGCGCATCCGGGCGAAGTAGCGCGCTCGCTCGGCTACCCCGATCGCTCCACGCGCATCCAGAACGTTGAAGGTGTGGGAACACTTGAGAATGTAGTCGTAGGCCGGGATGACCAGACCTTGCGCCAGACAGTGGTATGACTCCTGTTCGTAGAGGGTGAAGAGTTCGGCCAGGAGTTTCACGTCGGCGTGGTCCAGGTTGTAGCGGCTGTGCTCGATCTCTGCCTGGAGAAGAACGTCGCCGTAGGTCAGGCCGGCAGCCCATTCTATCTCGGTGAAGCTGCGCACTCTCTGGAGGGGCATCATGATGCGCTCCAGGCCGTAGGTGATCTCTACCGCCACCGGCTCCAGATTCAGGCCCCCGGCCTGCTGGAAATAGGTGAACTGCGTGATTTCCTGGCCGTCCAGCCACACCTCCCAGCCCAGCCCCCAGGCTCCCAGGGCCGGCGATTCCCAGTTGTCCTCCACAAAGCGGATGTCGTGCTGGCGGCGGTCGATGCCGATGGCCTCCAGGCTCTCCAGGTAAATCTCCTGGGGATGGCCGGGGTCGGGCTTGAGGATAACCTGATATTGATAGTGTTGTTGCATCCGGTTGGGGTTCTCCCCGTAGCGGCTGTCGTCGGGGCGGATGGAAGGCTCCACGTAGCCCACGTTCCAGGGTTCCGGGCCGAGCACCCGCAGAGTGGTGGCCGGGTTCATGGTGCCGGCGCCGACCTGGACGTTGTAGGGCTGCCAGATCAGGCACCCCTGCCCGGCCCAGAACTTTTCCAGGATCATGATTACTTCTTGAAAAGTGGGTGGTCTGGTCATTTAATACGTCTTAACCTCTCGCTCGGTGTTTTCTCAAGATAAGCAGGCGTAGCGCGGTTGAGGATCACCACGTCCACCCTCTTAACCCCAAACAGGTGGGCCAGTTCGTCCATCAGGTTTATTTGCGGATCGCTCCAGCCCCGGCGAGGAGGCGCGTCCGGCCCCAGCAACACGGCCACGTCCACGTCCGAAAGCGGCCCGGCCCGGCCTTCGGCCTGCGAACCGAAAAGGTAGGCCAGGATCACTCCCTGCCGGGCAAAAAGCTCCTCTAACTGTTCCTGGACTTCCTCTGTAATTATCACGACCGAAACCCCTCCCGCTGTAAATGGTGCAGGAATTCAACCGACTTCAGTTTACGTTCCAGCAGGTAGATGATGTAATGCTGCATGATCGCCTCTAACTGGCCGTGCAAAGCCTGGCTCAGACGCAAACGCCGACAAACGCGGTAGTCGTTGGTTTGCAGGAAGCGCAGCACCTTGAGCGCGTTGAGAGGGATTTCCCTGGCCCTGGCCTGCCCCTCGCCGCAGCGTGGACACAGGACGCCCCCCTCGGCTGGACTGAAGAAATTGGTCACCGGCTCGATCGGCGCCCCACAACTCAGACATTGAAAAAGCTGGGGCCGATAACCGACCAGAGCCAGAAGATGTAACTCGTAAAAGCGGGTAGCCAGGTTGAGGTCCGCGTCCATGCTCAACCAGCCTAGCATGGCCCGCAGCAGATCGAACAGGGGACGGTTCTCGATGCCCTCCTCGGTGAAACGATCCAGCAGTTCGGCGGCATAATAGGCGTGGGTGGTGCGCCACAGGTCTTCTCGCAGGGGCAAAAAAGCCTCGACGGTCTCGGCCTGGGTGACGATGTCCAGCGTTTGCCCTCTGGCTATAAGCAGACGGCTATAGGTGAACAGCTCAACGTGCCCTCCCTTGCGGCTGGTGGGTTTACGTACCCCTTTGGCGATGGCTTTGAGCTTGCCCCGTTCGGGTGTATAGAGGGTGAGCAGGCGGTCGGCCTCCCCAAAATCGCGGCGTCTCAGTATAATGGCCTCCGTGCGGTAAAGACGTTCTCGTCTATCTTGCATCTTGTCTTAATTCTTGCCTTAGCTACGGAACTCATCCCCCTCGGACGGTGTTATATTTGTACGGTCTTGACCGGTTAATAGCCATCTTGTGCTGGTAAAGTTGCTCGGCGTCCAGCCCCAGGGCGGAGAGAAGGTGCAAAATACGGATCAGGGCATCGATCAATTCTTCGCCCACCGCGTCCAGAGGTTCGCCTTTTTTGTAATGGTCTGTGGCTTCAGAGATTTCGGAATGGATCAGAGCCAGCATCTCCCAGATACGGGCCTCGTCGCTGCCGAACCCTTTGGCATCAGCCAGAGCCCTGACCTCGGCCATCTTGATGTTTAGCCCTTCTTTTTCCACAATTAACATCCTCTCCGCTTTTGGGCAATGAAAGGACAAAGCAGGGTGGGTGTAATTATACCACCCTGCTGTCGAGGATGCAAACCTGTTTTCTCGATATTTGTATGGAAGCAGTTCAGGCGCCTGGCACTTACAGAGCGCCAGTACACCTGGAATGGGCATGAATGGTAGTTGACTTTGAAGGGGGATGTGGTATAATAGCTGTGAGTAAAGTGGTGATAGTACAATTGAAAGTGCCGGGTAAAATTTTGGGAGGAGCCTGATCGACTATGATGAAACTGCTTATGAGTTGGGATATCAAACCTGGTAGAGAGACTGCCTACTTTGAATTCATGGTCAAGGAGTTCGCTCCAGGTATAATGAAGATAGGCATTCAGCCCACGGAGGCCTGGTACACCGTTTTCGGGGATGGGCCGCAGATAGTAACCGGCGGCGTGGTCGAAGACCTGGAGACGATGATGAAAATCCTCGAAAGCGATGAGTGGCGCGAATTGAAAGAGCAACTGATGGGTTTCGTGACCAATTATAATCACAAGGTGATACCCGCTACTGGACGCTTCCAGTTGTAGGGCTTATCCGGGTAGGCCCCTCCGGCTGTGCCTTTGTCTTTCTCTTCTTATCTCCCTCGCCATTACCCCCCATTACGATCTTAAGTGCGCTGCTCCTGGTTTTCTATTGTGGCTGCGTTTCCGCCCTATGCCGGGCATCTTTATAGCCTGAGCAAGGGCCGTAATCTATCCCCTTCGCTTTCCTGGAAGGGGCCTACCACCGTCAGGTGCAGGCGCGCTCCCAGGAAAAGCTCCTGAGCCAGACGTTGGATGTCGGCTGCGCTGACGGCATCAAGGGCCTCCACCGTCTCGTCTACCGTCAGAACCTGGGGCGAGAGTAGTTCCTGATAGCCGAACCAGGCCGCCACGCTGAAAGTGTTTTCCATTTGCAATAACAAACGTCCTTTCACCAGTTCCCTGGCCCTGGTCAGTTCCTCGGCAGGCACTTCCTCTTGCCGGAGCCTATCCCACTCTCTCAGAATGGTCTGGATGGCTATCTCCAGGCGAGAAGGATCGACCCCCGCATAGACCCCCACCACCCCCGTATCATGCAACTGGCCGATGTAGGAATCGACGGCGTAGGCCAGACTTTGGCGCTCCCTGAGTTCCAGGAAAAGGCGTGAACTCATCCCTCCGCCCAGAACGGTGTTGAGCAGGCTCAGGACGAAGCGGTCAGGGTGGGCGCGGGACAGACCTGGCAGGGTGAGACAAAGGTGAGCTTGCTCAGTGGCCCTGTGCCGAACGCAAAGCTGTGGTTCGGTGGGTGGTTCCTGGGCTGGCTGAAAAGCGCCTATCTGGTCTGTGCCATTCCAATCCCCAAGATAAGCGTCCACGCGATCTACCATCTCCTGGTGCTCGACGTTGCCGGCGATGCTGAGCACGGCGTTGGAGGGCACGTAATAGCTCCGCAGGTGGGTCAGAAGGGTCTGCCGGGCCAGAGAGTTTACGCTTTCCTTTGTACCGGCCACGTCGCGGCCTAGCGGGTGATTGGGCCAGTTCAGGCCGTTGCTGAGCAGGTGGACCCACTCGTCGGGGGCATCGAGACTCATGTTTATCTCCTCGACGATTACCCGTCGCTCTTTCTTGATCTCCTCCTCCTCAAATCTGGAGTTAAGAAGGATGTCTACCAACACGTCCAGAGCTATATCCAGGTGAGGGTAGGCCACTTTGGCGTAAAAAGAGGTCGCCTCCTGGGTGGTGCCGGCGTTAATATACCCTCCTACTCCCTCGATAGCGGTAGCTACGTCTTTGGAGGTAGGTCGTTTCTGGGTGCCCTTGAAAAGCATGTGTTCAATAAAGTGTGCGACCCCACCTTGCTCGTCCGTTTCGTATCGGGACCCAACCCCAATGAAAAAACCGAGGCTCACCGAGCGGGTGTGGGGCATGGCTGAGGTCAGCAGGCGCAGGCCATTATCCAGAGCCGTCTTATGATACATCTTTCCTCCCAGATGATAAAAAGGGGGCGCGAGCCAGAAATGTTCGTTGTGAAGCTCGCGCCCTCGCTCTTCGGTTGTGGTAAGGTATCAGCCGCCTAATCTATCTCTGGTCTTGGGCCACCGCCGTCACGCCCGGAAATTTCCCGTGGGCCATCCGGCACGATCACCGTTGACTCTGTGGCTTTTTTGGAAACGAGGTTATTGTTCTCGTTGATCTCCTGTACCGCGCCATAGGCCAGACCCCAGGAGTCCACCAGGACGTAGAAGGGGCTGTGGGTTTTACTGTAGGCAGGCGGAGGCCAATCGCTGAACCGTCCCTGTTCGGGATCGCTGGTGCTCAGAGTGACCGTCCCGCCTGGCGGCATATCAGTGGTCACGTGCCAGGCTTTGCCGTAACAATTTTCACCAGAGCTCCAGGACCCTCCGGGACAGAAATCCGGCCAGATCTGATTGGGGGCCGGTGGTGTGCCCGGATTGAGATAGAGGTCCACCCAGAAATCCTCTAGCACGGTGGAGGGCCCCTCGTTAGCAATGGTCACTATCACGTTATAGGGAGCGCCGGCAGTCAGGGTGGAGGGGCTGAAATCGATGCTCCGCACTACCAGATCGGGTGGCCGATGTTCCTGATAGTCCTGGAGGACAAGGGGGAGATTCACGTCGTAGCTATCAGGTTGAACGTTGATCTGAATGGTATCGTGGACAGTGTTTATGCTGCCTGTTATGATGGCGGCGCCGGGCGCTGTGGGGTTGAAGGTGGCTGTTGCCAGGCCAGAAGCGTCGCTGGTACTCGTTACAGGAGGCACACTCCCCTGGCTGGCGGTGAAGGTTATCACCTGGCCGGGTAACGGATTGCTTCCGCAGCCGCGCACCGTGGCCATCAGGGTAGCCGACTCGTGCAAACGGATGGTAGTGGCCGAACTGCGAAGGGTTATGGAATAGTTGCCACTCAGAGTGAAAGTGACGGCCTGGCTGGTAGCCACGATGGCCCCCGTCCGGGCCTGGATGTGGCCGGGGCCGCCAAGTTGCGTCGAGCTAAGACTGGCTCTCAACTGTCCGTTGACCGTATTGCCGCTGGCTGGCACTATGGTGACCACCTGCGGCGTACCGGAGTAGGTGAAGGTCGCCAGCGTAGGCGGCACCAGGTTGCCGTAGGCGTCTCTGACCGTGGCCGTGACCATCGCCGGGCTGCAAATGGGGATGACTGCCGGGTTGACATCAACGGTGATGGTCGCCGCTCTGTTGGGCAGGACGGTGAACGGCCCTATCACCCCCCTCACGCCGGGGGTCAGGAAGCCGGTCACGGTAATGTAGTTACCGGTGCGGGCCGTGGTGATGGTGGCGTCGCCTGACCAGTCAGCGGTCTCCGAGAAGGCACCAGTAACCATCGGCGCAATGGTTGTGGTGCTGTCGGTTATGGTGGCTGTGAGGCCGCTGAAGGAAGGGGTGGGGTTGCCAAAGGCGTCCATAGCGGTGAGGACCACAGGGAAAGCCACCCCGGCTACCACCGGGCCAACCACGAACCCAATAAATTTGGCTGTCCGACTGGGGATGATGGTCACGGTGGTGGCGTCTGTCAGGGTCACGACGGTGGTGTGGGAGCCCACTACCGCCCAGGTCCCGGCTCTGGTGGCCGACAGGATGTTGCCAGGGGACAGGAAGACGTTTCCTCCTCCAGCGTTGAAGCTCATCTCGCCGAGATCCACCACCCAATTGTTGCCCAACCCATCGGAAACTGTGGCGGTGTAAACCTGGGTGTCTCCGGCCGTCAGGGTCGCGCCCCTGGGGAAGATGGTCATGCTTACGGCCTGGCCGCGAGTCACCTTCACCGTAGTCGTGACCCATACGGCCGGCGAGACGGGGTCGGTGACGGTGATAATGTGGGCGCCGTCCGTCCTGGCGGAGAAGGTGTTGCCGCCGGGTTGGGGGTCGAAGGCGCCGCCGCCGCTGGCAGTGTAGGTCGCCAGGCTGGTGGCATCCCAGGGGTTGCCGAACTCATCGCGAGCGGTGACGGTGTACACCACCGTCTGTCCGGCGACCACCGTAGCATTCTGGGGCTTGATTTCCAGGGTGTCGGTCAGGTTGTGTACTACGGTGAAATAGTTGCCGGGATAGATATCAATGGTCCCGGAGACAGGCGTGATACGCACATTGGCTTGCGCCCTGGTGATGACCAGCCTGGAGGAGTCGGTCACGCCGTTGGTGAAGACGAGGGAGGTTGGCTGTAGGGCGCCGGTATCGTCTTGCAGGTTGATGGTGTCGTTGAAGGTAAGCACTGTGTCGCTGTACTGGTCCTGGGCGGTGATGACTACCCCGAAGGCCACTCCCGCCGTTTGCGGGTCGGGGACGGGGCTGCTGACGAAGTGATGCACCGCGCCGGGGACCTGGCTGCCGGGGGAGTCGCTGACGATGGCCGTCAGGGTGATGGGCCAGGTATCGTTGGCCGCCGTATTGCTCAGGTGGGTGCTCCGGGTCGTGGGCAGCAGGACGGTCACGGGTTGCGTGACGGACATCACCCCACACCCGGCCTTGCTGGTCACGGTCAGGGTCACGGCGTAGATACTGATCAGCGGATCGGTGTAGAAGTGGGTATGGGTGATTCTGTTGTTGTGGCTGGTGGTATTGTCGCCGTACTCCCACAGATAAGCGTCGTCTCTCAGGAAGCCGCCCATACTGGTGTTGGTAAAGACCAGCGGCTGGCCGTAAGCTACAGGTGAGTTGGTCTCCAGGCTGGCGGCCACTGAGCAGACCGGCGTCCCAAACTGGCCGCTGCCATCGGGCGTCACCTCGGTGGGGTTTGTGGCGGTGTAGACGTTGGTCAGGATCGTCCCGTGCTTCAGATAATCCGGCGCTGTGACCTGGAATGTCCTGGTAATCCCTGTCTGGCTGGTGAGGGTCAGATCGAGGGTCCAGGTGATGGCCTGGCCTGATGAGGCTGCGTCGGGGGATAAGCTGCCGGCGTTGAGGGCGAGGGCCTCATCGAGGGAGGTGGTCACGGTAAAAGGCCCTTTCATGGTCGCCCGCCCCGTGTTCGAGACGAAAACAGTATAGTCCAGGTTAGCGCCGGCGCATACTGTAGGGGAGGCCGTCTGCTGGACGGTAAAGGCCGGGGCCAGAACCTCGGTGGTGACAGGCGCGCCGCTGGCAATGTCGCCCATCGTGGTGGTCACCACGTAGTGGGAGTTGGTGATGATTGTCCCATCCGCCAGAGGCTTATCGACTGTAACGTAGAAGTTGCCCACCGCACTCTCCAGGCCGTGGGTGATAGTGCTCCAGGGGTTAATATACCAGATGGTGTTGCCTTTGGTCGAAGCCGCCCAGGGCGGGTCCTCGGTCCAGAAGATTATGGGGGGCTTAGTGTCATGTGGAATAGTGTCGGTTACGTAGACTGTACTCAAGCCCCAATCTGAGCCTGAGGTGTTGGCTACGGTCAAGGTATAGGCCAATGACGCTCCGTGTTCGACGGAGGACTGGGCAGTCTGAGTTATCTCCGCGCCCGTGGCGTAAACAGGGAGAGCCAGGCTTTCGGACGGACGGGGGACAGGTGGCTCCAGCGGAGCAGCAACCTCTTGCAGATAAGGGGCCGCCTTGCTGAAAGGAGGCGGCGCCCGGTAGAGGAGCGTTGCCACGCTTTTGCCAGATGCAGATAAGCTAAGAGGCGTCAGGTGTAGCATCAGGGCCAGGATTACAGCCACGGCCAGTACACGCTGTAGCTTTTTGTATTTGGCCGGCAGAGTTTGGTGGGCGACGGAGACCACTTCCAGAAACCGGACCACGAGGTAAAACCCCGCTCTCACCAGATCGAAAATAGCAATGAAGATAATGACGCAAAGGTGAATAAGCGGTTTCATTGGCTACCTCCTTGGCTACCTCCTTGTTCCAGAAAGGCCCAATGTGGCGGGATTGACTATTGTGATGTCCACTGAGCAGCCTGTTTCCCAGGCCCGAGAAGGCAGTTAAGGCACAGCACATCCATTTTCATGGTTCATTCTGCCCACTCTTAATGAACCAGACGATAGTAATGATGACCACAATCACGACCAAAACCAAAAGCGCCAATAAGCATCCAACTCCAGCGCGGCGGGGCCAAGGCGCAGGCGTACTGGTGACCATGGCGTCCGTCGGTTCTCGCTCGGCTCCAGGGCTGGATGAGAGCCGTGGTGTGGGCAACGGGATTACAGTCAGGGTAGGGGCCTCAATCCTGGTGATCACTGGCTCGCCCTTGATCGCCTCGTCCCAACCTTCCACTCTGGCTTCACATTCATCGTTGATAATCGAGCCCCGGGCCGAAAGGGCCACCTGCACCTTGAACATCAATTCCACTGTCTGCCCAGGTTCCAACGGAGCGGGAGCCATCCAGATAGCGCTCCGCCTGTCACCTACATTTGGCGTGGACATGATCCACAGGTCAGGGCCGGTTGTCCCCAGCAGGGTGGTTTGAAGCGGCGCAACGTCGCTGACCACCACGCCCGGCAAAGCAGTTGGCCCCTCGTTGGTGAGGGCGATGACGTAGGTCAGTGTTTCCCCGGCCACTACGGGGTTCGGGCTGGCGCTTTTAGCCAGAACCAGGAAGGGAGCCGCTGCCCTCACCATCCCGGCGGTACAGGAAACCCACGATACAACGAGGGTCAGGCAAACACCGATAACAGCCAGCCCTAAAGCCAACCTGAAGCCGATGATGCTTCTGCGTTGGGTGGCTTTCACCTTTCAGCCCTTTCTTAGCGGTTCCTGGCGCCCAGGGGAATACGCTCTCAACCGTCTTGGTGCCGCGTTGTAGCTAGGCCTGAATTACAATTATCTTCAACCCCACGCTGCATCAATTATACCCCATTTGATGGTTCGCTGTCAAGTCTGTTTGAGTTGGGTTGAGTCGGGCCATTTTCCGGTTCGGCCAAAATGTGGTAAAATAGAACGGAAGGGCTTTACCAATAGTTGCCCTGGTTGCTTTTGAAAAATTGAACCGCAAGATGGGGTTCCGATTTGGGGGAAATGGGCGAGAATTGATGAGGTGAGATCAAACGTGAGTAATAACCAGGTACAAAAATACGACGCTACTGATATTCAAGTGCTGGAGGGCCTGGAGGCTGTCCGCCGCCGGCCGGGCATGTACGTCGGCAGCACCGACCTGCGGGGCCTGCACCATCTGGTGTACGAAGTGGTCGATAATTCCATTGACGAAGCTCTGGCCGGAGCCTGCAACCAGATCGAGATCAGCCTTAATGAAGACCGCACCGTGACGGTGGCCGATGACGGGCGGGGCATTCCGGTGGATATCCATCCGGGGACGGGCAAACCGGCCCTGGAAGTGGTCATGACCACCCTGCACGCGGGAGGCAAATTCGGCGAGGGAAGTTACAAGGTAGCCAGCGGTCTGCATGGCGTGGGGGTTTCGGCGGTGAACGCCCTCTCGGCCTGGATGGTGGTGGAAGTCAAGCGCGATGGTCAACTCCACCGCCAACGTTACGAGCGAGGTGTGCCCGCCGGCGCGGTGGAAGTGGTAGGCCCGGCTGAAGGAACGGGCACCACTACAACCTTCCTGGCCGACAAGGAGATTTTCAATGAGATCGATTACAAGTTCGAGACCCTGACTCAGCGTTTCCGGGAGATGGCCTTTCTGACCAAAGGTCTGACCATCAGGTTCCACGATGAACGTGACGATCGCCAGATGTCCTTCTACTTTGAAGGGGGGATCACCTCCTTCGTCCGCTACCTGAACAAGAACCGGACTGTGCTCCATTCTCCCTTCCACGTGGAGAAACAGGTCAACAGCACTATAGTGGAGGCCGCTATCCAATATACCGACGGCTATGCCGAGTCGGTCTACCCCTTCGCCAATAATATCAAAACTGTGGACGGGGGTACTCACCTGACGGGTTTCCGCTCGGCCCTGACCCGCACTCTGAACGATTACGCCCGTCGCAAGGGGCTTCTCAAAGACAACGAACCTAACTTCAGCGGAGAGGACACCCGCGAAGGTCTGACGGCCATCGTCAGCGTCAAGATGACCGATCCCCAGTTCGAGAGCCAGACCAAGGCCAAGCTGGGCAACGCCGAGGTCAAGAGCCAGGTGGAATCGGTGGTGAGCGAGGCCCTGGCAGCCTTCCTGGAAGAAAACCCCCGCCAGGCTAAGGCCATCGTCGAGAAATGCAACACCGCCTCCCGGGCCCGCGCTGCGGCCCGCAAGGCTCGCGACCTGGTCATTCGTAAGAGCGCCCTGGAAAGCATGACCCTGCCGGGCAAACTGGCCGATTGCTCCGAACGAGACCCGGCCAAAAGTGAGCTTTTCGTCGTGGAGGGCGATTCGGCCGGCGGTCCGGCCAAACAGGGACGTGACCGCCGCTTCCAGGCCATCCTGCCCCTGCGGGGTAAAGTTATCAACGTGGAGAAGGCCCGTCTGAACCGCGTCCTGGACAACAAGGAGATACGCGCCCTCATCACTGCTCTGGGCACCGGCGTGGGAGATCAGTTCAACCTGGACAACCTACGCTACGATCGGGTCATAATTATGACCGACGCCGACGTAGACGGAGCGCACATCCGCACTTTGCTCCTGACCTTTTTCTTCCGCTACATGGCCCCTCTGATCGAGGACGGCCACCTTTTTATCGCTCTGCCTCCTCTTTACCGCCTTGAGAGCAAGAGGAAACATTATTACGTCTACAGCGAGACGGAGAAAGAGGCGCTGCTGGCTAAGCTCAAAGGCGACAATGTGACCATGCAGCGCTACAAGGGCCTGGGAGAGATGAACCCCGACCAGTTGTGGGACACCACCATGGATCCAGAGGTCCGCACTCTCCTGCAAGTGACCATCGAGGACGCCGCCGCTGCCGACCGCACCTTCGACATGCTGATGGGCTCCAGCGTGCCCCCCCGCAAACGCTTCATCCAGACCCATGCCAGGAACGTGCGCAACCTGGATGTTTAGAGTAAAGCGTAAAGGGTAAAACGAGAGGAGATAATCGAAAGGCTATAGGATCCCTCGAAGGTGAGCACCAAGATGAAAAAAGGCAAAACAGACCTTCTCCAGTTGTTTGTGAGTCTATTCTTGTTTGCATCCGTCCTGGCAGGCTTAGCATTTTATGGAGTGGCTGTAGCTATCGTTGGAGCCACTTTAGTGTTATGTAGTACACATTTTCATAGTTGGCTGATCGTTCAACGCGGTTATGCACGCCGTTTATCCAAACTGCCCGGACTTGGAAGTACCTCACCGATCTTGCTTGCTGTTGCTATCTTGGCTTACTTGCTGCCACTATCTGTTGTCTGCTGGATGCTAATGGGAGAAGCCATCGGGGGCTTCTCTAATGTTGGTAGAACACTGGTAGCAGCGATAGGGGGATTAATCGGGATTGACATTCTTTATAAGCGGCTAATTCATGGGCGGGGGCTTGAATCTGCTGCAAGTCATGTCACGGCCGGTGCCAAATTTTCTGGGGAGCGGTATTTACAAAGAATCAAGCAGCTTGACCAAATCAGAGCTATGGATCCTATCGCTTTTGAGCAGTTTGTAGGTTCCCTCTTTAAAAAGATGGGTTACACTGTTCAAACAACGGTTGCATCGGGTGATGAAGGTGTAGACTTGCACTTGCGCAAGGGAGGTAGGACCGCTGTTGTCCAATGTAAACGTTATGAGGGGACAGTTGGACAGCCAGTTGTGCGCGACTTATGCGGTGCAATGGTTCACAATCGCGCAGACGAAGCCCACTTGGTCACCACTGGCACAATTTCATTACCCGCCCAACAATGGGCGACTGGTAAGCCTATACATCTAATAGACGGTAACGCTCTTGTTGAATGGATTGACGCGTCCACCTCTACTGGATTCTTCTTTGGCGCGGCCGTTAATTTTCTGAGACGAACTACAATCGCCTTCGGTGTTTGGTCTGCAGTCTTTATTTTATCTATTCTATGGTATCAGATAGGATTGTCGATTTATCGCCCAGAGGCAACCCCAAGGTCGCACCAACCAACTATGACTTCAATTCCATCGTCCACCCAGTGTAGTGAACCCAAAAAACTGGGCACCTTTTGAGCGATTCTTAGTGAACATCGAGGGCCAGTTCTTGTGCGCATCGCCACTGGTCTTCGAACTCGGCCGGGGTAAGGTATCCCAACGAAGAAT
>DAOULT010000064.1:0-11865 GCA_034417895.1 Anaerolineae bacterium | reverse complement strand
ATTCTTCGTTGGGATACCTTACCCCGGCCGAGTTCGAAGACCAGTGGCGATGCGCACAAGAACTGGCCCTCGATGTTCACTAAGAATCGCTCAAAAGGTGCCCAGTTTTTTGGGTTCACTACACTGGTTCTACTGATCGCCAAACAGGCTAAGGTGATTCTTGACAATCTCTGTGCCTATCAACAAATTCAACGACGGTTGGAAAGCAGCCAACTGGCGGTTTCCCTACTTCCCCATGAACTAAAACGGAGGCCCCGTGCTATCGCAGGGGAACTGGAGCTACTGCTCAGCGGTAAGGAAGGTCCCCTGAAATCGCATCAGGTCAAAATCCTGAAACGTATTCAAGAGTACGTTGGGGAACATGAGCAACTGATAGAGAGAGTCCTGGACGCTGACCGCCTGAACGCGCAAGCTTTCCATGTAAGGATGAGTGTCGAGCCTATCCTTCCTATTTTACGCAATGTACTGAGTTGCCTGGCTCCAGAAATTGAAGGGGCAGGTATGACATTGGTGACCGATCTTGAACCAGCGCTGCCATCTCATCGTTTAGATCCTGTTTTGCTAGATATTATCATAACGAATCTGGTGCGTAATGCGCTTCAGTACGCCAAGCACGGCACCGTGAGCGTGCGGGCATGGACTGATGACGGCTGTACCTTTGTAGCAGTGGAGGATGAAGGCCCTGGTGTGCCACCTGAGTTCAGGGAGCTCATCTTCGAGCAATGGCATCGAGGCCCGTTCAGCCAGGGTATTGCCGGTCGTCCAGGCAACCTGGGGCTTGGTCTCTACTTCGTTCGCAAGATGATGGAGCTTCACGGCGGTCGCGTCAAGTACGATGATGGCTACTCTGACGGCGCTCGCTTTCTCCTCACCTTCCCTAGACTTGAGGGGAGACACGAAAATGATTCCTCGCATGGTGTTGATGGTTGATGACGATTCAGAGAGCTATGATCGCGTGTGTCGTTATCTGGATCGAGATCTCTATGATCTTCACTATTGTTCCGATCCATATGAGGGTGTGGAACTGGCTAAACAACTCAAACCTGACGTCATTATCCTCGACCTTCGTATGGACGAACTTGACGGCTACGATGTCTGTCGAAGACTTCGCGGCTATGAATCGACACGACGGATCCCCATCATTATCTACTCGATAGATGGCGACAAGGATGCTGCCTTCATCCGCAGTCTCGACTTGGGCGCTCATATCGTAGTCGAGAAAGAGAAACTCTCGCGTCTAGAAGCGGCTCTGGAACGTTTCGCCGGTGAAGAAGGCGAGGTCACGTCCCGTGTGCGCAGATTTTACAGGGACGGGCACGAACTGAAGATCCAGAGCGAAGCGGAACGGGTGTGGTTGGATGAGGAAGAAAAGGTTCTGAGACCATTGGCGCGCAAACTCCTGGCTTGCCTGGTGGCGCGCCCAGGTGTGTTGATCCGTAGTAAGGAACTCGTCGAAGAACTATATGGCACGGAAGAGAAGTTCGGACGTGGACCACAAGATATTCATCGGTTGATACATGATCTCCGCGTTAAGGTGGAACCTGTTCCTCAGCAACCAATTTTTATAGAGACCGTGCGACGCACTGGATACCGCCTATTCAGCGGGGATGAGGAAACATAGGAGGTTATCCATCATGTGAACTTATCAATGTTCTAACTCCTATCAAACTCAATCCATACGGCTAGCATTTATGTCGCCGATGAGAAATGTAAGCCCTTTGCCATATAAACTTCATGTACGTAGAGTTGATTTAGTGGTATGATGAGGGTGGACAAGGCCAAAAGCTTTTGCCCACCCTCTTCTTTTTTTGTCGCTACACAGCTTTGGAGGTCGCAAGCCGATTTGCCCCTGTATCCTTCTATGAAAAGGAGAAAAGGTTATGCGTTTACCTAAGATTTTGAACCCGGTCAACTGGTTGCGTTTTATTGGAGGCGGTTTCAAAGGGTGCTGCCTGATCATCACTCTCAGTCTGCTGATCATCTTGTTAGGAGTGGCTATTTTACTGATCGTATTAGCCAGAGAAACGGCCGCTCAAGGGGTTGAGGAACAGCCATCGGATGTCATCCTGGTGATCGACAACTCTAACTCCATGTACGATAAGGGGGGCATCGGTTCTGATCCAGGGCTGCTGCGTATTGCCGCTGCCCAATTGTTCATCTCCTATCTGGGCGTGGACACCTCGGTGGCTGATAACCGCATCGGGGCGATCAGCTTTGGAGGGGAGAGCGAGTTGGTAGTGCCGCTGACATCCTTGAGCGATGAGGAGCGACGAGAGGTGATCAAGCAAGCCATCGCCGAGCCGATGCGGACGGCCTGGACGAACCACGTCAAGGCTCTGGAACTGGCCTACCAGGAGCTTTTCGCCAGCGGTCGCCATGATCCGACCCATCAGCCGGTGGTTATCTTGCTCACCGACGGTAAGTATGAGGTCAAGGCTGAACCAACTGCGGCAGAGGTGGAAAGCTATATAACTGATCTACAAGCCGTGGCCGCCAGGTTTCAGGAGCAAGAAACGCCCGTTTTCATTATTCTCCTCCAGAATGTGGCCACCGATGCCGATCCGGACCTGGCGAACATTTACCAGCCACTATGGGAGGAGATCGCGGCTATGATTCCACCGGGGCGCTTTTTCGAGGCCCGACAGAGTGAAGACCTGGTGGGCATCTATCATGACATCGTGGTGGGGCTCAGCGGGGCGCAAACTGTGGGAGCGGTTATCGAAGAAGAGGTGATCACCGGGTTCGAAGAGATCATCGAGATCGAGGAGGGGTTGGAGCGGGTAACCTTCGTGGTGTTGAAGAGTGAGCCAGCTCAGGAGGTAAGCATCTTGCGACCCGATGGTCACCCTATCCAGGCCGACGATGCAGATGTCCGCCATGGGGGACGACCTCGTCAAAGCAAGGAAGAGATATGGTCCATCAGCCATCCGATGCCAGGGAACTGGACAGTGCGGGTCAGCGGCCAGGGCCACGTTACTGTCTGGAAGGATTTCAAACAGGCTCCAGCCACGCCGACGTTCACCTCCACTCCGATGCTGACTTACACACCTACATCCACCTCGACGCCAACTTCCACTTCGACGTCCACGCCTACACCGACGTTCATCTCCACTGCAACCAGGACACCGACACCCCGGCCCACAGCTACTTCAACGCTGACTCGCACACCTACGTCTACGCCGACGCCCTGGATAAAAGTGGAGAAGTTGGAGGCCTATTACTGGCAAGAGGGGGAGGTTCAGGTCGTGGCCGCGCTAACCGCCTTTGGAGAGGAGCGCATTCAAGAGGTCGATGTGCAAATGGTGGCTGAGGTAGAGGCTCCTGACGGCTCTCGTCAATCCCTGCGTCTCTTCGACGATGGGCGACTGAAGGACGAGCAGGCTGGAGATGGCCTGTACACCGGCCTGTATAGAGCGGAGAGGCCCGGCACCTATATCATACGGCTGACGGCCAGCCGAGGTGGGGCCAGCCTGGCCAGTTGGGAGCAGCGTTTCAGTGTGGTGGCCCACTCCAGGCTGATCGTCATGACTCCAGAGGATGGAAAGCGGTATTCGGCCAATCACCCCATCACCGTACAGGCTGCCTGGCAGGTCAGAGAACGCATAGCGATGGTCGAGAATAGCCGCTTGATCGCTTATCTCCTGGACTCGAACGGGGAGCAAAAGGCCCATATGGTGCTAAAGGCCAACGATGACGGCTCCTTCGTCGCTGAGCTAAAAGATTTGAAGCCAGGCGCTTACTCACTCGCCATTCGAGGGGAAGGACGTACAGTCGAGGGCCTGGCTTTCGAGGAGGAGCGAAAAGTCTCCTTCAAGGTGAAAGCCCCTATCCCTTTCTGGGTCTGGTTGCTTGTCGGCAAAGGGTTTCTGGGTGGCCTGGGAGGGGTAGGATGGTTGCACTACCGGCGTCGGCGTCCCCTGGTGGAGGGGGTCTTCAGGGTTCTGGAAGCTCCTGACAAAGGCGGTTGTCCTGATCGCTTTGACCTGGATCAACTGGCCAAACCACGGGTCACCCTGGGATGCAGCTCTGACGCTGATATCCGCCTGAGGGGCAATGAGGGTACGACTATCCAACGGACCATCATTCAACCCAAACGGGTCGATGAGGGTCCACCGATCATGGAGCTAAGGGTGCTCTCTGGCTACGATGGCTTGCAAGTCAACGGTCGGCCGATAGGAGAGAGCCATGTCTTGCGAGACGGCGATGTACTGAAGTTAGGTTGCTATAAGCTGCGTTACGAGAATTTGCGGCAAAGCCAGCAGATGTAAAGCCCAGCCCTCGCAAGGTGGGGTCCCGTCTGTCACCGTTGGATATGGAGATTCAACTTACAACGCACAGCAAATCTGATCACTTATCACGAAAGGAGATTGTTGATCATGGCTATAGGAGAACAAAAGAGGGAGATAGCGGGAGAGATGAGAGAAGAGCGGGATTTCGATACCACTTTCCAATCACAACTCATTACAAATGATAAAGAAGAATATAGGGTAATAGACGCCTTACGCCTGGATGGAAGGCCGAACAACGGTCAGGAACAGGTTACGGTGAGTGCGACTGAGGCCAAGAGCTGGGATAACGCCCGGCCCACGCTGGTCATCGGCTTGGGAGGGACAGGGCATTTCGTTCTGGTTCATTTAAAAGCTCGCATGATCCGCACCTTCGGAGCCGACGGTCTGCCACCGACCTTCAGGCTTCTGGTCTTCGATACGACCGATGAATCTTTGACGGTGAACGTCGATGGTTATCTGGCGTGTTTAGAGAAGGGAAGCGAACTGTTCAACATCGGTCATACTCCTGTGCCCAACATCATCAGAAACCTGGGCCGAAACACGGCCATCCAGGAGCGATTGGGGCCCATCATCAACGCTCTACCACCGGTGGTGCTGCGCAGTGGGGCCAAGCAGATCAGACCTCTGGGCCTACTGGCTCTTCTATGGCGCTACGGTGAGGTGGAGCAACGGATCCGAGACGCCATCTGGGAACTGGCTGGGCGGGACAATCTACAGGGCCAGGAGATCATCCAGGCTCAGGGAATTAATGTCTTCATCGTCAACTCTCTGGTGGGGGGGACCGGTTCCGGAATTTTCCTGGACGTTGCTTACCTGGTGCGCAGCTTCTTTGAGGAGATGGGCTCGATGGGTGATTTCTGCTACATCACCGGGGTGGGAGTGCTGCCTCAAGCTTTCCGGGGCATCGAGGGCCCCAACATCGCGCCCAACACCGTAGCGGCCTTGTTAGAGCTTAACCAGTGTATGATCCACGGTTCCTTCTCTGCTCGCTACCCTAACGGTCGGGTGGTGATCGGAGTCAGCCCACCTTTCAACATCTACTATCTGGTCGATGGCGTGGACGAGCGGGGGTACACCTGGCAGGGGCTCAACGAGTTGTGCGCCATGACCGCCGAAGGGCTGTACCTGCAGATCGGTTCCCAGTTGGGGCGTAAGGGGGAGAACGATTTCGACAACACCTCGGACATCCTGGCCCGGCAGACGGAATCCGGCGAGGGGACCTTCTATGGGAGTTTTGGCCTGGCATCTTTCGTCTTCCCGGCCGAGCGGGTGGTGGATATCTGCGCTCATCGCTATGCTCAACGGTTGATTGAGGAGGGGCTGCTGCGGCCGGCCGATGAGGCGGTGGTCGAGCAAGAGGCCGCCGAGTTCTGGAGAGCCCGTCGCCTGGAACTTTCGGCACTACTGGCCGAACTGAGCCAGGATGATCAGGGGGTGACCATCACCGTCCGCCTGGAAGCGCCGGCCTGGTTGAACCGCTTGAAAGCGGAGGCCATCCCTCAGGAGTCTATTCGCTACGCTAAAGAGTACGAGCGAGTTCGGCTGAATAGGGACTACAAGCTCTGGATGGGCGGGAACTACCGTGATCTGCAACACGAACTGCTCAAGGAGCTTTATCGTTATGTCGAGGGCGCGTGTCACGATCAGGGCCGAGGGCTGGACCATGCCAGACGCTTCCTGGCCACTTTGGGACAGCGTTTGCATCACCTGACCGTTCAGGTTGATGCCCAGCGGGAGACGTATGAGCTGGAGTGCAGCCGAGTGGAGCAGGAGATACCCCACCTCGAGGAGAGCCTTTTAAGAGCGGCGGAAGCCAATTTTCTGGTGCGAAGCAGCCGGGTGGCAAGCGCCCAATCTCGCTACTTCAAAGCCTACCAGGATTTCCTGGCCCATCGTTTTCAGGCTCATCTGCACGCTTTGGTCCTCAACCTTTTAGCTCACCTGCACGAAGAGGTGGTGGAGGTGGAGGGCCAGGTAAGTCATCTATGCCTCAAGTTGCGCTCGGCACAGCGCCTTCTGGCCGACGAGGAGCAGGCTCTGACCAAAGGACAAAGCAAGGTTAAAGCCATTGTCAGCCTGGATTTGGCCGATCCTGCTTACCTGGAGCAGCTTTATCAACGATACGCGCCGCCGGTGGAAGGCGTCATAGCCGATCTGCTATCGAGGGAGCCCATTCTACTGTGGCAGAACGATTCCCTGGCCCAGGTAGCGGAGCGCGTGCTGGAAAATGCCAGGGCGCCCTTCCTGCCCGTCTTGGGGATCCGGCTGGAGGATATCATCGCCGAGAGACAGAAGGAGATGTCACCTCAGGCCCGAAAGGAGCTTCTCTTCCAACTGGCTACACCTGCTTGGAATCTAGATCTCACCCGCATAGAGGATGGAGGCGCCAGTCTGCAGACCATCGCCGTCATGGGGGTTGACGATGAGAACGACTCTATCTACCGGGAGAGTAAGCCGATGCTGGTCTCGACTCATGACCCTCATCGAATAACAGCTCTACTGGCTACTATGGGGGCCCCGCATACTGCCTTGCAGCAGTATCCCAACTATCTGCGGGTCTACGAGCGGGTGAAGGCCGTGCGGCCTCTTCACGTGCTGCCCGGGTTTCAGATGGAAAATCGGCAGGGAAGGCTGGCTTTCGCTCTGGGCTCTCTCTTCGGCTTCATCTTCAACCAGGGTTCCTATTTCTACTATCGTCCTCTCGACGATCTGGATCGACCAGAGCGATTGGCTAACGGGCTGGCCAACTCTGTCCGTGAGTTCTGCGCCCGGGAAGGTTTGAGCAAAGAAGTCCTTGAGCGGGTTAATAAGAGGATTGCAGAGGAGGGCATCGGCTGGGCTCTGGAAAGGTTGGAGGGTTACTGCCAGGCCAGTGGTGATGGAGCCTCGCCCACCGATGACCTGACCCTGGAGATGAAAAAGCTGGTGCGGAGCTACGCCGAGGAGCTACATCAAGCTCAGCAATTCAATCAGATGGGCGGGTGAGAGACAGGGGTTGGGGGTGAGGAGAGTGGGAGATGTCAGAGAGAGAAGGGATAGTACAACGAACATTGGTAGTGGGGTTGGGGCAGCGGGGCGCGGAGGTAGGAGAGGCGCTGGCTACGCTGCTCCAATGCCGCCACGGTGAGCTACCGGTGGTTGAGATTCTGGCCCTCCGCCCCTTCTGGCAGCCGGACGGTCACGCTGAGGAGGAAGCAGGTGAGGCTGCTGAACCATCGAAGGATGACCAAGTTATGGCCATCACCTTTCCTCTGCCCCGAAGCAGGACAGGGCGGGCCGAAGCGCGGACGGCCTTCTGGCAGAACGTAGATGCGGTGGAAAGGGCTTTGGTCGCGGCCCTGGTACGCTCTTCTCAGACGAAGAACCGCTATCAACTGAGGCAACAAGGTCTGAAGCTGACTCGTCTGGACGAAGTGGCGGTCTACATCGTAGTTCCTCTGGAGGAAGCAGAGGTCAGTGGTTTCTTCATAGACCTGGCTTATTTGCTGGGCGAACTGATTCAACATTGCCTGAACAGCCAATGCGCCACGACTGGACTCTTGCTTCTTCCTCCCCTCCCCTCAGAGGGAGAGGAGAGTGAAATACTCGAAGGCAAAATAGAGGGAGAGGTCTATGCCAGTCTGAGGGAGTTGGATCACTTCATGGGGCCTCACGACGGTTTTCTGACTCCCTCGACCACCAGGAGAAAGTTGGAGCGGTGGGGGCCTCCCTTCAACCATGCCTGTTGCCTCATCGGCCCCCTCAACGAGGACGGTTTGACGTTGGAGAGCCCGGAGACGCTGATGACCACCTTAGCTGAGAGTCTTTATCATATGATCCTCTCTTCTGTAGGGGAGGCGTGGGATTGGTTGGAGCTGCCCTTTGTCGCAGATAGAGAACGCTATGCCAGCTTCGGCCTGGCCTCGTTGATATGGCCGGGCCAGACAGTGGCGGAGGTTCTGGGACAGCGCTGGGTCAGGGAGTTCATAGGGACTCTCTTGCTGGGCGAACCAGAAGAGGAGGCAAAGGAAGCCCTGGAGTTCCTGAACGAATTCGCCCCACACCATTTGACGAAAGAGCGGCTGGCTCCGGCTGAGATGCGAGCCGGGTTGAGGGTCGATGAGAACGCCTTCGACAGCCCCTCACCTCTGCATCTGGCGGCCAGACGAGAGGAGATCGATAACGTTTTCGAGGAGTTGGAGAGGGAGTGGAAGGCGAAGCAGAGAGCCAGGCAGACCAACAGGGAAGAAGCCCTGGAGCGGTGGCAAGAGGTCTGTTGGGCGGCAATGCTAAAGGCCTTAGATGCTCCTCCCATTGGAGGCCCGATCCGAGCTGAGGCCCTCTGGCAAGGGTTGAAGGCTGCCGTGGGGGAGTGGCAGCAGGGCCTGGAAGAGAAGGCAAGGGGGCGCGAAGAACATCTTCTAACCATCAAGGCTGAACTGGAAAGGGTAGGGACCGAGTTGGATCAACTAGCGGCCACCTTCCCTTTCGGAGACGTAGGCCGCATACTGAGCCTACTGCATCATCTGGTGGGTCTCTTTTCCCTGTTCTCAGCCTACCGCCGCTTCAACAAAGTCCAGAAGCAGTACCTGAGGCTGAGACAACGTTACCTGGAGACGACGGTGACCATGACGCTGGAGAATGAAGCGCTTGAGTTCTACCAGCAGGGAACGACGGTGCTGGAGGAACAGGGAAAACGCGTGCGACATTTTCGCAGGGAGTTGGAGGGTCTGCTCGACCGTTTAACTGACGAGATTTCGTATCCTGAGTTGGACGAGCCTTCCGCAGGGATGTCCCTGGCGAGTGAGCCGCTGCTGGAGGAGCTATATGAGGAGGAGGTGATGCAGCCTATTGAGGAGGCCAACACTTTTCTGGCTCAGCAGGGCCCCCTCTCCTGCTGGCTAGAAGAGGAATGGGAGAGAGAAGACATAGCCAGGGTATTGAACGCCTGGGGGCGGGAGCGCACGGCTGGCCCAGCCTCGCTATCGGTGGGGGACGTTCTGGAACGCTATCATCCTCAGAAAGAGGAATTGCTGGAAGGGCTGGAGGAGTTCTTGCAGGCCAGCAAACCCTTCTGGCAGTACGACGAAGCAGCTCTAACGGAAGAGGAGCGGGAGGGCTTGCGTCAACTGGTGGTGATAGGGGTGGGCAATCAACCGGAATCATTGCTGCCTGATCTATGGACAGAGGCGATGGAATCACCCCGTTTCGTTTCCACCGGGGATCATCAGCGACTCATAGCCATGACCTTCAAGCGGGGTTTGCCCTTAAGGGCCCTGGCCGGTTTGGAAGGATATCACCTGGCCTATGAGGAGCATCAAGCGGAGGAACTTCACAGCGAACCGGATTTCGGTCAGCTACCGGATCCTGCTGACGAAGGGTGTTTATCAAAGAGATGGGAAGGAGGTCGGAGAGATGAGGCCCTATGAATATGAATGCGAAACCTCGAACGAGGGCAATAGGTGGTATTCTTTCTTTCGATACATAGATTGGGATGGTCTTAAAGCTGAGGTGGAGCAGGAGAACCGGGCCCGCATTGCCCTCGTCGGCCCCGGTAACGCCGGGAAGTCAACGCTTTTCAACCTCTTAAAGGGATGGGAGGTGTCGCCAACGGCCTTAAAGGTGGGGGAGACCAGAAAAATGGCTATGGAAGATCTGGGCCTTTTCAGCCTGATCGATCTGCCCCACCAGCCGTGGGAACCTCCCCTGTCCATAACCGATGACACGGCGTCCTACTACGGCCCTGGGATGATGATGGATACGATCATGTTCAAGATCATGGAGGCAGATTTGGTCATCTACGTGGTGGATGGGCAGGCGGGCTTGCGGCCCAGTGATTATCAATGGCTGAGCCGCATCCGAGCGGCGGCTCGTCCGACGCTGGTGGTGCTGAACAAGGTGGACGCTCTGGACGGCTGCCTGACCGAGGTGGAGAAGGAGTTGAATCAGCGGTTAGCCTGTCAGGTGGTGTCCATCTCAGCTCGCGAGGGGCTCAACATCCGTGAGAAGCTGGTGCCCTCTATTCTGGATGCCTGCCCTTCCCTGGCCGTACCTCTGGGGCGGGAGATGCTGACCTTCCGCCAGGAGGCAGCCCGCAGGGTCATCCGTCAGGCAGTCATGCTCAACGCCCTTTTTGGAGCGGAGCCGATCCCCCTGCTGGATATCCCTTTGCAGCTAGCCACCCAGATGCGGCTTGTGCTGCGGCTGGCAGCTATCTATGGCCACGCCACCGGCGGTCGTCATAGAAAAGAGGTGCTGGTCACCCTGGCTGGAGGGATTGGCCTGCGTTATCTGGCTCAGCAGGTAGCCAAACTGGCGCCCTTCCTGGGTTGGGCGGCCAGCGGCTTGCTAGGGGCAGTCGGCACCTGGCTGATCGGTCGCACGGCACAGGAGTACTTTGCTCAGGGAAAGACGCTTCCGGTGACGCGCTCTCTCCGTCTGCCCGATCTCAGGTTCTGGAACTGTTTTCGTCGGAGGAAGAAGGAGAAAGAATAGGGAGAAGGAGTCCAGAATGGTCTGGAAGAGCTTGTTATGGTGGAAAGGGCAGGGGGATAAAACAGGAGATGTGGTAGGAGAAGCATTTGGGAAAGCTGATTCCCCAGCGGCCAGGGAGATTTGGCGGCTTGGGAAGTCCCTCCGGCCCGGGAAAGGCCAGGCTGACCTGCCCCTTAACCGAGAGGCGCTTTTCTCTAGGGACGCGCTGGCCCGAGCCTGGCGTAAGGTAAAGGCCAGTGGAGGTGGACCCGGTGTGGACCTGGTGAGCATCGAGCGATTCGAAAGGGATCTGGAAGCCAACTTGAGGCAATTGCAGTCGGAATTGATAAGCGGTCAATATCGCCCCCAGCCGGTGAAGCGGATCTTCGTGCCCAAGGCCCAGGGCGGGTTGCGTCCGCTAGCTCTGTGGACCTTGCGGGACAAGATCGCGCAACGGGTAGTGTACGACTGCATAGAACCGGTTTTCGAAACCCAGTTCCTGGATTGCAGCTACGGTTTCCGGCCCGGGCGCTCGGTGCAGGATGCTGTGGAGCAGGTGATGGCCCATCGCGATCAGGGGCGGTGCTGGGTGGTCGATGCCGACATAGATCGTTGCTTCGATTCTATCGATGGCAGGCTGTTGATGAAGTTCATCTCACGTCAGGTTAAGGACAAACTGCTCCTGGAGTTGATCGAGGGTTGGCTGAAGGCCCGCATTTTCAACTCGCTGGACGGAGGGCGGGCCATGGCCGGCGCATCGCAGGGCGGGGTGATTTCACCTTTATTGTGTAACGTTTATTTGCACCAATTTGATCTGGATCTGACTCGACGCAAACTGTGCCTGGTGCGCTTTGCCGACGACTTCCTGATCCTTTGCCGGCGGAAGAAGGGAGCGCAGCAGGCCCTTAAAGCAGTGGAGGACGCCCTGAGCCGCATCCGTCTGGGCTTGAATCCTCACAAGACACGCCTCGTGCATTTCGATCAAGGTTTTAAGTTTTGGCTCATGTTTGGAACAAGTGCAGAGATGTGGTAAACTCTCAGCATGGACTTTCCAATTGTAGACTTACTGGATGATGACCTGAGTACGCAGTGGTTGCTGAAGTACTTCCACCCTGATGGATTG
>DAOULT010000063.1:0-13983 GCA_034417895.1 Anaerolineae bacterium | reverse complement strand
ACGCCGATAGCGTCCAGATCGAGCGCCTGGTTATGCCCGTGCTGGAAGAGAGAGCCACCCAGTTGGCCCTGTACGAAAACGACGAACTGGACGTCTGCGAGCCGCCGGGCGACGACATCCCGCGCATTCTCGAGGACCCCGTTCTCAGCGAGGAGTTCCACATCTTCTCGCGCCCCGGCGTGTGGTATCTGGGCATCAACGTGCTCCGAGAGCCGACCAATAACCTGCTGGTGCGCAAGGCCCTGGCGGCAGCCATCGACAAGCGCACCATCCTGGACAAGGTGACAAACGAGACCTGGCGTGAGGAGGCCACCAGCTTCATCCCACCCGGCATCCCTGGCTACCAGGGCAAGGAAGTGGGCATCCAGTACGATCCCGACCAGGCCCGCGCCTGGCTGGAAGAGGCCGGCTATCCAGCGGACGAGAATGGCAACCGCCCGGACTTCCCCTTGCTCCAGGTGCGTTACAACATCGGCGGTAACAACACCGACATCATGGAAGCTATCCTTTCTATGTGGCAACAGGAGTTGGGGATCAACGTGCAGCTTACCAGCGCCCAGTGGTCGGTGCATCAGAACGAACTGGACGAGTGCAACAACCCGCCCAACACCCCGGCTGACTGCGATTACAACCTCTACCGCATGGGCTGGGTGATGGACTACGCCGACCCCCACAACATGCTCAACGAGGTCTACCATCCGAATTCGCCCTTCCAGTGGGGCGGCTGGAGCAACGAGCGCTTTAACGAACTGATGGAGCTGGGCCTGACCGAAACCGATCAGGAAAAGCGCATCAAGTACTACCAGGAAGCGCAAAAAATCCTGGCCGAAGAGGATTGCCAGGCCATTCCCATCTTCTTCTACGACTTCAATTTCCTGATTAAATCGGGCCTCCACTACGAGATCCCGCCTTTCGCTGCGCCGCAGTTCATGCGCTGGTACTTTGAGTAGTAAAGACTATTAAAGGCTATGCAGCCCTCACCAGCCGGTTTCGAGGGCTGCATAACCCGCACTAATATATGAACTCTCTAGAGCGTAAATGCTTGGTAGTGACGACTTTAGTCGTTTATCGTTTTATAATAACGACTGAAGTCGTTACTACAAATCTTACAAGAGGATGAGGTGAGTTTCATGGCCCAATACATCATACGGCGCATCCTGTGGATGATTCCCGTGCTGCTGCTGATCTCAGCCATAACGTTCATATTCATGCATCTCATACCGGGCGGCCCCTTCGACGCGGTGGAAGAAAAGCCTCTCCCCCCCCAAATTCGTACAAACCTGCGGACCAAATTCCACCTGGACGAACCTGTCTGGAAGCAATACCTGCGTTTTATGCTGGGCGATTTCGTTGATAGCGGTAATCCCCTGCACATCTGCGGCCACAAACCGGAGGACTCAGCCGGGGCGGGGGGGGTGCTGTGCGGCGACCTGGGCCCTTCCTACACCCAGCGGGGCAAAAGCATCAACGACATGCTGTTCAGCGGGGGCTTGAAGGCGAAGGTGATGGTTTCGGCCCAGTTGGGGCTGGTGGCGGTGCTGATCGGGCTGGGCATCGGCGTCCCGCTAGGGGTCATCTCCGCCCTTAAACAAAACACCATGACTGATTACGTCTCTATGTTCCTGGCTATGTTGGGCGTTTCCATTCCCAACTTCGTGCTGGGGTTGATGCTGATGCTGGCCGTGCTGTGGCTGAACAAGCACAACCTGAACGTTTTGGGCCTGCCCATCGCCCGCTGGCAATCCTGGAAACACGCCATTCTACCGGCCATCACCCTGGGCAGCAGCGGCACGGCTCTCCTGGCTCGCCTGACCAGGGCCAGTATGCTGGACGTGATCCGCCAGGACTACGTCCGCACGGCGCGGGCCAAAGGGCTGCGCGAGTGGGCGGTCATCGTCGGGCACGCCTTGAAGAACTCCTTGATCCCGGTCGTCACCGTGCTGGGGCCGCTGGCTGCCGCCTGGCTGACAGGCTCCTTCCTGGTAGAGCAAGTCTTCGCCGTGCCGGGCATCGGCCAATACTTCGTGGACGGCATCACCAATCGCGACTACACCCTGATTACTGGTACCATCCTGTTCTACGCCGTGATACTGGTGTTTATGAATCTGATAGTAGATATTTCTTACGCTTTTCTCGACCCTCGCATCCGTTTCACGGACTAGAAAGGCAGGGAGTTTGATATGAGCCTGAAGGAAAAAGCAGAAGGTCAACCAGAGATTGCAGTCTGGAAGGGTCCAGCCGCAGAAGCAAGGGCCGCCCCCGCTCTGGGGATTCGCTTCACCCGCCCGCCCGAAAGTCTGTGGCGCGACGCCTGGCGGCGACTGCTGAGGAACAAAGCGGCGGTGGTCGGGGGCATTTTCATCATCGTGCTCGTTCTGGCAGCCATCTTTTACCCCTCTATCTCGCCCTACCCCCACGACGAAGCCAACTTTGACGAGGTCCGCCAGCCTCCCAGTTTCCAGCACCTCATGGGCACGGACAAGCAGGGGCGCGATATCTTCGTCCGCATCATCTGGGGCTCGCGGATATCGGTCGGCATCGGCATCCTCGGCTCGCTGGTCATTCTGGTCATCGGCGTAATCTATGGGGCCATCTCCGGCTATGTGGGGGGCTGGATAGATAATATAATGATGCGCTTCGTGGATGTGGTGTACGCCTTTCCCGCTCTGTTGTTCATCATCCTGCTGATGGTGGTGCTCGGCACCAGCGGCGGGGCGTTGATGGTCAGCATCCGCAATATCGTCATCGGGGTGTGCGCCGTCACCTGGATGAACATGGCTCGCCTGGTGCGCGGCCAGTTCCTTTCCCTTCGAGAAAAAGAGTTCGTCGAAGCGGCGCGCATGATCGGAGTCGGACGGGTGGGCATCATCGTCCGCCACCTGTTGCCCAACAGTCTGGGGCCGGTCATCGTGGCTCTGACTCTCACCATCCCGCAACTGATCCTGACCGAAGCGGTGTTGAGCTTCATCGGGCTGGGTATCCAGCCTCCAGACCCCAGTTGGGGGACGATGCTCAACGATAGCTGGCGGGCCATGCGTACCAATTGGTGGCTGGTATTTTTCCCCGGTTTGGCTCTATCGGTCACCATGCTGGCCTTCAATTTCCTGGGCGATGGCCTGCGCGACGCCCTCGACCCCAGAATGCGAGGCCAATTCTAGCAGCCCCCCCCAAAAAACGGCAGATAAGCTCTCCTTGAAGTGAAAAAAGTGAAACAGCGAAATTTCGCCGTTTCACTTTCTGGTTTGTGATTTGCAGCCTGCACAGGCGCGGACGAGGGGCTGTTTTATGTCAGGGGATGGTCAGCCTTTGTCCCACGTAGATATAGCGAGGATCGACAATGTCGTCGTTTGCCCGGACAATATCCTCGATGGTGACGCCGTACCTCAAGGCAATACGGAACAGATTCTCGCCCGGTTGCACGATGTGCACCCTGCCTCCGCCGGGGGTCGGGGGGCCTTCTCCGGCCTTGGGGATAACCAGTTCGCGGCCCACGTCGATAGAATGAGGATTGGGGATGTCGTTAGCCCGCATAAGGGCCTCGACCGTGATGTTAAAGCGACGGGCAATGGAGGAGAGGGTATCGCCTGGCTGAACGGTGTAATAAGTGACCTCAGCGCCCGACACAGCCGTAGGAGGGGGAACAGGCGCGGTCGCTATAGCGGTGGGTGTGGTTTGGGGCGTGGAAGTAGGCGAGCTTACTACCGGCGGGGGGGGCGTTGCTTCCTCCCCCACTGCGGGCGTAGGGGTCAGGGTGGGGAGACCAGTTACCAGGGTGGGGGTGGCTTCTTCAGTCACCCTGATCGTCGTCGCTGGAGGGGAGGGCACAGTGGTCACCAGGGCCTCTACCGGAGTTTCTGTCGCCACAACCTCCGCCTGAGGGGAGGCCGGTCTAGGCTTTTGTCTGGTGCAAGCACTCATTCCGACCACCAGAGCAGCGATCAAAACCAGCAGGGCGAGGGTAAATAAACCTCTTTTCATTATACATTACCTCCTTCGCTGTCGGGTAACGGTTAAGGCTGCGTCACCCATGACCTTACTATGGTCTAAGCGGGCCTGTGACCTAATGCTACAAAAGATGTACTTTCGTGCACAACTCGCGGCCAAAAAAAATTATTCCCTCTGTCATTGTTATTATACCACAACTTCTGCGCGATGGCAAGTGGCTTTTTTCACGGCGTGGGAACCCTGCGCTTTTCTAAAACCTGCTGCCACGTCCAGACCAGGGCCGCTTTCACCACCCTGGCCTGCTTCCTCAAGGGCGTTTCCTCGGCCACAGCGCGAATCGCATCGACCACGCTCTGCGACAGTCGGACAGTGATGCCCCTCACGTTCCTGCCTTTTGGGGCCTCGATAGCGCCCTGCTCTTCCAGTGCCGCCTGAAAACACCGCACGGCCCAGCCCACCGTCCAGGCTTGCGAGGCTTGATAGTGCTCCATACAGGCTTGAAAATGGCCTGGAGTAGCACCTTTTACGCCCTCTATGTACGTCTTCGGGCCATTGTTAAGGTCTATTAGTTGACAAATGATCATAGTCTAAACTCGAGGTTGAGGAATGGTGACGAAAAGGTGAGCTGAAGACCTGGAAAGGAGGTGGCGAAGAACCTTAAATTTTATCATGGCTATTGACGCCGACTCTGGAGGGTGGTATAATAATAATAATAATAGTAGTAACTACTCACAAATTTTCAAATTGAGATGGCTATGCCCTCTCCTCTCTCAACACCGATGTTCGTGAGAGCTTCGCCGCAGTACGCTCCATATCGTGAAAAGATTCGCCGCAGTATGCTCCATATCGTGAGGAGATGGTTATGCCTCTCCCCTATTAGCAAAGAGGGAGGTATAACTATGAAACGCTTTCTATTTTCACTCGCGCTGTTCGCGCTGTTGGCTGTGCTGCTCACGATAAGCGGCAACCGGAGCACTCTGGCCCAGGAGCCGGAGGTAACGCCGGGCCCGCCGGAAAAGCAGCCTGTCGTAGTATTCCCTCGTCATCGCGTCGGCCACCGGGCCAAAGTCCAGAATCTGGACGTCCTGCTGGAACAGGGCCAGGCCACGGACCCCCTGTTCGGCAATTACAGGCTGGTGGAGTGGGACGAGATCGTCCTGGCCTGGGAGAACCCGACCGACGCGTTCAAGTGGGGGGTCTATGATGTGGACGCCAACCTGGGTGATCCAGTGTCCAAAGCTGAGGAATCTCTGCCGGGAGTTATTTTTGGCCATAAGAACCTGGACGTGGCGACCGGCGACTTTAACGGCGATGGCCTGTCCGAGTTCGTGGCCGTCTGGGAATCCACTAATATAGAGCCAAAAATGCTCGTAGGGCACGTCATTACCAGTACTGGCGTCATTACCAGTACTGGCGTCTTCACCACCGGTCAAGAGGTTCCCGGGTACTGTCGCCCTCTCAGGGTGACCACGGGAGATTTTGATGGGGATGGCCAGGATGAGATCGTCATGGCCTGGATAGGCGGCGGCGGCGGTTGGTGGAACCTCAGGGTCTACGACACCGATGGTGGCCTCTCTCCCTCCGCCAGGGGCAAGCTCTACGACGAGCAGAGCGATTGTGTTATGGACATAGCCACCGGTGACTTCGATGGCGATGGCAACGACGAGGTCGCCGCGTTTTGGGATATCCCGTACACCAACGACGACGTCATCAAGATCTACGATGTAGACCAGAATGGGTACCTCTACGCTAAAGCCAGGGCCGTATCAGATGTCAACCTGGATATCGGCGGCCACCCAGCCCTCGCCACCGGCGATTTCAACGGTGATGCCATCGATGAGATCGTGCTCGCCGGCCCGCTCGAAAAATCCGAGGTCCCGGCCGGAATGTTGGGTACCCGGTACATAATCAAGGGCTGGAACATAATCGAGATCTACCAGGTCACCGACAACCTGAACACCCTCGTGAAGAAAAGCAGTCAAAATGATCTTGACGATAATTCCGGTGAAACTTACAGTTCCTACCTAAGACTGGCAACAGGCGACTTTAACACCGACGGGAAGGACGAGATTGTCCTCGCCCACCAACTCCACTTCTATTACCGATGGCGCATTCTAGAGGTTCCAGTATTCGACGAGCATATTGCGGATTTCTTAGCGGTCAGGGTCTATGAACCAGACAGTAACCTGAACCTGGGCACCTACAAAGCGGGGTGGCGTTACGAATTATTCTTACCAGAATACGAACTAATCTCCCTCGCTGTGGGCGACCTGAACCGGGACTCGCTGGACGAGGTCGTTCTGGCCTGGCCGGAGTATAAAGATCGGCATGTCCAGGTTTTCCAGGTGTCCACCAACCTTGACTCCATCACCGCCAAAGGCAAGCTGGTGGCCGCAGGCACGCTGGCGCGGGACTGGAGCCCTGTGCGGGCGGCGGTGGGCGACTTCGACGGCGACAGCCTCCGGGTGGGGCCGCCTCGCTACTTCAGCGTGACGGAGGCCGAAGAGCTTATCGCCGTCATCAACGAGCCACCCAAGCACTACGACGTCCTTAATGGTACTACTTACAACGTCAACAGAGTTTTCGCTAAAGACTGCGACACCCGGCTGACGAACTGCACCTACGTTAGCTACGAGAACGAAGCGGGACAGACCACTGAAATGTCTTCGACCAACACCCGCGACTGGGGCGTCTCTGCGGGCCTGGAACTCACATTGGGGGGCGGGACTAACTACATTAAGACCAGCCTTAAGGCCTCCTACGGGGAGAACTTCGTGTCGACGACCACCTCCTTCAAGGAGATGGCCTTCGGCCAGAATGTCTGGGCTGTTGACGACGACGTCATCTTACGCACCGAGACGAACTACGACGTCTGGGAATACCCGGTCTACTCCGACACTACCGACACAGTGCAGGGGCAAATGGCGGTGGTGTTTCCCCGCAAGCGGGATCCAAATTGCTCGAGTGACTGCGAAGCCAGTACCATCGTCCGCGTTGATGGCAAGACCCCCCAGTCTTTCTATGCCCCGGACCACGAGAACTACAATCTTCTCTCCTACTCGCTGGATCAGCCGGGCGACGTTGACACCCTGATCAAGACCAGCAGCGGCCGCAACTATCTGGGCTCCAACCCCTATGAGTTCTGGACTCAGTGGAAAGACGTGCAGTCAAATGAGGAAAAAAAGTCCAACAGACTGGATGCCTCGTTAGGGTTCGAAGGGGCGACAGGGGGGAAGTTCTTCGGCATTGACTTTGGCATCAAGGCCAACGTGGAGGGAAAATACGGCCAGGGAGAGGTGCTCACCCAGAAGGTGAGCTTCCAGGAGAAGACTTCGATCCGCACCTACTTCGCCCCCATTGACACGAAGTACTCCTACTGGGTAGAGCCGTACATCTACTGGTCTGATGAGGGTGGATACCTGGTGGTGGACTACTCTGCGGGGCCGGTGACGGCCGACCCTGACACCTGGTGGGAAACCACTTACACAAAACCTGACCCCACTTTCAACCTGCCCTGGAAATACGGCGATATGGGCGAGGAATACCGCGAGTTGTGCAAGGAGATCAGGCCCGATTTCGAGGGTAACGTACCCCAGGCGGGGCAGTTGGTCACCGTCACTGCCAAGGTGCGCAACTACAGCCTGAAGGGGGTCTACAATGTCGAAGTTCGTTTCTACCAGGGTGATCCGGACGCCGGCGGAGTGCAGGTCGGCAGCGACCAGACCATCCCCCAACTGAACCCGCAATCCAGTATCACCGTCACGGAGCAGTTCACCCTCCCATTCTCAAGCACGGACAGCGGCTATTCGAAGCTCTATGCCGTCGTAGACCCCGACGACAAAATCGACGAGATGCACGAGGATTACAACAAAGCCTATGCTCTCCTCGCAAAGGGGGGAGAGACCAACCTGGTAATCACCCCGCAAGACATCACCTTCGATCCTGGGACGCCGAACTCTGGCGAAACGGTTCACATCACGGCCACCATCGAGGCCAGGGACGATACCGCCACCTCTGTTCCAGTGGAGTTCTGGGATGGCAGTCCTGGCCAGGGTGGTGAACTCATCGGCCAATATGTGATTCCAGTGATCCAGGCTGACCAGACGGCTCTGGCTGAGGTCGAGTGGAGCACCGTCGGCAAGAAGAAGGGGACTCACGATATCTGGGTCGGCGTGGATGACTACCCCGGAGAGCAGGACACCTCCGACAACTGGGCCTCTAAGACCATCACCGTGAAGCCCCCGCTCGGCCTGTCCATCGAAAAGATGGTCACGCCTGAGACGGGCGTCACCCATCACGGGACAGTGACCTACACGGTGGTCTTGAACAACAACGAGGTGTCTGATGCCATTGGCGTACTGCTAACTGACACTTTGCCCAGTGAGGTAGACTTTGCCCGCTGGGTGGAGCGGTCGGGAGCGAATGAGTCCAGCGACGAGATCACCTGGAGCGAGACAGTTGCGGCAGGAGGGGCCGTCACGATCACCTTTGTGGTCAGCCACGTTGGGAACTATGGCGACGTGGTGACCAACACGGCGGAGTACAGCCACACCACCAGAAGGGGGAGTGCTGAGGCCACGTTCACCGTGCTCGGCGCCCCGTCCAACCTGCTCATCGGCAAGAGCGACTTCCCTGACCCGGTGGCTCCTGGTGGAATTCTCAGCTACACCATCGTCATCACCACCACGAGCGAAGCTACAACGAGCGGACTGGCAGACGGTTGGGCGAGGCCGGGACAGGTTCCCGAGCGACAAACCCTCCCTTACGGCATAATGGTGACCGATACCGTACCGATGAGCACCACCTGCTGCGCCAGCATCGGTCAGGGAGGCACACTGATCGGGAACAAAGTGACCTGGATGGGCCTGGAAATCAGTCCGACCCAGAGCCTCACCCTGACTTTCGCGGTCACGGTCAACAGAGATGTATACTCTGGGACGATCATCACTAACGACGACTACCAAGCGGTGATAACAAGCGCCGTGGGAGTGGAGCCCGTTCCAGGCAGCCCGGTCAGCACTACAGTGCGGTGGCCTCCTGTTCATTTGCCTCTGATCTACAAGCAAGTTGAATGAGAGCCGGGCAAACTGTAGCCGCTCCAAACATCCAACGGGCGAGGTTATAGACTCGAGTTTAGACTATGATCATTTGTCAACTAATAGACCTTAACAATGGCCCGAAGACGTACATAGAGGGCGTAAAAGGTGCTACTCCAGGCCATTTTCAAGCCTGTGGAGGCTTCCTTCAGCAGCTTTTGTGCTTAAAAACCCTCATTTACTTGGCGATAAGTCGGCTCTAAGCGCTGAGGAGTTGACATTTTAGTTATAATCTAAACTCAAGTTAGACATAACGCCTCTCCCTTCGTCGTTTGTCACCTCAACCGCCAAGTACGCCGCCTCAGTCCCTAAAGCGCCCTGATGAGGTATCCAGGAGAGGGTTTCCTGAAACGCTTGCCAGGCCAGCGCAGCTTGTGGTATTCGGCCATGGCCTCGGCGTAGGCGCGAGCCAGGTCGTGTAGCTCGTCGATGGAGATGCCGCCCGCAGCCAGGCGAGCCTTCCCGGTCAGAAAAGCATCGCGGGCGTCCTGCACGGCTTTCTGTTTCAAGCTCAAGTCGGTACGTTCGTTCATCTAAGTATCCTCCTGTATCTTAATTCTATGGCTAGTATACGCCATTTCCTTGCCTTTTTGCAAGCCTTTCTTGCGAACTGCGCCGAAACTTTAAAGTATCTGGCCTGTTTGGTGGTCGTAGATGGCGGCTATTCTTACGCACTCTTACACCTGCTCGCCTCGTTACAGGTTTCCGACCAGGCAGACCCACGCTGAAACTATCCCAAGCCAGCAGGCAGGCCGCCGCTCCCAGGCAAGAAAACGCGCCGCTCCATTGGGGCGGCGCTTCATATTGACAGCTTGACAGCGCTGCATCCTCTAAAACATCCTGAGCTGCACCAGCCCAGAGGGATCGAAGTCCACCTGCGGCCTGGGAACAGGCTTAACTTCTTCCCTCACCTCCCACCTCTTCCTCCGCCATAACCGCCTCCTGGAACAGGCTGCCCAGGTCGACCGGCAGGCCCTCCATCACCGAGCGCATGAGCTGCGAGGTGAAGTCCTCGGCAGCGTTCATGGCCGCCAACCCTTCGGCCACCTCGCCGTCGATCAGGCTGGCCGCCCGCAGCTTGGCCGCAATCAGGGCCAACGCCTGCTCCTGCATACTGTCCGTGTAGTGCAGAAAGATGACCCGCACCGGCTTCTCCTGGCCCAACCGCCACGACCGCCTGGACGACTGGCGCAGGGTGTACAAACTGTACTCGATGCCGTAATACACGATGGTGGGAAAGTCTACCAGGTCCAGGCCAGTCTCCACCAGACGAGGGTTGCAGAACAGCACGTCGCACCCATCCCTGACCGCCTTACGCAGCCATTCTTCCCTTTTGGCCGGAGACACCGACTGCCGCAGGATAGCCACCTGGCAGCCGCAGGTCTCCAGGAGCTTCGCCGCCCTGGGCATCGGGTCTCGCTTCCTGACCTGCGAGAAGTAGACCAGCACCCGCCGCCCCTTCGCCCTTTCGCGGCGCACCAGCTCGACCAGGGCCTTGTCCTTGGCCCAGCCGCCTTTGGGAGAGTCAAGCGGCCCGATGGTCACCTGATCGTGCTCGTTTTCGTACACCTCTTCTTTCTCCGGGCAGTCCGGCCAGCCCAGGGCGCACTGGAGGTAGGCCGACAGCAGACTCATATCGCCCTGGCGCATGGCCTCTATAGCCACGTCCCGCAGCCTGTCTATCTGTTTGTGTTCCTCTCTCAACGTCTCATCTATTTCCACCGCCAGGCGCTCCTCGGCGTAGTCGGGCAGGTCCACTCCCAGGTCGGAGAGGCGCAGGAAGGCGGCGTGAGGCAAGAGGTGAGAGACCATGCCAGGAGCGGCGCCCGGTATCTCCTTGCGCCTGACGCTCTGGCGACTGTAGCCGCCCCAGGAGTGATAGCGCTCCTGCCGCTTTTCCTTGCGCACTTCCTGCCGCAGCCCGTAGTGGTCGATGAAGCGCTCCACGTCGTCGTAGCTGTAGGCCAGGCGGAAGTCGGGCAGGGCGCGGTACAGCAGGTGGAAAATTGAACTGGCGCGTCCGCCGTAGATCGTGCCGGTCATGACCACCACCTTGCAGCAGGCGGACAGCAAGTCCTGGGCGGCGTAGCCCTGATCAGTGTCGGCTCCCTTGCAGGCGTGCACTTCGTCCAATATGAGGTCGAACTTACCCGCATAGCGGCGGTTGAGGTACTTCGCCAGCGGCCAGCGACGGAAGCCGACGGCCAATTTCTTGCCCTGGCCCTTTGCCGTCTGCTGGCCCTGGCCCAGACGCAGGTAGTCGCCCGCCGCCTGGCACTGCGGGCAGCGCCGCTTCCGCTGGCCCAGGTCGTCGAGGGCCAGCGGCTTGCCGCCCTCGCCCTGGAATTGGTAGCCGCAGTCGGGGCACAGGCACACGCTCACGATGGCCTCACGCCTTACCGTCTCGTACTCGTTGCCGCCATAGCGGTAGCGCTCGTAGTATTCCACCCGCCTGGTCTCTTCCCAGGTCACCTTCCGCTGCCGCACCAGCAGCCGATGCGCCCACCCTGGCCGCAATTTGGCCTTCTCTTTGGAGATGACCAGGAAGCCCAGACCCGATCTCGCCAGCGCCCGATCCACCTCCGAGGGCCTGGGCGTGGCGCAGGTACATCGCTGCTATGGAGGTGAGAGTTTTGCCGCATCCCATCTCACCCACCACGACGAGGGTTTTATGATGCTTCCAGCCCAGGGCCAGGGCAGAAGCCACGTGAGCCTGGGCCGGCAGCAGCCCATTGGCTGAGCGGCCAGGAAGAGGCTGCGGCGAGCGCACCCGTTTGAGGTAGGAGTCGAACTGCCCGCCCTCGAAGTCGTATCGCGGCGGGTACTGCTCCTGCATCAGGGCCGACAGGGCCTCCACGTGGCGGTCGAGGAACGCCTGGTACTCCTCCTTCTGGCGGGAGTCGTGAGTCTCAAGCTCTCCAGTCTCCAGGTCAAGGGCATTGATGGCCGTGGCCAGGCGCTCGGTCTCGATGGTCTTCCTGACCTCACCTTCCGTCTCTTCGCTGGCCTCCGTGTACTTCACAGTGTAGCCCTTGAGGAGCAGGTCGCCGCCTTCGCCTGGCACTTCCACCCCATCCAGGAAGCCAGCGGCCATGAGCAGGGCGGTGTGGCCAGCCCGCAGAGGCATGAGGGGCTGGAAGCGGCCGGCTCCCTCTTTGGGGGCCACGAACGCCTGCCAGGTCTCGCCCGCCAGGACGCCTTCCTCGTGGCTTGCTTCTATGGCCTGGGCCACGTCGGGCAGGGACAGCTCGAAGCGGGCCGGTCGGGCGTAAGGGATGAGGCGCTGAGCGGCGTGCGGCTCCAGGACAGGGAACTCCTCGGCCTCGGCCAAAGAGCTGGCGTTCGAGTAAGTGTACCTTTCCTCTTCCTCTCTTCTCACCGCCAGGAAGAGCGCCTGGTGGAAGCGCTCGTACTCCTCCGGCGGGAAGCGGTAGACCTGGACGTCCTGGTACCACTTCGTCAGGTCGTCGGCGAAGCTCCAGGCGCGGATGGTGCTCTCAGGGACGATGCCCACGAACAGGCCGCTTGATGCCAGCCAGGGCGTGACCAGCTCCAGGAAGCTTCTCTCCAGCCTTCCGCCTGCGCCCTCCACGTCCACGTCGTAGGGTGGGTTGAAGAGGCAGGCTGCGAACTGGCCCTCGACGGCCAGGAACTCCGCCGGGCCGTGCAGGGCCACGTCCAAAGCTGACTTCGCTTTGGCCGCCCGCTCACTCTCGATCTCCACGCCGTAAGTCTTCAGCCCCCAGGCATCTCCCAGGGCGGCCACAGCTACGCCCGCTCCGCAAAAGGCGTCCAGAATAGCGCCGCCCTGCGGGGCACAAGCCAACGTTTTGACCATCTCCACCACTGCGGGCGGAGTGGGGTAATATCCTGCTTTAGCGATGCTGGCCAGCCGCGCCATTATTCTCCTCTCTCGGCGCTCGGCCCCGACCGGCTTCCCTTTGGCGCCGCTGTGTTTTTGGTCGGGCGGGCAGCCTTTCGTCGTTGCTCAACGAACCACGATGACCGCCCACAGGGACTTCGCCGCGCAGCTTCACGCTGCTATCTTCTTCAGCGGCGCCTTCCTGTCCAGCACGGGCCTGGGGTCCGTGGCCGGGCACTCGTAAGCTTCGCCGTCCTCGATGATCCAGAACCAGTACCCGCCGTCTTCGCCCTTGACCAGAATGCGCTGATCCTCCAGGTAGGGAGCCAGCTTGCAGACCGCCTCCT
The DNA here is from genome assembly GCA_034417895.1 of Anaerolineae bacterium. Classification (GTDB taxonomy): domain Bacteria; phylum Chloroflexota; class Anaerolineae; order CAZYHC01; family CAZYHC01; genus DAOULT01. Next base: position 733 of record DAOULT010000063.1, on the reverse strand, counting down.
CCGCCCCGGAGCAGTGGGCATCGACGATCTCGATGGTGGCTGGAAACTCCTCACTGCGGCTGCGCCACGACGGAAAGTAGTCCAGGTCTTTCATTTTGGCGATAGCCATAGCCTGCACCTCGCAGCCAGGCTTCACCGTGATGCTTCCCTCTACCTCTACGTAATATCCCATCTCGCAAAACCTCCTATTGTTCTACCCGCCGCCCACGCTCCAGCCAGCCCTGGTTCTTCAGGTTCTCGGCCCAAATTTCGGCAAATTCGGCGGCGCGTCTCAGGGCCGGGCCGTAACTCCTCCACTCCACGTCGTGGCCGTCCAACTCGAGGCAGAACTCCTGGGCCAACGGCTGTTTGATCTCCGCCGGCACCCACCCAGACAGGGCTTCCGACTGGTGCCGGTAGAACACGATCTCCGGGTCGGCCACCAGGACGAGGCCAGGAGGAGTCTCGCCGCAGTCCAGGCTGTGGGCCAGGTGCGGCAGGAGCGGCCTCAAAACGTCCAGGGCGCCCGTGAGGGCCGCCGCCTCCCTGCCCACCACTGGCCGCCCGCCACGCCGCCGTCGAAGAACAAAGTATATCTTTTCATGCCTGACTCCTTTCACGGTGTAGCAACCAATGGCAAAGAAGGGAGTGGCGGCATTGGCAGCCACCACTCCCAGGGTTGGTCGCTCAGGCAGCCTCTTCGTATGCTCCGACTGCGGCTCGCTCTTCTCTTCGCTTCAGCAGCCTTTGCCGC
>DAOULT010000062.1:0-41786 GCA_034417895.1 Anaerolineae bacterium | reverse complement strand
TTAGAGGAACTGGCGAAGATTTTGCACTACGACGAGGACGAAGAAAGAGAGTGCCCGGCAGGGGCTTATTAGTGTTTTGGCTCGGAGGGCTGACTTATGGAAGAAAGTGCCGAGAAGCTGAGCCAATACCCGGAAGAGTGTCGAAAGTCTATTGAGGAGGCAGAGAAGAGGATAGAGGAGCTAGAGAAAATACTTGAAAAGCATCAAGCCAATCGTATTTTTCTTGAGGAACAAAAAGCTGGCTTCGGCCCTTTAGAAGTTTCTTTGCGTATTCATAATGCACTAGAAAAAGTCCAAGAGGAAATCATCCATTTAGAAGGTGAAGTTAAAAATCATCGTTTTTACAAGGAGTTATTGAAAGTAAATTGTATAATAGAGAAACTGAAAAAAGAGGTGTATTTACATCCGCTACGGGATTTTAAAGAGTTTGGTTACGAGAGTTCTCACGAGAGAGATCAAAGTTTAAAAGAAATATATGGAAAATTAGGTAAAGAATACTTTGATAGAGGTCAGTTATTTCATAATCAATCTATGTGGAAAGACGCAATCGCTGACTACAGGGAGAGCTTAGATTATTATCAAAAAGCGGGAAGGACTGATTTAAAGGATATTTATTATACTATTGGTTCTTGCTATGAAAGATGGGCAGACGAAACAAGTGATCCAGGAAAAATTCTATTGAAATTAGAGAGATTGGATCATGCTATTGACAACTATGCTAACGCAGAGGACTTTTATAGCCAAGCGAGGGTTTATAAAGCCAAAGCATTAATATTTCAATCTAAAAGAGAGTATCAAGAGGCACTAGAGTGTTTAGTAAATAGTATAGAGTGTAATAAAAATGTAAATGATTTTGGTGGCATGATTGTAAATTATCAACGCATAGTTTCTATCTACCGCTGTATACCGGGCGATAACACAAGACAGATTGCTGAGACCTACCTCGACTTAGGACGAGATTGTTACGATTTTGGAAGGTTAGAAAAAGCAACAGAGGCTCTTCACAAGGCTTTAGACCTATCTGTTAGAGAAAATTACAGTGATATTCAAGCAGAGGCCTTATTTGAATTAGGTAAAGCACACCTAGATAGAGCACAACGAGAAAAGAGCAGATGGTTAGATTTGTTGAGTGCGCTTGCTAGTTTAAGAGATAGTTTGAGGCTACTAAGCAAATATAATAATGCATCAACAAGAAAGAGAGCTATTAGTCTAGTTCAAATAATTAAATTTGATTTAGAGGAACGATTAGAGATTTATCAGAAGCAATTTGAAATTACAAGAGACCTTGATAATATTGAGGACTCCAAAATCATATATAATATAGGATTAATATATGAACATCTTAATAATTCAGAAGAGGCTCGAAAACATTATAATTACTGCTTAAAATTATTCGACGACTTGAAGGATAAAGAAAAAGAAGAAAACAAGTATCTGGAGAGAAAAATCCGGGAAAGTCTAGAGCATGTTTCTTCTTAAGTGTTTTGTTGTGTGGGAGAGATAAGATGAACGAAGTGAACTGGCGCATCGCCCACGACATCGCCAGCGAGTTAGCCGCTCGCCAGACGGACATCAACGTCCTGGCTACCGCCAGCGCCTACCTGACCAAAACGCGCAACGTCAACCGTTTCTTCCGCTGGCTGGACGAGTTAGCGCGGGCCGATAAGCTCTTTGCCCACAGCAGGCAGACCCCTCGTTACCGGCGCGAGGTGCGCGGGGCCTGCCAGCGATTGCTGGAACTGACCACAGGGGCCGATGACATGGAGCAGGTAGCCACAAGCATGGCCCACACCCTGGCCTGGAGCGTGCGTCTCATGGCCCACTACCAGACCAATCGGCGGCTGGCCCGACAACGCTCGCCGGCCAAGATTCTGAGCATCCGCGACCTGAAAGAAGGCATGGAGCTGGAGGGCGTGGTGCGAGACATCCAGCCTTTTGGGGCTTTTGTAGACCTGGGCCTCGACCGCGATGGCCTGGTGCACATTTCCCAGTTGGCCGACTGGCGGGTGGACCGCGTGGAGGAGGTGGTCTCCATCGGCCAGAGGGTGAGGGTCAAGGTGTTGGAGGTCGATCAACAACGGCGGCGCATCGGGCTGAGCATGAAAGAGGTGGAACAAGAAAAGGGGAAAGAAGTCGCTCCCCCGCCGATTGAGGAAGAGCCGGAGCCAGATATAGGCATCATGGAAGCGGCTTTCAAAGAAGCCCTGGATAACCAGAAAGAGGAGCCCCACGCCCGACCAAGAAAGAGGGTCAAACGGGATCGTGGGGCGGCTAGACGCGCCGAGCACCAGCGTCTCCTCGACGAGATGATGCGCCGACAGAGAGACGAGTAAACACTTCGTAAACCATCGCAGGCTTACATATTCTGCCTTCTGCCCCTCGCATTCATGGTATCCTGTAGTCCACCAGAAGCTCACGCCTCCCGGACGGTGTGCCGCTGTGATCCGCCCGGCGTGTCACAATTCCTATCCCTGGACAGAACCACATTTCAAATGTATACCCTCCAACGATGTCTGTCATTTGAAAACATTCCTCGAACGTCGCCACGGGCGTGGTAACCGCTCCTTGCTGCACAACCCTGCGCAACATGGAGTCAACCCTGTAATCGGGATACAAGTTCTGCATTTTCTCATTCAAGTACCACCGCTGCCCCACGGCCAACGGAAACACCACTTCTATTTCACTGGTACTGGTCACGGTGGACGAGCGTAACGCATCGAGAGCAAGCGCCCTTTCCTGCCGATAAACCGTGGCGCCTTCGACGATGTACCAATAATCTTCGGTCTTCGTCAATTTCTCTGGCGACCACCCACCAGCGTCCAATGGTACAGATTGGGGCCTTTGCTCCCGATGTATGCGCACGACGGTATACGGAGAACGTGACTGTAGCTCCACCACGCTTTCTGTGACAACGTAGGTGGCAGTGAAGATCGTCGTTGGATTGAAGCCCGTGTAAGCGCTCCCGGAGTACACCCAGGTATTGCCCAAGGCTAACGGGAACGTGACATCCGCGCTATAGGCAGGGGGGGCATCCTGTGTGGATATCCGGCTATCACGTGTGGCGGCGCAAGCTATGCCCACCACCAGGCATACGGCCAGCCAACCGATAAGAAGCAACCGTTTGCCAGCCATTGCAAAGAAATACCCTCGTCTTACTAAGGGGCCTGGTACAGGTATTGCAAGGTCGGGTAGCGTGCCTGGCCCAGAAATTCGTCCAGGGTGGGCACGACGGGCCGGTTTAGGGACCCCATCAGAGTCTCCAGCACGGTAGGCGGGCGGCGATATTCGATGAGGCGTGGCTCACCCTTGATCTCTCCCAATTCGGCGGCCAGGTCGATGGCCTCTTGCAGGTTGCCCAACTGGTCGGCCAGACCCAGTTCCAGGGCCTGCTGGCCGGTGTAGACGCGGCCATCGGCCAGCTTTCGCACTTCTTTCTCCGACAGGCCCCGTCCCTCGGCCACGATTTCCACGAACAGGTCGTAGGATTCGTCGATAATCTTCTGCCAGATCTCTTTTTCCTCTTCGGTCATCTCCCGGAAGGGACTGCCCTCGTCCTTGTGGGGGCCGCTTTTGATGGTGGTCACTTCCAACCCGATGTTGTCGATCAGTTCCTCCACATTCATAACCTGGGCGATGACCCCGATGCTGCCTGTCAGGGTGCCAGGATTGACCACGATCTTGTCGGCCACGCAGGAGATGTAGTACCCTCCAGAGGCGGCTAACTCCCCCATCGAGACCACGACGGGCTTATCTATCTTCTTCAGCTCCTCGTAAATCTCATTAGAGGCCACCACGCTCCCCCCTGGGCTGTTGACGCGCAGGACGATGGCCTTGACCGCCGGGTCTGCCTGAGCCTGGCGCAGGTAGTCGATGATGCGGCCAGAATAGGCCATATCCTCGCTCAGGGGACTGATCGGTTCGCCGGAGACAATAGCCCCCGTCACCGGGACGATGCCCACCGCCGGACCGGTGCCCAAATCCTCGCCGGCCAGGATGGTCGTCAGGAACATTCCTCCACTGCACGTCCCGCCGCAGAGCAGGACGACCACCAGGGCAATCACAGCCCATAACCAGCCCTTGCCTTTCTTCTTTTTCTCCGTCACGTTTTCGGTCATTTTTTTCTCCTTTCGGATAAAGTGCCTGGCACTTTCAAAGCGCCAGGCCCCTGCTGAATCAGGCGGACTCTGCTACCAGTTTTACAAACTTCCTTTTGCCCACCTGCAATATGAGGCCCGCCTCACTATCTGGGGGCGATATCGAGGTCTCGATGTCGGCCACCTTCTCGCCATCCAGGCGCACGCCGCCCTGCTGGACGAGCCGTCGTCCTTCGCTTTTACTCTTAGCCAGGCCGGTTGCCATCAGCAGATCAACGACGTTCTGCGGGACGCTCATCCTGTGGATGGGCATGTCCGAGGGCAGCTCCCGCTCCCGGAAGACGGTCTTGAAGTGTTCCTCTGCCTCAGTTGCCGCTTGGTCGCTGTGGAAGATGGATACGATCTCCCGCGCCAGCTTCATCTTGATTTCCATCGGATGGAGGCGGCCCTCCTCCAGGCCGTGCTGGAGAGCAGCGATCTCGGCCGGGGTGAAGCGCGTGACCAGGTTGTAGTAATTGAACATGGCCTGGTCGGGGATACTCATCACCTTGCCGTACATCTCTGCGGGCGGCTCGTTGATGCCGATGGCGTTGCCCGTGGTCTTGGACATGCGCAGGTGGCCGTCGGTGCCGACCAGAATGGGCAGGGTGATGGCGATTTGCGGTTGCTGCCCAAAAGCCCGCTGGAGCACCCGGCCAGCCAGCAGATTGAAAAGTTGATCGGTGCCGCCCACCTGAACGTCCGTTTCCTGGGCCACGGCGTCGTAGCCTTGCATCAGAGCATAAAAGAACTCGTGGAGATAGATGGGGTCTCCCCGGCTATAACGTTTGGCGAAGTTATCACGTTCCAGGAATTGGGCCACCGTGAAGTGAGAAGCCAGCTTGATAACCTCGGCGAAGGATAGAGGGGCCAGCCACTCGGCGTTGTAGCGGATGATGACCTTCTCCGGGTCCAGGATTTTGAAAGCCTGGTTGGTGTAGGTCCTGGCATTGGCGGCCAACTGTTCGGGGGTGAGCATGGGGCGCCCTTTGTCCTTATCGCTGGGGTCGCCGACAAGTCCCGTGAAGTTGCCGATCAGGAAAGTGACCTGGTGGCCTAGCTCCTGGAACTGGCGCAATTTGCGGATAGGGACGGTGTGGCCCAGGTGGATGTCAGGCGCAGAAGGATCGACCCCCAGGTAGACGCGCAGAGGCCGGTTCTCGGCCAGCCGTTCGCGCAGTTCGGCCTCCATGGTAGTTCGTGTCTGCTCGTCGCCAAAATCGACGCCGCGCATCAAAATCTCCATCTGTTCGTCAACTGGTTTCATCGCTTCTCCTCTCCTATATATACGTAGATGGGCAGCTAACGTTCCGTGCTCGTAGCGACGATTTCAACAGCGAACGTTCGTTTTTGTCCTGGCGGTCGAACGACTGAAGTCGTCACTACGAAGTGCGAATGTTTTTACTTGTGGGCCGAAATCCAGCCCTTGCTGACGGCGTGCATGACCGCCTCAGTGCGCGAAGAGACCTGCAACTTGGAAAAGATATTGCTCATGTGGGCCTGCACGGTGCGGGCGCTGATGAAAAGCTGTTCAGCGATCTCGCGGTTCGTTTTACCTTCCCCCACCAGTTTTAATACTTCCATCTCTCTCCTGGTGAGACCTTCAAATTCGTCCTCGACCTCGGCCATGACTTCGGGCAGAGATTTGCCGCTGGTGAGCTGGGCCACCACCTTTCGGGCCACCGAGGGGGCCAGCGCCGATTGGCCGGCGTGGACGGCCCGAATGGCCTTGACCAGCTCCTCCGTCTCCGCCGTCTTGAGCAGATAGCCGTTCGCCCCGGCCTCCAGGAGAGCGAAGACGTATTCGTCATCGTCGTGAGCGGTCAGGACCAGCACCCCCACCTCTGGACATTCGGCTTTGAGGCGGCGGGTGGCTTCCACCCCGGAAAGCTTAGGCATACGCACATCCATCACTACCAGGTCAGGGCGCAACTGTCTAGCCAGCTTGACGGCCTGCTCCCCATCAGCCGCCTCGCCCACCACCTTGAGGTCCGGGTAGCGTTCCAGGAGTTGGCGGGTGCCCTCTCGCACGACGGCGTGGTCGTCGGCCAGGATCAATCTAATTCTGTCCATACTTTCCTTCCTCTGACCTCGATCTGACGAACTGGCTGTACCAGCATTATAACCAAAGAAGGCGGAACCGTCAAGCGGCTTGCCTTTTGAATCGCGGAGGTCGCGGAAAAACGGAACACGCGGAGGGTTTCCGCGCCCCTGAGTTTCCGTGTTCTCCGCGATCCAAAAGCTACAATCAAGATTGCCAGAGCGTGCAAATTATGATATACTGGTATGTGTGGCAATAAAAAACGGGATACAGAGTATCCAGCTCTGACGGTGCCGGGAAACAGGCGTAGCAACTATATCAGGAGTTGTCATGGCCGAACAGGAAGACAAACTGGTAGATGAGAATAATTTGCCGCCTGACCCTCTAGAGGAGGCAGTACAACAAGTAGAGACCGTTGTCTCACGGCCACCACTGAGAGTTTTCCTTATAGTGCTGTTCGTGCTTATTGTTTTTGTGGTAGGAGCCAGCCTGACGGAGATTATCGGAGACCTTGCAAAAACTTGGGTTCACAACGAAGTCCTTGATTTTCTCAGTCGGTCAAGTGTCAGTAATGGGTGCTTGATCGTTTTTGCATTTGTAGCAGCTTTCCTTCTCATATATGCAATTTATAATCATCGTCGCTATCAGAAAGAACAAGAAATCTCTAATCAAGGTATCTTGCGCATTCAGGCACTCGAAGAAGAATTGGAGAATCGAAGTAGGCAGTTGGATCATTATAGAGACTATTCTGAGGTACAAAGGCAGATATTTCGCGACCTCACCGACGAACTCGATGAGCGAAGCAAGCGGGAGGCAGAAGTCCTTTCGGTTCTCAACGATGTGATGCTAACGATGATTCGCACTCTCTGCGATAAGACAGGAACAGAGATTGAGCCTGCTGAAGCATTGTATCGCTTCTTCGTAGTGTGTAAGTCTCAAATTCCGCACCTCTTTTCTAATGCTATAGATATCCGAAATATCTGTATCATTGAGCCAAAAGGAGATTTTCTTTATCCAAGTAGCAAGTACCGCCTTTATAATCCGCCGCAAGAGGTAGCCGAGATCGAGAAATATTACATCGGTGATGATACGTCGAAACAAAATATAATGAGAGTAGAAGGTAGACTTTATAAGCAAATTAACCAAGATGATGGAAATATACGCCAATTCGATCCTATTGTTGTCTACGTAGATGACAGAGAAGAGGGTTTATTAGAAAGTCATGGAGAAAAATATATTAGCTTCTATAAACAAGCAGGGTTATATACTCCTTACTATTCCTACATCCTGATTCCTATTGGGCATCATTGGGGAATTCTCAGAATAGAGAGTGATAATAAAGACACTTTTGGAGAATCTCATTATACTATTTTGAAAGAGATAGCCGCAATATTGAACTTGGCATTTTCAATTGTCTCGTGGCTGGCGTTTTTACCGAAACAACCAAAGAGAAAGGTAGGCTAGGAACGCCGATGACTGATATTCGTGAAATCACCAGAAGATACATGACAGGCGAGATAGATGAGAAAGAGTACAGAGATTCGGTGGTAGCCAAGGGCGCGCAGGCCGATGAGTTCGTGGGGCGGGACAAAATCCAGATCGTGGTCAACTTCCAGGCTGCGCCCTTCGATCTGAGCGCTGAGCCCGACCTGGACCAACTGCGGGCTGATTACCTGACCTACCTGCGCGATGCTTACCGCTACCTGGACATGCGGGGCGTCCCCCAGGTGGAGCGGGTGACATTTCAACTGCCCCTGGACGACGTTTACGTGCCCCTGCTCGCCCGTCCAGAAATGCCAGAGGCCGACACCTGGCTGCGGGTGGCCGGCCGTCGCTGGCGCGGCGAAGAATTGCCCGAAGAGGTTTTGCTGGAAGAGGTGCCTTTTGTCCGTACCCGCGACGTGCAGCCCGTGCCGGTCGAGGAGGCCCTGGAGCGCCACCCGGCCCTGGTGGTGCTGGGCGATCCGGGGGCGGGCAAGAGCACCCTGCTCAAGATGCTGGCCCTGAACCTGGCCCGTGAGCTACAAGGCCCCCTGCCCATCCTGCTGCCCCTCAACGCCTACGCCGACGAATTGCAGCGCGGCAGGGTCAGCCTGCACGACTTTTTGGCCCAATACTACGCCGCCCGCCAGCACCGCCTGAGCGATCTCAAGTCCCTGTTCGACGCCGCCCTGGAAGCAGGCCAGGCCGTCGTCCTGCTCGACGGGCTGGACGAGGTGCAGGCCCGGCGGGGGTTCGTGGGGCAGTTCATCGAGGACTTTGCGCGTGAGCACGTGCCCGCACCGAAGCCCCATAGCCAGGAGCCGCTGGCTGGCAACCGGGTGATCGTCACCAGCCGCATCGTGGGCTATCGCCAGGCGCCTTTGATCGGAAAACGCTGGCGCACCTACACCCTGGCCGATTGGGGCCGGGAGGAGTTCGAGCATTTCGCCGACAGGTGGTGCACGGCCTTCGAAATCACCACCAAAGGCGACACGCCCGAAGCCCGCGCTGCCGCCGAACAGGAGCGTGAGGAGCTACTTGCGGCCATCTTCGCCAGCGAAAGTATCGAGCGGCTGGCCTCCAACCCCCTGCTCCTGACCATCATGGCCCTGATAAAGCGCCAGCGGGTGACGCTGCCCAGGGAACGGGTCAGGCTGTACGAGCTTTACCTGGAGACCCTGATAAGCGCCTGGAACAAGGCCCGCTCCCTGGACCGCCGCCCGGTGGGGCCAGAGATGGACTACCTGGGGACGGTGCAGGTGCTCGCTCCGCTGGCTTTGTGGCTGCGGGAGACGAACCCCACCGCCGGATTGGTCTCCCGCGCTGCCCTGGAGAACTGGCTGACCGACTACTACCAGGAGGAGTGGGACATGGCTCGCGGCCCGGCCTGCGCTAAGGCCCGCGAGTTCCTGCGCGGCGTGCATCAATACTCCAACCTGCTGGTGGAGCGGGGTCGGGATCAATACGGCTTCCTGCATCTGACCTTCGAGGAGATGCTGGCCGCCAAGGGCATCGCTCAGCAGGGACAACTGGGGCTGGATAAGTCTATGGAGACCATCTGTAAATACTGGCTCGACCCGGCCTGGCGCGAGACCATCCTGCTGGCCGTGGGGGTGTGGGGCATCGTGCAGCAACAGCCCAGGGTGGCCGGGCAGGTGTTGCGCGAGCTATGTAAGACCACCCTGGAAGGCGACGACCGGGGCCGCAACGTGGTGCTGGCAGGGGAGGCGCTGGAGGACGTGGGCCAGGCCGGCGTGGGAAAGGCCGTGGCCCAGGCGGTAACTGATGCCCTGGTGCGCACCATGCAGAGTGCGGAGACACCGCCCCACACCAGGAGACAGGCCGGGCTGATCCTGGGGCGGTTGGGCTGGCAGCCGGAGGGCGGCCTGGACGCCTGGATCGAGATACCGCCGGGCAAATTCCTGTATGGTGAGGAGAAAGAGGAGCGGGAGATTACTTACGCCTACCGCATCGGCAAATACCCGGTGACCAACGTCCAGTACGCCCGCTTCCTTGAGGCCGGGGGCTACCAGGAGCGGAGATGGTGGTCTGACGAGGGCTGGAGCTGGCGGCAGGGGACGTATGACAGCAAAGCGCCGGACTACCTGAAAAGCTGGCTGGCAAAGCGCCCGGCGGAGAAGCGCGACCGGCCTTTCTGGTGGGACGACCGCGATCTGGCTAACCCGCTGTGTCCGGTGGTGGGCGTGAGTTGGTTCGAGGCCGAGGCGTATTGCAACTGGCTGAGTGCGGAGAGGGACGAGGAAATCCGCCTGCCCACCGAGGAGGAGTGGGAGCGGGCCGTGCGGGGCGTCGATGGATGGAGGTATCCCTGGGGCGATGAGTTTGACTTCACCCGGCTGAACTGCGCCGATTTCTGGGCTGGGAGGGAATTGGACGATGATGCCTGGGACAAATGGTGGGATTCTCCTGAAAGAGAGCTTGTAGGCCCTACACCTGTGTCTACCTATCCGCAGGGAACGAATCCGGCTGGTCTTTGGGACGGAGCGGGCAACGTCTGGGAGTGGACGGATAGCTGGTATGGGGAGGGCGAGACGCGTGTTTTGCGCGGCGGGTCGTGGGACTATTTTGAAAGGTACGCCCGCTGCGCCTATCGCGGCGTCAACGACCCTGCCTACTTCAACGACAACATCGGTTTTCGGGTGTGCGCCCTGGCTCTGCCTTCTGACTGCTGAGATTCTGACTGCTGGTCTGCTGTTTTCTGAGGCGCGAACGCAGTGAGCGCCCCCTGAAAATCGCCGAAGGCGATCGACGCCCGGCGGAAAATGAGGTTTTCGCGAACTATCCAGGATGTGGGCCGGCTTGAGGGGGCGGTTGAATGGCGAATAAGCGAATGACAACAACGAACAAGGGAATTTAACGAACGGGAGGCATGGTACTCGCCGTATTCGCCCCTTTCGTCCATTCGCGATTCAGAGTGGCGACGGGGGGCGGTTGAATGGCGAATGAGCGAATGACAACAACGAACAAGGGAATTTAACGAACGGGAGGCATGGTATTCGCCGTATTCGCCCCCTTCGTCCATTCGTGATTCGGGGGGAGTCGGCTCAATCCGTTAAATCCGTTCCCAAATCCGTTGACCGCTTCCGCGTTTCTATTGACGCCCCTGCTGATTTCGGGTATAATAACGGTGAATGAATCGGGAGTGGCTGAAATCAGTGGGTAGTGACGGCTTAAGCCGTTCCTGGCGACTGAAGTCGCTACTACGGGTCCACTCATTTTAGCCAGACTCAAATGAATCGAGGAAGGGAGGTGAACGGCTGGGCTATTAAGCTGTTTTTGAGAACGACGTCGTTACTCGTCCTACCCACGTTCTAGGTGGAGCGTGGCATATTATCCGCAAAGGAGGGAAATTCAAATGTTTAAGAGATTGTCTTTGGTGATGGTCTGCGTGATGCTGCTTTCGCTGGTTCTCACCGCTGTCCCGGCCACCGCCCAGGAGTACAACGAAGCGCCGATGCTGGCGGAATTGGTGGAGGCAGGCGAATTGCCGCCCGTCGAGGAGCGCCTGCCGGAAGAGCCAATGGTGGTTGAGCCTGTCGAGTCGGTGGGCCAGTACGGCGGCACCTGGCACCGGGCCTTCCTGGGGGTCAAGGACTTCCACGCCCTGGGCCGCCTCATCTACGAGTCCGTGCTGCGCTGGCCGCGTAATCCGGCCGATCCGATCCAGCCGGGCCTGGCCAAGGAATGGGAGTGGTCGGAGGACGGCACGGAACTGACCCTCTACTTCCGCCAGGGTCTCAAGTGGTCCGACGGCGAGCCTTTCACCGTGGATGACATCATCTTCTGGTGGGAGGACATCGAGCTGGACACAAACATCACCGCCGCCCCGCATGGCGAATGGCTGGTCAACGGCGAGCCGATGGAACTGGAGAAGGTGGACGACATCACCATCAAGCTGAAGTTTGCCGGCCCCAACGGTCTGGCCGAGAGCGTGGGGTTGGCCTTCCACGGCTGCCAGTGGCCGCTGGGCTTTGAGCGCTTCGGCTTCTTCGCCCCCAGGCACTATCTGGAACAGTTCCACCCCAAATACAACCCGGAGGCGACCTACGAGCTTTTCGAGGAGAAGGTGTTCAACTTTAACACCGAGCTGCCGGTCATGTACGCCTGGAAGGTGGCGCAGTGGGAAGCCGGAGCCACCGAAATGGTTGCCGAGCGCAACCCCTACTACTGGAAGGTGGACCCAGAAGGCAACCAGTTGCCCTACATTGACCGCATTCACTACACCCTGGTCGAGGATAACGAGACCGTCAACCTGATGGCTATCGCCGGCGATCTGGACATGCAACACCGTCGCATTGACTTCGCCAAGTACACGGTCTACCAGGAGAACGCTGAAGCAGGCGGCTACCACCTGCTTTTGTGGAGCATGGCGCAGGCTTCCACTATCACCCTGTTCCCCAATCAGAGCTATGCCGATCCCAAGTATCGCGAACTGATGCAGGACTTGAAGTTCCGCCAGGCCCTGTCGCTGGCCATAGACCGAGGCATGATCAATGAGGTCGCCTTCCTGGGCCAGGGCATCCCGCGCACCATTAGCGTGGTGCGCGATTCGCCGCTGTTCCAGGAGGACATCGAGACTTACTATGCCGAGAAAGATCCTGAGAAGGCCCAGGCGTTGCTGGAAGAGAGCGGCCTGGTGAAAGGCGACGACGGTTTCTACACCTTCGAAGACGGCTCGCCGGTGGAGCTGATCATCGAGGCAACCGACGCTGTGTCGGGCGCCAGCATGGATGCTCTGGAGCTGGTGACCGAAGACTGGAACGCCGTCGGTCTCAAGACGGTTCTGGAGTCCATGTCGCGTGACATCTACTGGCCCCGAGCCTGTGCGAACGAGGTCATGATCGCCACCTGGGAGACCGACCGCGGCCTGGTTCCGATGATAGACCCGATCTACCAGTTCCCCTTCGACGACCGCTCGTGGATGGGGCCCGCCTTCGGCATGTGGTACAAGTCCGGCGGGGAGTTGGGCGAGGAACCACCGGCCTACCTGAAGGAAGTGATGGACCTTTATGACCAGTACAAGACCACCGTGGATCCTGACAAGCAGCTCGAAATCGCCAGGTCAATCGTCAGGAAAGCCACAGAGGGCCTGTTCGTCGTTGGCACGGTAGGTATGTCGCCCGGCCTGGTGGTGGTCAAGGACAACTTCCACAACGTCATGGAACACCACACCTCTGACTGGCTGGTCTTTACGCCGGGCACCCAGGACCCACCTCAATTCTGGATGGAGCAGTAGCTTAGACCCTTACTACTGTCAGCAAGGTTTAAGGAGGGATCTGCCGAAAACAGATCCCTCCTTACATCCGCATCGGAGATAAAACGATGAGCGAAATAATATCGTTCGTGGAAATCCAGGCCCGCTTTGATTCAGAGTGGGTGCTGATCGAAGATCCGGAGACTACCGAATCACTGGAAGTGCAGCGGGGCAAGGTGCTATGGCATAGCAAAGACAGGGATGAAGTTTACAGAAAAGCCAGGGAGTTAAAGCCCAAACACTCAGCTATTCTTTACATCGGTGGACTTCCAGAGGATACAGTGGTGATCCTATGAGTTTGTCGTTCGATCCTCAAGAGGGGTTGATCTTAGTGCCTGTCCGGCTATGGGGGCCTGCTCGTGATACAATCGTGCATCTCGCACTCGATACAGGCGCTACCGGGTCACTGGTGAACTGGGATGTGGCTGTGTTGCTTGGGTATGACCCGGCGACGGTAATTGTCGATTTCCGCAAGGGCCTGGTGACAGTGGAGAGGTGTAACTTCTGATGGGAGACATCTATCTGGAACTGACCATTGCGAATATACATGAGCCAGAGCAACAGCAAGAGATCTCATTTCTCGTGGATACCGGGGCGATGAGGGCCTGGATCCCGCAACAGGTGGCTGAGGCCATCGGCATTGAAGCGGCTGGCGCGGTCTCGCTTGAGTTGGCCGATGGCAGCCTGAAAGAATTTCCCTATGGATTTTGTCTTTTTGACTTTGGTGGAGAAACGGTAGCCGGAAACGTGGTTATCGGGCCGCCAGAATGTGAACCCCTGGTCGGGACTCACGTTCTCCAGGACTTTCGCCTGGTCATAGATATGGAGCGGGGTACAATCTCTCGTAGCCGGGCTATGAGAGCAAAACGAGTATTTCGGGAGTATTTATCATGCTGGCTTATATCTTGAGACGTATTTTGGCTATGATCCCGGCGCTTATTATCGTGTCCATCATCACCTTCCTCATCATCCAGTTGCCGCCGGGCGATTTTTTCACCACCCTGCGGGCCGAGATAGCCCAGACCGGCGGAGGACAGGATAAAGAGACGGTCAAGAAGATGCAGGAGCGGTACGGACTGGATCAGCCCTTATATGTTCAATACCTGAAATGGGTCTCCGGCTTCCCGCGCGGAGACTTTGGGTGGTCTCTGGAATGGAACAGTCCGGTCTTGCCCCTGGTACTCAAACGAATCGCCTACACCGTCCTGGTGGGGGGGTTGTCGTTGATTTTCATGATGGGCGTGGCTATTCCCATTGGCATCTATTCCGCCACGCACCAGTATTCCATCGGCGACCATACGTTGTCTCTGGTGGGCTTCCTGGGGCTGTCTCTGCCTGGCTTTCTGTTGGCCCTGCTGTGGATGTTCTTTGGGGCCGTCGTGCTGCGCATCCCCGTCGGAGGGGCCATGTCGCGCCAGATGGCAGATGCCCCCTGGAGCCTGGCTAAGTTTCTGGATTATCTCAATCACCTCTGGCCGCCGGCGGTTATCCTGGGCCTGGCGAGCACGGCTCAACTGCAACGCATCATGCGAGGCAATCTGCTGGACGTCCTGGGGCAGCAGTATATCACCACGGCGCGGGCCAAAGGGCTTACAGAACGCAAAGTGGTCAACAAGTACGCCGTGCGGGTAGCCATCAATCCTTTGATCAGCGTGATGGCCATGGAGGTGCCCAAGATCATTTCGGAGTCTACCATCGTGGGTATTGTCATGTCGATCCCCACCACTGGCCCTCTGCTCCTGCGCGCCCTGCTCAGTCAGGATATGTACCTGGCCGGAACATTTTTGCTCTTTATGAGCCTGCTGTTGATGTTATCCAATCTCCTGGCTGACTTTGCGCTGGCCTGGGCCGACCCCAGGATTGTATATACGTGAGCGACGTGGAGGGGGATACATAATGAGCGACATGGCAACTCAGTCCGAGGAACTATTCAGGCTATACGAGGAGAGGCTGGCCGACACAGATGAGGACTTTGAGGAGGCCGGGCCGGCAGAACTGGCCGCCGATAAATCTCTGGAAGCCATCTACGCCGCCTCCCAATGGCGGTTGATGTGGCGGAAGCTCATTCGCAACAAGGTAGCCATCCTGGGAGGAGTCATTATCCTGCTCTACTACCTGTCTGCGCTATTTGCCGGTTTCCTGGCCCCGTACACCCTTTCCACGCGGTTCAGGAGATACATTTACATGCCTCCTCAGGGCGTCCACTTCTTCAACGAGGGGAAGTTCCAGCCCTTTGTCTACGACGTCAAGCTGACCATTGATGAGAACCTGCGCAAGATTTACGAGCCTGATCTTACTAAAAAAATTCCCATCCAGTTTTTCGCTCGCGGCGAGCCTTACAAGCTCTTCGAGCTGATCGAAACCGACGTGCACCTGTTTCAAGCCCCAGGAGGGATCATCTCCCTGCTAGGTACCGACCGACAGGGGCGTGACATGTTCTCGCGCATCCTCTACGGCGGTCAGATTTCGCTAACCATCGGCCTGGTAGGGGTGCTCTTGAGTTTGTTCTTTGGCTCGGTGTTGGGCGTGGCTTCCGGTTACTATGGCGGTTGGGTCGATGACCTCATACAGCGGTTGATCGAATTGGTCCGCTCCTTCCCGGCTATTCCCCTGTGGATGGCCTTGTCGGCAGCCGTGCCCCCTCATTGGCCGCCGCTACAGACCTACTTTGTGGTGACCCTCATCCTGTCGCTGATCGGCTGGACGTGGCTGGCCCGTCAACTGCGGGGCAAGGTGCTGGCTTTGCGCAACGAGGATTTCGTCCTGGCGGCCAAACTGGCCGGAGCCAGCGATGCCCGCATCATCTTCAGACATCTCATCCCGGCCACCTTCGGGCACATTATCGTGGTGGCTACGCTGGCTATGCCGGCCATGATCCTGGCGGAAACGGCCTTGAGCTTCCTGGGACTGGGACTGCGCCCTCCCATCACCAGTTGGGGCGTGCTCCTCAAGGAAGTCCAAAACCTCCAGTCCATTGCCCTCTATCCCTGGGTATTCACTCCGGCGGCAGCCATCGCCATAGCCATCCTGGCTTTCAACTTCCTGGGCGATGGCTTGCGTGACGCCGCCGACCCCTATACGGTATAAGCGTGATGACCTCAGACAATCAAAGCTATGTCGTTCGAGTCGAAGAGCTGAAAACTCACTTCTACACTCTGGACGGGGTGGTGCGGGCCGTGGATGGCGTTTCCCTGGAGATCGAGGCCCGCAAAACGCTCGGCTTGGTGGGGGAATCGGGCTGCGGCAAGAGCGTCACCGCTCTCTCCATTCTTCGCCTGCTGCCCCCCAAGATCGGCCAGATCGTCCAGGGCAAGATCTTCTTCAGACGGAGAGAGGGAGGCGCCCCCCTCGACCTGGCTGAAGTTGACCCGCGAGGCAGCCTCATCCGCAGCATCCGGGGCAACGAGATCGCCATGATCTTTCAGGAGCCGATGACCTCTCTGTCGCCGGTGCACACGGTGGGCAGCCAGATCGCGGAGGCCGTAGAACTCCACCAGTGCGTATGCCAGGAGGAGGCGGAAAAGCGGGCTATCCATGTGCTGGAACAGGTCGGGATCGGGATGGCTACCCAGGTCATGCGCCAGTATCCTCATCAACTGTCCGGCGGCCAACGACAGCGAGCCATGATCGCCATGGCCCTGTCCTGCAACCCGTCGCTGCTCATCGCCGACGAGCCGACCACGGCCTTAGATGTCACCATCCAGGCCCAAATCCTCGATTTGATGAAATCCCTGCAAGACAAATTCCACACCGCCATCTTGATGATCACCCACAACCTGGGCGTGATCGCTGAAACGGCCGATCGGGTGGCGGTGATGTACATGGGCAAGATCGTGGAAAGTGGAGAGGCGCGCATCATCTTCCACCAGCCTCTACATCCCTACACGGTTGGCTTGTTGCAGTCCGTGCCTAAGATGGGGCGCGACGTGAAAAAGCGTCTGGCCCCCATCCCTGGCAGCGTGCCGGACCCGTTTTCGGTGCCGCAGGGGTGCGCCTTCCGCCCTCGCTGCCTGGCCTCGAAGACGCGAGCCTGCGCCGGGCCGCAGGATATTCCGCTGATCGAGGTCGAGCCCGGCCACCAGGTGCGCTGCTGCCTGTATTACTGAGAGAGGGTATATATGAGCGAGAAATTGACTGTTATCGAAAAACGTATTTATCTCTCTTCAGAGCGCGCTGAGCGTCTCAGCCGTCTGGCTCAGGCCAGAGCTATCAGCGAAGACGATATCGTTGAAAAGGCGCTCGACATTTTTTTCAGCCTGACCGAACTTCTCGATGAGCAAAGCGGGCGGCAGAGTTGGTCGTTCCTATCAGAAAGCTCGCTCCAGCGCGTGTGGGATAACAAAGAGGACGCCATCTACGACAACTGGAGGGAGTTGTATGACGTTCCGGCGCGGTGATATTGTTCTGGTGCCGTTCCCATTCAGTGATCTCAGCACAACGAAGGTAAGGCCGGCCGTAGTGGTGAGCAGTTCTCTATACCATACCACGGAGCCCGATTTGATCCTGGCTGCCATCACATCCAAGGTTGCAACAGCAGTGGGGCCTCTGGACTATGTGCTGAGTGATTGGCAAGCAGCTGGTTTGCGTTATCCATCTGCCCTAAAACCGGTGTTGTTTACCCTCGATCCGGCCCGTGTGCTCTATTGTGTTGGCGCCCTCACTTCATCGGATCTGGCTCAAGTAAATCAACGACTACGCCTGACTTTGGAATTGTAGTTGCAGCCTTTGGGGCGTTCTTTTAAAGTTGCCTAAGTAGCCGAAAGAAATTCTTTCTGCAAAGGAATGGACGATGACACCGCGGACTTCTACTTCTTATCGCGAATGGTTGAAGCAAGACCTGGGCGCATTGATTGAGGCGCTTGAGCTGTCCGATTTGCAAAAGCACTTCCTGCGCTCGCGCTGGCTGGACCAAGTGTTGTTTAGGGCGAATCTGGCCGATGGGACTCGCAACCGATATTACGCCCTGCGCTTGACGACAATTATCGGCGGCGTAATCATCCCTGCGCTGGTGAGCCTGAACGTCAGCGGTGAGATTGCCTCAGCCATTCGCTGGATCACCTTTGGGCTAAGCCTGCTGGTGGCTATCAGCGCTGTCGTGGAGGAGTTCTTCCACTATGGTAGGCGATGGCTGCAATATCGGAGCACGTTCGAGTGGCTGAAGATTGAGGGCTGGCAATTCTTTCAGTTGGGTGGCCCGTATCGCCGTTACAAGAGCCACGACGAAGCCTATTCTGCTTTCGCCACCCGGGTAGAAGATATCATCCAGCGCGATGTGGAAGTGTTCGCCGAGGTGGCGCGAGAGAAAGAAGTAGAGGAAAAAAAGCCGGGAAAATAGTGACAGGAATGGACACTACCCTGTGGGGAACGTCTGTATTCGCAAGAAACCGTCAGGGGGTATGAAGAAATCAGGAGCAAACGCCTCACCAGATGGTCTTCACATTTCGAGGGAAGTTGCCCCACATCTCACGTCGTGCCTGGGCAATCTCTTCCATTAAGTACACTATGCCAGTTGTTCAATGTCAATCAGGAGGACTTTGCACAAATCAGGCGCAAAAGGAGGAGGCAAATGGCGGAAAAGCAGATCGGGAAGATAACCCACTATTTCGGGAAGATCGGGGTGGCGGCCATCCTGTTGACCGACGAGCTGGAAGTGGGCGACCTCATCTGCATCAGGGGGAGCACCACCGACTTCGCGCAGCAGGTGGCCTCTATGCAGTTGGAGCACCAGGATATCGAGCAGGCCGCAGCGGGCCAGGAGATCGCCATCAAGGTCGGGCAGAGGGTGCGCAGAAACGACAGGGTGTACAAGGTCGAATAGCGGAGAGTCATTGACTCCAGTTGAGAAACGAGACCACGCAAGCGCGGACCGCCTGGTAAGGTTCGGACAGAGCGTCGAACCAGCGTATTCGCTCGTCGTTCAGGCGAAACCAGTTGTACTGCTGGCGCACAAAGCGGTGCGTGTCGTGTTTAATCCGCTGAATAGCCTCTTCCAGTTCTATTTCACCACGCAGGTAACTTACTATTTGCCCATAGCCCAGGCCGGACATGGCCGCCAGATCGGGGCTGTACCCCTGCGCCATTAAACTTCTGACCTCCTCCACCAGTCCGGCCTCGATCATGTTATCCACCCGCCGGTCGATGCGGCGGTAGAGTTCGGCCCGCTCCATCGTCAGGCCGATCTGAAGAGAGCGGTACGGCGCTGGTCTTTTACCCTGGCAGCGGGAGATGGGGACGCCCGACTTCAGATAGACCTCCAGGGCGCGCACCACCCGCCGCACGTTACGGGCCTCGATCCGTTTCGCCGCCACAGGATCGACCTCTCGCAGACGAGCGTGCAGGCTTTCTGCCCCTTCTTCTTCGGCCTGGCGGTACAGTTCCGCCCGCAACCGTTCGTCAGGCTCTACCCTGGGGATGGCCCAGTTTTCGACCACTGCCCGCACGTACAGGCCGCTGCCTCCCACCAACAGGGGCACCTTTCCCCTGCTCAAAACGTCGTCGATGGCGGCGCAGGCCATTTCCTGGTACAGAGCCAGGGTAAATTTTTCGTCGGGGTCGATGATGTCGATCAGGTGATGAGGCGCGCGCCCTTGCTGTCGGGCGGTGGGTTTGGCCGTGCCGATGTCCAGGCCCCGGTAGATCTGACGCGAATCGGCGGAAACGATCTCGCCGCTCAGCTCCTCTCCCAGACGGACGGTCAGCCGCGTCTTGCCCACCGCCGTCGGCCCCACGATGACGATCAGTTTTGGCAGGTGCCTGGCCCTATTGTGAAACCAGCCGACACGGATTTTGGTCACAGATTTCACGGATTGAGCCGATTGTTCCAGGTGTCCGGCGTTGCCGCAAAAGCCTGCTTCGCGTTCTCCGCGTGCTCTGCGGGTTTCATCGGGGCGTGTGAACGAGTGGGTAATCCGTGACATCCGTGAAAGAAATCCGTGTCTGCTCTGTTCATCCTCACTTCCAAAAGCGCCAGGCCCCTTACGTCCTGAAATTTGGGTCGAACTCATCTCCAGCACTCCACTCAAGTCAGGCCCGGAATGACGAACCAGAAAAGGCACACCGCGTCGAGGACAAAGAGGCCCAGGTAGAGCGAAAACTGGACGAGGCAGGCATACCTTTCGGGCAAAAGCACCCTCAGTCCGCAGACCACCAGCCCTCCAGCCAGCAGCGCCATGCTCCACTTGTGGAAATCGCCTGTGAGGAAACCCTCGACCGCCAGCAGCAAAAGCAGAACAAAAAACAGGCCCACGATTATTTTAGCCCTCTCCCTGACCAGCACCTCCCGCCAGCCCAGGGCAAAAGCCAGCCCCAGGGGTACCAGGGCGGGGAAAAGGTAACGCCCCTGATGCTGGACTAACTGGACGTTGTACCACAGGTAGGACGCCAGGGTGAACAGCGCCGACAGCCCCAGAAGCCCCAGAGCGCTTTTCTGATAGGAGGATAGCGTCTGGCCCGACCGCCACACGAAGAGAAGAAACCCCAGGCCCACCAGGGCGCAAACTAAGGCCAGCGCCAGGTATATGCGCTCGTCCACCAAGACGCCCATCCACCCGAACTGCGCCCAAAAGCTGCGGAAAGTGGTAGCCAGAAAGCGCTTTACAAGCTCGAAGGCGCCGAGTTGGGCCAGCCACTCCGCCGTGCGGGGCTGCCCGACTATCACCGCCTCGTGCCGCCCCAGGCCCAAAAAGTCCATATCGCCGTAGACGGCCACGTTACGTATCCACCAGGGCAGCGCCAGGAGCAAAGCCGGCCAAAAAACGGCGGCCAACGACCGCCCCAGATCCCGAACCGAACGGCGGTGTAGCCCCACGATCACGATAAAAGCCAGAGGCAAAGCGACGTAGGCGGTGGTCTTGGTCACCAGGCCCAACCCGATCAGCGCCCCCAGGCCAATGGGCGTCACTCCCTGGCCCTCCTTGATCCACCTCACCAGCCCCCACAGCACCCCGACCAGAATAAGCTCTGCCAGGGTGTCGTTGTTGAGAGCCGCGGTCAAGGCCAGGTGCATGGGCACGGCGGCCACAAATGCGGTTGCGCCCAGGGCCAGCGCTTCGTCGTCGGGGAAAATCTCTTTGACCAGACGATAGGCTGCGTAGAGCAGAACTCCGCCCAGAACCACGGACAAGAGACGGAGCGCCAGAACCCGCCCATCCAGCGGCAAAAAAGAGGTGATTTTGTAGACGATAGCCGCCAGGAGGTAATAAAGAGGGGGCTGGTGGAACTCGTAGCGGAGAAGCTCGATAGACATATCGTCGGGGAAGCTGGCTGCTTTGATCTCCTCCAGGTAGGCGTGGGGGTAGTCACCCATTTGCAGGACGGGGAAGCGGTAATTCTCGGCCACATAGACGACATAGTTGAAGTGGGCCGGTTCGTCGGGGGCCTGCCATTTGGGCGTCCCGAGGGCGTAGGCCGTTCCCAGGAGCAGGTAAGCGACGACGATGAGAGCCAGGACGATGGACGGCAGACCCAACCGATCCCACTTCATGTTACCTCGTTTTCCCCTGCGGACATTTCAGGTCATCTCCTCACAGGCGATTATACTTATAATGGCCGCGAAAAGCAAGTTTAAGGAAAAACAAAACCCCGCCCCAGGGCGAGGTTTCGTTCCATAATCATCGATTTTAGATTAACAATAAAGCTCCAGAATTAAAGGTTGCTCACGATGTTGCTGAACACATTGCCGATGACGGGACCCAGAAGCAACAGGATGGCGATCACGACGATGGCGACCAGCACCAGAATCAGCGCGTACTCTACCAGGCCCTGTCCCTCTTCACGCGGAAGGTACAACATTCTCTACACCTCCTTTCTTTAATGATATTCACCATTTAACCGGATAATGTCTTTCTTAAGCTACACCTATCATACCACTAAAGGAGGATTTAGTCAATAGGACTTTGTTCCTAATTCCGATAAAATAGTACTATTTTCTTAGTTTCCGTCGTACTCTCTTTTACCGTATTTGCTCCGCCAATCGTTGACCCTGATCTTGAGCACGTCACGGAACATCTTGAAAGTGTCCTTGAGGGGGTCAACGCGGCTGCTGGTCATGTGATACCAGTCGATGGGCACCTCGACCACCCGATAGCCCCGTTTGCGGGCGATAAAGAGTATTTCCACATCGAAGCCGAAACCATTCATGGTCTGATGGGCAAAGATATCTCTGGCTACTTCGCGTTTGAAGCACTTAAAGCCACATTGCGTATCCTCGAAGCCAGGCACAGCCAGCAGGCGCACGATGAGGTTGAAAACCCGGCCCATCAGGTGGCGATAGGGTGGTTCGTCGAACCGTCTGGCTCCCTCGACCTCCCGCGAACCGATAGCTATGTCGTAGCTATCGAGCACGGGCGGCAGAAATTTGACCACCTCTTCGATGGGCATGGACAGGTCCGCATCGCAAAGAAAAAGGTGTTCCCCCTCGGCGGCCAGCATTCCAGTTTTAACAGCGTAGCCCTTGCCCCGATGCTCGTTGCGGACGAGAGAGACGAAAGCAAAACGGGCCATGAAATCTTCGACGATGGCGGCGGTGTTATCTACGCTGCCATCGTCCACCACCAGCACCTCGGCGCGGTAATCCTGCTCCTGCAAAAAAGCCACCACCTTCTCCAGACTGCGCGGCAAACGACGTTCCTCGTTGTAAGCGGGAATAACTATAGATAGAAGCGGGCGAACGGCATCCAGGCTGATTGTCCCTTTGCCTCCTCGTGAAATATTCCCCGTAATAATACACCCTATTTTCCTCTCAGTCAACTTTTTCCAGGATCGACTCCAGATACTCGTCGGAGACGCGGCGGGTGTCTTGCACAGCGCGGCGTTTAGATAGCATCCTGGGCCATCCCCACAAGGCGGCCACCTGACCCCGCAGCCGGGCGCGGGCGGCCTCTCCTCGCCAGGCGCGCAGCGCTTCCCAGGCGATGCGCCCCTGAGCGGCCAGAATTTTCCTCCAGTGGCGTTTGAGCAGCGAGGTGGGATAATCTTTGACGATAACGTAGATGAAATTGCGGCCCGTGTAGTAACTGGCTAGCGGCCCGCCCCCGGTGGCGCTCAGACGGTGATAGACCACCGCCTGGGGAGCGAAGACGCACCGATGACCGGCCAGTTGCGCCCGCCAGGCCAGGTCCACGTCTTCGCAATAGCTGCCAAAGTCTTCGTCAAAAAGGCCGATCTGGTCCAACACCGCCCGACGGTAGGCCGCCGCCGCCCCGCAGGCTCCAAAAACCTCCATCAGGGTGTCGTATTGCCCCTCGTCCACCTGCCACACTCCCCGATTGCCCGGCCGGCCGTCCAGTCCATAGAAATCCCCCGCCGAGTGAAAAACGTTCCGCCGCTCGAAGAGGAGCACCTTGGAGGCCGCCAGCCCGGCCTGGGGATTGTCAGCCAAAGCCTGGCCTAGAGCCGCCAACCAGTGCGGATCGGCCTCGGTGTCGTTGTTCAGGAGAGCGATGATCTCGCCCTGGGCCTGACGGATGCCGGCATTGACCCCCCCGGCAAAGCCCAGGTTGCGGGCCAGGGCCACCACTTTTACCTCCGGGTAATCCCGCTCCAGCAGGGCCAGCGAGCCGTCGCGGGAGCCGTTGTCCACCACGACGACCTCGAAGCGGGGGTAGGTCTGGCGGCGCAGAGCCTCCAGACAGGTGGGCAGATGGTGCGCTCCGTTCCAATTGGGGATGATGACCGAGATCAAAGGCCGGTTTTCCTGTTCCATTTCCGCTTTGCCCATTAGCCAAAATAAACCACAGAGGACTCAGAGTTTTTTCCTCTGTGCACTCCGTGAACTCTGTGGCTGAGAAACGTAGTGTTGGCGTTGTCAGACCCTCACCCGCAGGATTTTGGGCAGCACCCTGAAAGTGACCGGGGCCTGGCCGATAAGCTCTCCATCGGCCTGGATGAGCATCCGTTGTCGGCTTTCGACCCGTATCTCTCTGGCGCGGTAGGCGTTCACTTTGGGATGAGTCAGATGAGTGCCGTTGTAAACGCGGAGCACGTTCGCCAGGAATTCCAGGCGGCCCAGATTGTTCAGGGTGACGACGTCGAAAAAGCCATCGTCGGGGAGAGAGTGGGGGCTGACGAACATGCCGCCCGCGAAGTAACGTCCGTTGCAGACCAGGATGCTGGTGGCTGACTGGCGCCATTCCAGGTCGTCGAAAAAAGCCCTGACCTCCTTGTTTTCGTAAGTCATCAGGGTGAGGACCGCCTCCTTTAGATATGGTATCGTGCCTCCCAGAAGCTTGGGATTACCGTCGAGTCGCTCCACCACCTCGCCGTCGAAACCCAACCCGGCCACGTTGGTAAAATAGCGCCGCCGTTTCTGATCTCCTTCCAGGTATTCGATGGCTCCTACGTCAATCGGGCGCGTCCCGCCCTCCAACAACTGCCGACAGGCCCTTTCGGGTTCGTGGGAAATGCCTATGGTACGCGCCAGGTCGCTCCCTGTGCCGCCGGGGACGACCCCCAGAGTCAAGGCCGGATCAATGTGAGGTTCCTCTCCCCCGACGATCAGGCCGTTGATTACTTCGTTAACGGTGCCATCCCCGCCGACGGCCACGATGGTGCGATAGCCGTCGGCCACGGCCTGGCGGGCCAGGTCAGTAGCGTGGCCTGCTCTCTCCGTAAGATCGACCGTGAAGCTGGCGTGGGCCTTTTGCAGAATGGCGCGAATGTGCGGCCATTGTTTCTGCATTTTCCCGCTGGCGGCTATAGGGTTGACGATCAGTTTCATTTCTTCTTTCATGTTCAAAGTCTGGCAATCAAATGGCAGCTAAAGGAAAGGCCCCATACAAATATGAGGCACTCGGCCTGTGCCGCTGCAGATCATACAGCTTGTACGTACCTTTTTGCTGATCCTGCGCCCGCATCGACTGCAGTACTGTGGGATGAGACTTTCTGTGTAAGTATAACCCTTGCCTCCACAACTTGAACACCTGACATTCCTACGCTTCCCACATTTCGAGCAGTAAGGATCTGTCTCAAAATATGGCATTGCAGATCCGATGTCTAGCTCCACGTTGATGTCTGGAAACCCCCCGCATAAGGAACATAGGGCCATTTCTTCCCTCCTTCGCTGAGCGTGAATGGCAATTGCTGATTCTGTCGGAAAACGGCAAGTTATGGAAACATACCCTACAAGATATTGTGGTGCAAGCGAGATCACGTACCATATGTTGTGGGTCAGCTTTACATAATAGACATTTTTCAACAGAACCATTGATTCTCAGGCCACCTATTGGACGATACCGGCCAGTTCCAGCCTGTCCGTCAGGTGACAGGCTACCCAGTGGTCGGCGCCCAGATCACGCCAGGGGGGGATTTGGTGGCGGCAGATGTCTGCGGCGTACCGGCAGCGGGGATGGAACTTGCAACCGGGCGGCGGGGCGGCGGGGTTGGGCACGTCGCCGGGCAGGATGATGCGCTGGATGGAGCGGTCGGGGTCAGGGCTAGGCACCGCCGAAAGCAGGGCTTCGGTGTAAGGATGTCGGGGATTGAGGTACAGTTCGTCCGAGGAGGCCAGTTCGACCAGGTGGCCCAGGTACATCACCGCCACGCGGTCGCTGATGTGTTCCACGACCGAAAGGTCGTGAGCGATGAAGAGGTAGGTTAACCCAAAATCCTGTTGCAAATCCCGGAGGAGATTCAACACCTGGGCCTGGATGGAGACGTCCAGGGCCGAAACCGGCTCGTCACACACGATGAGCCGGGGGCGCAAGGCCAGCGCCCGCGCGATCCCGATGCGCTGCCTTTGGCCGCCGCTGAACGCGTAGGGGTAGCGGTTCATGTGTTGCACCTTGAGGCCCACGCATTCCAATAGCTCCCGCACCCGCCCTTTGAGTTCTGCCCCGCCGGCCACCCCGTGGATGACCAGTGGTTCGCTGACGATATCCATGACCGTCATCCTGGGGTTCAGCGAGGAGAAAGGGTCCTGGAAGATGATCTGCATCTCTCGCCGGAAGGGCTTCAGGTCGCGTTTCTCCACCTGGGTGAGGTCTATCATCTCCTCATTTTTGCGGAACAGCACGCGGCCCTCGGTCGGCTCCAGGGCACGCAGAATGACCCGCCCGGTGGTGGTCTTACCGCAGCCTGATTCTCCCACCAGCCCCAGGGTTTCGCCCTGACGGATGAAAAAACTCACTCCATCGACGGCCCGCACGTGGCCCACCACCTTGCGGAAAAAGCCTCGCTGGATGGGGAAGTGTTTCTTCAGATTTTGGACTTCTAGCAGAATGGGGCGCTCGTCTGGCATCAAAATCCTCTTATGCTCAATTTTACCACGAACCAGGGAAACGTGTCAAAAGCGATTATTCTTCCACCTCCACGTCGGGGATACGAAGGCGCTGACCGGGCCTGATCAGACTGGGGTTGCTGAGGATGTCCCGGTTGGCCTCGAAGATTTTGCGCCAGAGTCGACCGTCGCCGTAGTATTCTCTGGCGATCTTGCCCAGGGTATCGCCAGGCTGGACGGTATAAATGACTTCCTTTGTCGGCGGCGGTGGCGGTGGTTCCGGCGGTGGCGGAGGTGGTAGTGGTTCCTCTTCTTCCTCCATAAAACGCTGCCCCCTGAGGGCCAGGTCTTTGAGAATGTCGGTGTTCACCACACGCTCCACCTTCAAGCCAGCCTCGACCATAGCCTGTTCCTGTTCAGGGGTGACGCCTCCCGGGGGGCCGATGATGGTCGCCGCCTGCCAATGGCCGGGCACTCTATCGGGATAGAAAGTGATATCAGGCCGAAAACGGTCGATGTAGTCGATAGCCGCCTGGAAGTCCTGAAGAGCCCAATTACCGTCGGGATCGCTCCAGAAAACAAGGACGTGTTGGTCGGAGGAGATGCCCTCAGGGGTGACCGCCAGAGCCACCTTTATCGCCTCCCGCAGCTCAGCCGGCTGGAAGTTCAGGCCGGGGCATTGAGTGTGGGAGCCTTCCAGTTCCCGGTGGCCTAGCACGTTTTCGACCGGGATGTTGTACTGGCGCATCAGGTGCACGCACAACTTTATCAGGGCGTCCATCTGCGCTTCGGAAGGGACAATGTACTCTTCTGGATACAGATGCACATTCCCCTCTTTATCAGTATAGGTGCGACCGCTGGAGAACCACCCGGCCAGACAAATGGCTATGTAATGGTTATTCCAATACTGGCCGTATTCCAGGTTGTGGGTGTTATTGGGATCCTTAAAACCGGCGTGGTAAGCGGCGATCTTTTCGTCCAGAGCGTATTCGACCGTGCCGTCGTCCAGGATGACGTAGTTGTAACCCCCATGAGTCCAGCCCCTGGTGTTGACGTGATAATTGAAGTAGATCAAGGCGTTCCCCAGCGGCTTGCCCGTGGCGCTGCTGGCCGAAGCCGAGTGATGCACGGCGATGCCCAGGATATCGCCTGGTCTCTGCCAATCTTTGTAAGCCTCGTAGTTGGGCATATCGGCCCTGACATCCACCAATTTCACTCCAGGAATGGTAGTCATTGTCTGCCTCCTGTTACATCAGGTTAGATGCTCGTAATAGTCGGGCTTTCCCTATACGATACCACTAAAAGAGCCTGTTGTCAACAGCGGCCTGATTTTTTCGGGGAGAATTATATCGCCGCTGGACAAAAGGGAGATTCTGATATACACTATCCCGAAAGTCAGGGCCGAAAAGGGGACGACGGATGCCTGTAGTGAGCGCCATTGTGTTGGCGGGAGGACAAAGTAAGCGTTTGGGCCAGGATAAAGCCCTGTTGGAGCTGGAGGGCCGCACCCTGATCGAGCGGATCGTGACCAGGATGGCTCAAATCGGCGCCGAGGTGATCGTGGTCACCAACGCGCCGCAAAAATTTGCTCACCTGGAGGCGCGGCTGGTGAGCGACGCTTATCCCCAAAAAGGCTCGCTGGTAGGCATCTATTCGGGATTGCAGGCCGCTCACCATCATCACAGCCTGGTGGTGGCCTGCGACATGCCTTTCATTAACCTCGACCTTGTGCGCCACATGATCGGTCTGGCCCCTGGGTACGACGTGGTCATCCCCGAAGTGGACGGCTGGCTGGAGCCGCTACACGCCCTCTATTCCAAAAACTGTCTGGCCCCCATCGACCGGCTGTTGGCTACAGGGAGAATGAAGATCATCGACTTCTTCCCGGAAGTGCGGGTCTGCCGCCTGGCAGAAGAGGTGGTGAATCGCTTCGACCCTCAACACCTGTCCTTTTTCAACGTCAACACCGCAGCCGATTGGGAACGGGTGAAAGAGTTGGAACGAAGGTGACTCACGGGAAGTAAATGGCCTCGAAGTGAACGACTGTCCATATAATGTATGCCAGCCCTAAAAGAGTCCCCAGGGGAAAAGTGATAAACCACATCGGGGTAATTTTCGGTTTATGGAAGCGCAGGCTGGTGGCCGTGGTCATGACGTTACCCCAAACCCACCAAAAACTGACCAGAGCCAGAAGATAGTACCCCCAGCGAGGACTGACGAACACAAGAACAATTCCTGCCACGTTTGCAGGACAGGCCACAAATATATCGGCCAAAGCAATGCCGTAATGAGTCTTCTGCTCGTGCCAGTCATCTACCGAGCCATCAGGATTTTTAAAGGCCCCGCCTCTGAGGATCATAATCTGCGCGCCCCACACGATCAGGGCAATCACACCCATCAAGGCCAATAGCACGTACAGGATGATCCGTGAGAGAAGAGATAGTTCTTGCATTTTTTTGTCTCCTCCTTAGCATTTTATTCAGAGCGATGACAAACCGCCCTCGGATTACCTTTATTATACCACAACTATTCCCTACCCCACAAGAGCCGCCCTCAACCGGCAGAATTAGCCAATTGACCAGGGTTGTGCTATAATATTAAAAACAGGTGAGGGATAACCAGTTCTATCTAGAGTGGAGTCGGCTTTTTCCACAATATCGTCTATCCCTGAAGGAGGTGCAACGAATGTACGCCCTGCTGACGGTTGGTACGCACCTGAAAGATAAATATGAGATTGTGGATGTCATAGGTAGCTCGGAGAGGAAGGCCGTTTACCTGGCCCAGGACATCACCGACCCGGAAGCTGAGCAGTTGATAACGTGGGAAGCTCTGGGCGCCTTCGAGGTGGCCCGTAAGCCCCCCGGCATTAAAGAATACTTCCGCTACGAAGGTAAAGAATACCTGGTAATGGATATCGAAGGCCAGGACCTGGCTCTCATACTCCAGGCCACGGGCTGCCTGACCGAGAAGTGGGCCATCAAATGGGGAGCGGATATCTGCGAGGCCATCGGACACTGGCACGAGCGCCAGCCCTATCCCATCGTCTACCTCCACTACACCCACTTCGGCCTGGCCGCCTTCAAATTGAACGCCGAAGGACAGGCCGCGCCTCCTACCCTGACCGGGGACATGAAGCAAGAAGCCGATCTAACCGGCCCCTACGTCTTTCCCGTCCCGGAGACCGTCCCGGAGGAGATCGATGCCCGTTCCGACGTTTACGCCCTGGGGGCCGGTCTCTATTGTATGCTGACCGGCCAGAAGCCCGCTCTTCCCCAGGGTGCCGGGAAGGAAATGGTGCTTCCGCCGCCCGTCAGGAAGGTGAAACGAGACCTGCGATCCAAAACGGAGAGAATAGTGTCCAGGGCCATGCGCCCCATCCCGGAAAGACGCTACGCCACGGCCACGGAGATGGCCGAAGAGTTGCGAGAAGTGCAGGCCGAAATAGAGGGCAGCGAAGACAGGCGTAAAGAAAAAGCCACCCCTGCCTCTCCCTGTAGCCTGATCTTCATCGCCCTGGTAGTTATTCTGGGTCTTGCCCTGGCAGGGGGAGGAGCATTTGTGGCTTTCTACCTGTTTCGGCCCTTCGAGATTGCCGAAGCAACGCCGACCACGATACCGGTCGGAGATTACTGGCTGCCCCGCTTTTTTACCGAACCAGAGCTGATATCCAAAAACGTTTTCGCTGTAGCCATCGGCCTGGACGGCAGTAAGTGGTTTGGCACCGACAAGGGGGCCAGTCATCTGGTGGTGAAGCAGGCCCAATCATCCCACAACGCTTACGCGCTGGCTGTGAACCTGGATGGGGGCCGCCTGTCCCGTCCTGGCTACCGGCAGGAGGAGCCGGAACCAGGCTACGAGTGGGAGAACTACACCACCAAGAACAGCGGTCTGGCCGATAACTTTGTGCAGGATATCGCCGTCGATAAGGCGGGCAACGTATGGTTTGCCACCCAGGTAGGCGGTCTGTCCCGCTTACGACCCGAAGATAATTGGACGACTTACAACCAGGCCGCCACCGGCCAGTCTTCCCTGGCTTTCTCCTTCCCGGCGGTGGCCGTGGAGAGAGCAGGCGACGTGTGGGTGGGCAGCAAGGGCGGCGGGGCCATCAAGTTGGGGGGCGATGGCTCTCTTCAAGTTTTCGACATGGATAACAGCGGCCTGCCATACGGCTACGTCAGGGCGGTAGCCATCGATGGGATGGGCAACAAATGGTTCGGCACTATGGGAGCCGGAGCAGCAAAGATGGCCCACGACGAATCGAACTGGTACATCTACGATGCCGCCAACAGCGGCTTGAGTCACAATAACGTCAATGCCATAGCTATCGGCCCCGAAGGAGAAGTGTGGTTGGGCACCGATGGGGGCGGCCTGTGCAGGCTGGCCGCCGATAGCGTCACGTGGACCACCTACAAGGGCGAAGAGGCCAGCCCCTTCAGCCAGGTCACGTCTCTGGCCGCGGATAAGCGTGGTCATATATGGATCGGCACCGACGGCCAGGGAGCGGCTAAATTAGACGAAAATGGCTCCTGGCTGACCTTTTCCACCCAGACGGGCCAGTTGCTTAGCGACAATGTGCGCGACATAGCCATAGACCCGGCCGGCGACGTGTGGGTAGCCACCGATCAGGGAGTAGCGCGCCTGACTATGCCCGAAAAAGCTGTGGCCTACACCCCGGAGCCTCCCCCCCTGGAAGCCACGCCCATCCCCGATTGGGATAAGGCCAGGATCGTGATCAACCAGGTTGACCTGAGCCGCTTCCCCCAGATGGTCGTCTACGCCAGCGTGCTCGATCTGGAGGACAACCCTATCCTCGATCTGGGGAAAGAAAATTTCAGCGTGCGACAGGATGACCATTACGTGCCGGAGTTCCAGGTGAGCATGGTCGGCGGGGGGGATGCCCTGGCTATAGCGGTGGTTCTCGACATCAGCGGCAGCATGAAAGGCGACCCGCTGGCTAAAGCTAAGGCCGCCGCCTCCGACTTCGTGAGCCGTCTCGCTGCTCAGGATCGGGTCTGTTTGTTCAAGTTCGACCACGTTATCGATCTGGTCAGCGACTTCACCACCGACAAAGGGGCGGTCGCCTCGGCCATCGGGGGGCTGTACGCCAGAGGAGATACGGCCCTGTACGACGTCATTTACCAGGCCGTCCAGCACGTGGCTACTCAGCCGGGTCGCAAAGCTATTGTGCTCCTGACCGACGGCGAGGACACGGCCAGCAAAAACCATACCCTGGACGAGAGCCTGGAAGCAGCCAGACAGGTCAACGTGCCCATCTTCGCCATTGGGCTCCAGAGCGAGGGATTCCTGCCCGAAGTCCTGGAGCGCAGCGCCCAGGAAACGGGCGGCCTGTATCTTTTTGCTCCCTCCCCGGAAGAATTGGCGGCCCTGTACATGAAAATCGGCGGACAGTTGCAAAACCAGTACCGCCTCGATTTCGATTCTCTACACGCCGCCGATCACCAGGAACATCTGATCACCGTGACCGTGACCGATGGCACAAGTATCGTCGCTGACAAGAAAGCCTACCTCTCGCCCTGAAAAATGGACCTGGCGCTTTGGAAGTTACCATGAAAAACGATCAACAGCGAACAGTAGAATTTAACGAACTGATCCGTTTTTCACACGCCCGGATGAAACCTACAGACGCAATAAGCAACCACAGCCTGGAGGGAAAATACTTTAGCGCCATTGTCTGGCGGGTCTGAGCTTGCCATTTTGCGCTGATGTAGTACACTGAGGGTGGAACAGATATTCTATTGGGGAGCAGAATATCTGTTCTATTGATAGCACTGCCCGTGTTCGTTCAATTCTACCGTTCGTTGTTGATCTTTTCGGTTTCATACTGGTGTCAGGCCCCTGAGGAGAGCACGCGATGGAAGACGTCCTGATCGGCAAAACCCTGGGGAAATATAAGATCGTAACCAGGCTGGGCGAGGGAGGCATGGGCACGGTCTACAAAGCGATGCAGACCTCTCTCAACCGCTACGTAGCCATCAAGGTGCTGCTCATGCAATATACCCTCGATCGGGATTTCCTGGCCCGCTTCAAGAGAGAGGCCCTGGCTACAGCCGCGCTGCAACACCCCAACATTGTGCACATCTACGACATCGAGGAAAAGGGGGGCATCTATTACATCGCCATGGAATATGTCGATGGCGGCACCCTGACAAGCCTTCTGGAGAGAACCAGCTTGAGCCTCAAGTCCATCCTCAACATCGTGGCCCAGGTCGGCTCTGCCCTGGATGCCGCTCACGGTCAGGGCATCGTGCACCGCGATATCAAGCCCAGTAACATCCTCCTCTCCAGAGATGGCCGGGCGTTGTTGACCGATTTTGGTCTGGCCAAGGTCAGCGACGCTACCGTCCAGTTGACCACCGTCGGGGACATCATGGGCACGCCCAGATACATGTCGCCAGAACAGGCCCAGGGACGGGAACTGGACTACCGCTCCGACCTCTATTCCCTGGGCGTAGTCCTGTATGAGATGGTGACCGGCCAGACCCCTTTTGACAATCCTTCTCCCCTCGCCATCCTGCACGATCACGTTTACACCACTCCTTCACCGCCCAGCGATTTCAATTCCTCCCTGTCCAAAACGCTGGATGAACCCATCCTGAAGGCCCTGGCTAAAAAACCCGAGGAGCGGTATCAGAGCGCCAGAGAGATGGTAATTGCCCTGCACACGGCGGTGAAGGCCGTAACGTTAAAGCTGAAAGAGGGAAAAGAGGAAGCGGCAGACAAAAAGGCCCCCGGCGCTTCCAAAGCGCCAGTCCCCTATCCATCTCCCGCCCGGACCATGACCCCTTTCACCTTTTCCAGCCAGGTGGTCTATAGCCTGGAGGAGTTGGCGCCGCTCTGTGACCAGCGCTGGGACTTTGCCATCACCTATCTCTACCAGGGGCATTTCGAGAGTTGGCTGGCCGCCAATGGGCGGGATGACCTGGCTACCCTGGCGGCGGACATTCGTTTGCGCGGCGGAAACCGTGATGCCGGCCTGGAAGAACTCCTCCAGGCTACCGGCCTGGTGGAACAGCCGACCCTGATTATCAGCCCCCCACCGCCTCTCGACCTGGGCACTTTGATGAAAGGGGAAACGCGCAGCATTGAACTGGTGCTGAGCAGCAGCCGGGGCCATCTGGCGGGGTCGATATCCAGCGGGGACTGGATAGCAGTGGACCCGGACCGCTTTACCTGTGTGCCCGGCGAGGTGCAGACCATCAGGGTGACGGTGGATACCTCCCATCTGGCGACCCGGCAGACCCACCAGGGCACGATCACCATCGGACGAAGCAGCGCGCCGATCTCCGTCCGCATCCCCGAAATGCCCCCCAAACTGGCCCTTTCAACCACCGCTCTCGATTTCGGGTCTCTGCCAGCCGGGAAAGAGGATAGCCGTACCTTACTCATTCACAACGACGGCGACGGTCTTTTGAGGGGCGATATCAGCGCCGACAGGAAATGGCTCACCGTCCAGCCCACCCGCTTCGAAGGCGATCAGAAGGTGACGGTCGTGGTCAAAACGAGCGGTCTGCGGAAAGAGATCGGGCATAAGGGCCGCCTTCAGATCGATTCCAACGGCGGAGGAGCGACAGTGGAGGTGACCGTCAGGGTCGTCACCTCCGAGCTGGACCGTCTGGGGAAGAGGGTGGCTACCATTGTTACCATGATCATCTGGGGCGGCATCTCTGGCCTGGGCATCGGCTTCGTGGTCAGCTTTCTCCACAAAGCGGCGGCCGGCATGAGAATCAGGGACGCCGCCATTGGGTTGGCGGTGGGGGCTGCTTTCGGTTTTGTCTTTGGCTTTATGGAGGGGATCAAGAGCGTGCAAAGCGGCCTGTTGACCGGCGTTTCTATCGGGCCTATTATGGGGGCGGTCGCAGGGGCGGTGGTGCGGGCCATACACGCCCAACAGGTGGGAGATGCGGCTCTCGTGCCGGCCGGCATCGGGGCTTTGACAGGCGCTTTCCTGGGGGCCATGACCGGGGCGGTGACGGGTCTTGTCCTGGGGGCTATCGTGGGCCTGGTCAGAGGAGAGGACTGATAACGGGCAGAAGCAACACGGCGATGAAGATTTGTCTCAGAGTGGCGTTAATAGGTCTGATATTTATTCCAGCCTTGAGTCCTGACTTGTCGGCCTTAGCAAGACCCCAGGCACTGCCCCTATCCTCTCCGGCCAGGTTTCTCACCTATCCTTTCCTCCCAGACCCGGAGATGCGGGTGCTCTCCGGCTGGTACTATAACGACGGGGGCTATCACGGCGCCGTCGATTACGTCAAGAGTCGGAGCGGCTACAAAGCTCACTGGCAGAAGTTCGACGTGCTGGCCGCTGCTCCCGGCGAAGCCTGCTGGGTAATCGCGGGGGGCAACAATCCAGGCCCGCTGATGAAGGTCCAGCACCAAGTCGAAGTAGCCACTTACGAGACCCGCTACGGTCATCTGTCGGCGGTGGCCTCCAACATCCCTCGCTGCCCGGCTAAGGTGACGGTCAGCCGGGGGGCTTTGCTAGGCATTGCAGGAGATAGCAGTTGGAACAGATGCTCTCCTCCCTGCGTGCATTTACACTTTGAGCTGCGGATCAGGGGCCAACTGGTGGATCCGTATGACATCTATGGCCTGGCCTCCAGGTATCCCGATCCTGATAACGGCAGTTCCGGCTTGATGGGGGGCAATCATTACTGGACGCGAGACCCGCCCACCTATTTTTCCAACGACCTGACCCCTCCCGTCATCCATTTCACTATTCCGCGCCCCAACCGCTGGTATAACACTGACCAGCGCATCTCCTGGAAGATCACGGACGAGGGCAGCGCGGGGGTGAAAGGTTTCAACCCGGCCTGGGATAGCGAGCCGGGAGGTCAGCCTCCACAGTATACGGGCGATTCGGGCTACCTCCAGTTAAGCGCGGCTGGAGAAGGCACGCACACGGTTTACGTGCGGGCTTGGGACAAGGACGACAACGAGACCTTCGAGAGCCGGGGCTGGTTTGGGTACGATATCCGGCCTCCGGCCAACCCGGCCTCTGTGATCGAGACCAGCGGAGCGCAAAGCGACGTCTGGCAGAGCGCCACGAGCGATCCTGACTTCATCTGGGGGGGAGCGAGCGACGAGGACTCCCAGGTGGCGGGCTACAACGTCTATTGGGGCTCCAACGCCGGGGGTACTTCCGCCACCGAGACGACCGACAGCGGCTACAATCCGGGGCTGGTCGCTCCTGGCACTTACTACCTGCGGGTCAGAACCAGAGACGAAGCCGGTAACTGGAGCGAGTGGACGACCCTTTTCGTGTTCAAATATAGGGAACAGTCGTGAGACGAGAGTGCTCCATGAAAACGTTTAGCCGTAAGGGTCTCCCCCTTGCCTGGTTGATTCTTCTGGCGGTGGGGTTATTCCTTCTTCGCTCTCTCCCTGGGCTTGCTCCTGCCCAGGCTGCTCCTCTTTCTTCCCTCGATGCGGCCCTCGTGCGCAAAATCGAACCGACCCTTCTCAAAGAGGCCCTCCACAAAACAAATAAGGGCCAGGGCGAGAAGTTGCCGTTCATAGTCTACCTGGCAGAGGAGGCCGACCTGGGGGCAGCTATGGCCGGGGCGGTTCATTCTGCGGAACGTCGCCAGGCGATGGTAGAGGCTTTGCAGGCTACGGCAGAACGGTCGCAAGGCGGCCTGAGGACCTATCTGGCCGGGCAGCAGGCCAGGGGCAAAGTGGAAAGTTACGCCTCCTGCTGGATATTCAACGGGCTGGCCGTCAGGGGCGATCTGGACACCCTCCTGGCTCTGGCGGCCCGGCCCGAGGTGAAGATCATTCGCGCCGACCACAAGCGCTATCTGGAAGCGCAAATGAATGGGGCGCACACGGATTCAGGTCACGGATTTCACGGATGGTTAAACGGCCCTTCCAGTCGTTCATTAGCTAGTTCGGTGGAATGGAACGTAAGCCACATTCGGGCCGATACCGTCTGGAACGCGCTGGGCATCGATGGCGCAGGAGTGGTGGTAGCCAGCCTGGATTCCGGCGTCGATTGGAACCATCCGGCCCTGCAAACCAGCTATCGAGGCTACGACCCTGGCGGGTCTCATCAGCATGATGGCAACTGGTACTGCGCCACCGACGAAGGATACACCTATCCCCACGACGGCGCTGGTCACGGCACCCATACTACGGGGACCATGGTGGGCGGTGGTGATCCGGCCATCGGGGTGGCGCCTGGGGCCCGGTGGATGGCGGCCAAAATTTTCAACGACCAGGGCGTGGCTTACGATAGCTGGATTCACGCCGGCTTTCAATGGGCGCTCGACCCGGATGGGAATCCAGCCACCGACGACGCCCCGCAGGTGGTCAACAATTCCTGGGGCAGCGCCTATGGAGGCGACGCCACTTTCCGCCCCGACGTCCAGGCTTTACTGGCGGCGGGCATTCTGCCTGTCTGCTCCGCGGGCAACGATGGCCCTGGCCGCCATACCATCAACTCGCCGGCCTCCTACCCCGAAGCTTTGGCCGTGGCTGCTCTCGACGAGGCCGATTACGTAGCCATCTTCAGCAGCCTGGGTCCCTCACCCTGGGGCGAAGTCAAGCCCGAAATTTCGGCCCCTGGGGTGAAAATCCGCTCCAGCGTCCCCAACGGGGGCTACGCCAAAGCCGAAGGCACTTCGATGGCCGCTCCTCACGTGGCAGGGGTGGCGGCTCTCCTCTTACAGGCTAACCCGCACCTGGCCGTAGCCGACCTGGAGCAGATCATCTTAAACACCGCCCTGCCGCTCGGCGTTTCCATCCCTGACAACGAGACCGGCTGGGGGCGCGTCGATGCTTATAACGCCGCTGCATCTGTGGCCCACGTCGGATTTGTAGTGGGCACGGTGACTGACGCCGCCGACAACGCTCCCCTGGCCGACGTGACTGTCAGGGCGGAGTCCGTGGCTCACGGCGGCCTCTGGGCGCAGACTGTCACCGACGACCAGGGGCGCTACCTGCTGACCCTGGCGCCAGGCATCTATGACCTGACAACTACGGCCTTCTACTACCAGACAGCGATAGCCAACAGCCTGTCCGTCACAACTGGTATGACTGTGACCCAGAGCTTTGCCCTTTCTCCTCTACCCGGCGGCACAGTGGTTGGCCGGGTGACTGAAGCTGGCAGCGGGGCTCCTCTATCGGCCACCATTCTGGTGCAGGATACGTCGGCCAAAACCACCACCGATCCGGGGACGGGCTACTGGAGCCTGGCTGTGCCGGCCGGCACGTACAGCCTGCGAGTCGAGAGTGAGGGGCACCGCGTGGGATATGCTGCTGGGGTGTCCGTCACCGTGAATCAGACCAGCGCTCAAGACTTCGTGTTATCCACCGCCCCTCGCATCCTGGTGGTGGACAGCGGAGCGTGGTCTACCGATAGTGAGATCGGTTATTTCCAGCAGGCTTTAGACGATCTGGATTACCTCTATCACACCCACACCATCCGCGACCTGTCTGAGACCGGCGACGTGCCGACCGCCGACGATCTGCGGCCTTACGACGTCGTGATCTGGTCGTCTCCCACCGACTCGCCGGGTTACGTGAGGGCCTGGGAGGCGCTGGCCGAGTATCTGGACGGCGGTGGCCGCCTCTTCTTGAGCGGGCAGGACGTGGGTTACTGGGATGGGGGAGGAAACCTGGTATTTTTCTCCCCTCAGTATGGTCAATATCTGAAAGCCAAATATTTGAGCGACGATTCCGGCTCGCGTTCCGTAGAGGGCGTGGCGGGCGACATCTTTGACGGTTTGAGTTTGAGCATCGAGGGCCACGATGGAGCCAACAATCAAAGTAGCCCCGACGAGATCACGGCCAAAGACGCCGATTACGCCGCTTCGGTGATAACGTATGAGGACGGCGGCGGCGGCGGACAGCGGGTGGGGCGGTGCTCACCCTATCGCGCCGTCTATCTGGCTTTTGGGTTCGAGGCCATCGCTGAGGAGAATACCCGTCGCCAGGTGATGGAGCGCGTCATCGACTGGCTCATGAGTCCCGGGCAGATGGCGGGCCTGGAGTTGTCCCCTCAGAGCCAGACCGAGGTGGGGCTGCCTGGAGAGAGCGTGGCCCATACCCTGCGCCTGTGGAACACCGGCCAGACCAGCGCCCAGGACATTTACCGCCTGGAAATCAGCGGTCATACCTGGCCGACAATGCTTTCGGCCAATAGCCTCTTATTGGCCTCCTGCGTCTCCACCACCGTCCAGTTACAGGTGCAAGTCCCCCTGGGCACGGGCTGGCACCGACCGGACACTACCGTCCTGACCGTCCGTTCGTCACTGTCCCCCACCCTGGTAGCCACCTCCAGTCTGACAACCAAGACCCCGGCCCCCGTCCTCCTGGTGGACGACGACCGCTGGTACGATCAAGAAGAACGTTACAAAGCGGCCCTGGATGCCCACGCCATTCCTTACGATTCCTGGACGGTGAACGAGGGCCTCTGGCCCTGGGAAACTCCCTCTCTCGACCTGCTCCAGAATTACCCGCTGGTGGTCTGGTTCACCGCCTACGACTGGCATGAAACCCTGACCGCCGAAGACGAAAGCAAGCTGGCTACCTATCTGGATAGCGGAGGCCGCCTCTTTTTCTCCGGCCAGGATTATCTTTACACCAATAAGCTGACCTCTTTCGGGAAAAATTATCTGGGCATCGAGGATTATTACGAAGATATCAGCACGACCCTGGCGATAGGCAATGCTGCTAATCCGGTAGGCTACGGCCTGGGCCCCTATAACCTGCTCTATCCCTTCGATAGAGCGAGCGACGTCCTCATCCCTGACCTTCCTGGAGCAATAGCTTTCTGGGGCAGCCACGGAAAGGCCATCGGCCTGACCCACGTTACCCCTGCCTATCGGACAGTCTTCTTCAGCTTCCCTTTCGAAGCTCTGCTCCCTGAAGGCTGTGAGGAGGTGATGGAGCGCGTCATCGGCTGGCTAAGCTGGCTTGGGACCTCGACCTGGACGGTGGACAAGCCTACCGTGACCAGCGGCGATTATCTGAACTACGACCTGGTGCTGCACAACGACGGCTGGGAAACGGTCTCGGCCAATCTATCGGACACTCTGCCCGGCCAGGTCGAGTACGTAGAGGGCAGCCTGAGCGGAGGAGCCAGCTACCAGCCTGCCACCCGCAGCATAACCTGGGCAGGGACTATCGCTCCGGGCGACTCCAGGGCCTTCGCCTTCAGGGTGGCGGTCCATGCCCCCCTGCCCTTCGGCACCACTTTTACCAACACGGTCCGCATCGGCTACGACAATCACCACATCTACTTCGATAAATCGCTCAAAACTAGGGTCAACGCCCCCGATTTCTCTACTTCCAGCCTGACCGTAGACCAACCAACGGCCAACCCAGGCGATTCCCGGAGGTACACCATTGTATTGAGCAACACGGGCGTTATCAACGCCTCGTCGGCCACCCTTCAAAACTCGTTCCCCAGGTTCACCGAGTACGTG
Organism: Anaerolineae bacterium; assembly: GCA_034417895.1. Lineage (GTDB taxonomy): Bacteria > Chloroflexota > Anaerolineae > CAZYHC01 > CAZYHC01 > DAOULT01. Next base: position 2,191 of record DAOULT010000062.1, on the reverse strand, counting down.
TCTGGCTCTCTGTCCGTCAGCAACGGGGGACCGATCAGCCTGACCGCTGAGGGCCTCAACTGGACGGGGCCCGTGACCATCGGCCAACCCCTGACCGTCGCCTATGACCTGCTGGTCGTTCCTCCTGTCAGGGGACTGACTATCGACAACGTAGCCTATATCCGGGACGATTACGGCGAGACGGTGAAGTTGGCGGCCAGTGTCGAGGTGCCCTATCCCCGTTTCCTGCTGCCTGTTATCTTCAAAGGGGAGGCTCCCTGAAGTCCGAACATAGCGTACCAGACCAGGAGCAACCGACATTGTACGATGGAATCTTGACGAACCTGAAGGATCAATACACAGAGAGGTATGGTCTGGCCGTCTTCGATCTACAGGCCAGACGGGACGGGGAGGCTGTGCGTCTGTCTGGCCGGGTGTTGCTCGAAGCGCAGAAACGAGCCGCCGAAGAGGAACTGCACCGGGCCACCGGCCTGGAGGTCGAGAGCCAGGTATTGGTGCTGGCCGACCCGAAAAGCGGGGCCGAACAAGGCTGGGGCCTGGCTGCTAAAGAGATCGTGGATGTCTGGCGCGTGCCCCCTCCTCTGGTCAAGAGCGATAAGGACCGTAGCACCCAGATTATCCCCCAGGACCGGGCTTTCAGGCTCCTGCTCTGCCAGGGCGAGTGGCGTCTGATCCAGTTGGACGACCTGACCCTGGGCTGGACGCGGGCCGACGATATCAGGTGCCTGGCACTTTGGAAGCGCCAGGCGCCTGTAGGCTCAACGCTCTGGGCGGACGTGCGCCGGGCGCTCAAGGATGAACTCGTCGAAGTCAACGCCGCCTGGGAAGAAGCTTTGACGCAGGTAGCCAGGAGTTACGAAGGGGCGCCCTACCTGTGGGGAGGCACCACCGAACAGGGGCTCGACTGTTCCGGCCTGGTGCAAAGGGCCTACAGGAAAGCCTGCCACCTGGTCTTGCCCCGTCATTCGGGCGACCAGCGCAAGGTAGGGGTCAGGGTGCCTTTTGAGCGCTTGACCCGGGGCGACGTGCTCGTCCTGCGGCCCAAAGGGAGAAAGGGGTTACACGTGGGCCTGTGCCTGGGTGGGCAACAGGTTATCCACGCCTGTTGCCTGGAGAGAGGGGTGGTGGTCGAAGAGCGCGCCCATTTGTTGAAGAGATATAACCTCATCGGGGTGCGGCGCATCGTGGCCGCCACTTAGCCCAGGATTCCCGTGAGAAGAGGTAACGAGAGGCTGTTGTCATCTCATAGTCTCTATGATATAATAAGCATTATTATAGAGGGACAGAGTTCAATGGACAGAGAACAATTGGTCAACAGGCTAAGGGCTAAGTTGCCAACTCTTCTAAAAGAGCGGCCGGTGACACTGGCTTACCTGTATGGATCGGCGGCCACCGACCAATGGCTGCCTCTGAGTGATGTAGATATTGCCCTGGTGGTGCCCAATGACGCCCTGACGCCGCGAGAACAACTCAGGCTGCAATTACAGCTCTCCGTTGAACTGGCCGAGGTGGCCGGTATCGCTGAAGCCGATGTCCGGATCATCAACGATGCTCCCCTGGCTATCCGGGGCCAGGTGGCCTGTCAGGGGATTTTGCTCTACTCGGCAGACGAAACGGCTCGCGTTGAGTTCGAGACCCGGACGTGGGACGAGTATTTTGACTATCAGCCTATCGCCCGCCAACTGCGCCAGGCGTACTTCGACGACTTGCGTCAAAGGGGGTTGTATGGTCAACGAGGAAAAGGTTGAGGGCCTGCTGCGCAACCTGGAGCGGTATACGGGCTACTTGCGTGCCCTGGCGACCCTCAATCAAGATGAGTTCCTGGCAGACCCGATCAAGGTTGGTGGCGCAAAATACTACTTCCAGGTAGCCATCGAGTGCTGTATTGACCTGGGCAACCACATTATCGCCTCTGAACGGTTTCGAGCACCTCAGGACTACGCTGACACCTTCAGGGTGCTCAACGAGCATGGCGCTTTTCCCAACGATTTCACGAAACGGCTGCAACAGATGGCCAGGTTCAGGAACCTGCTGGTGCATCTATATGCAGAAGTGGATGACATCCAAGTCTACGAGAGCCTCCAGACCGATCTGGGCGATTTTGAGAAATTCGTCGGCTACATGCTTGATTTCCTGGCCGAGATCAAGGGAGAAAAGACACAAAATGGGTGAAAATAGATTATCCATCCCC
>DAOULT010000061.1:0-106206 GCA_034417895.1 Anaerolineae bacterium | reverse complement strand
GGTACATGGGCACCAGTCCGATTTCCCAGAAAACGTAGAAGAGGATGAAGTCCAGGGAGATGAAAACGCCCGTCATGCCCATCTCCAGGAGCAGGAAGAGGGCAAAGTACTCCTTGACCCGCACGTTGATGGTGAAGGACGAATAGAAAAGGGACAGGGTGGTGAGAAGCGCCGTCAGGAAGACCATAGGCAGGCTGATGCCGTCCACTCCCACGTGATAATAGACATTCAGGGCCGAAATCCAAAGGGACTTCTCCTCGAATTGCATCCCTCCCGCCGCCTGGTCGTAAGTGAACCACAGGATAATGGACAGGACCAGGGGCACGAAGCTGATGGCGATGGCCGCCCTCTTCATTACGGACTCCTGGCCCTTGGGGATGAGAAGAATGATCACCGCTCCCAACAAGGGCACAAAGGTGATAACGGTAAGTAAATTCATCTACGCTTCCTCCTCAGATGTTTCTTTGCTCTCTTATTACAGATACAGGTATAGCCCTAGCAGCATCAACACGGCCACCAAAGCCACCAGCAGATAATTCTGCACCCGGCCAGTCTGCACCTGGCGCAAGCCCTGTCCGGCCCATCTCGCCAGGTGGCCGACGCCGTTGACCGCGCCATCGATCAGCGTCTCATCGACGCCCTGGCTCAGCGATTCGGACAGGATGCGGCCAAAGTTGCCCACAAAGTCCACTATAGGGTCAATGATCCACACGTCGTCGATGCGGTAGCAGAAGCTCGCCAGCCATTCTACGAACCGGATGATCGTGGCCTGATAGAGTTCATCGACCCAGTACTTGTTCTTGAGCAGGGTGTAGATAAAACCGGCCTTCTCGAAGGGGTCAGGCTGGCCGGCCTTCAGCGGTTTAAGCCCGTAGACCAGCCACCCCAGGAACAGGCCGCCGATGGCGCACAGACTGGAAATGCCCATCACCGTCCAGCTCAGCGGGGTAGACCCAAACTCCGTTTCGGGCAGGATGGCGCCCACAAAGTGGTGTAGAGGATTGTGGCCCAAAAGCGGCCCCAAGGTCGGGAATTCCTCCGGCACGCCCATAAAGCCCAACAGGACGGCAAAGGCGGCCAGGAACATCAACGGGACGGTCATGGAAAGCGGCACCGGGTGGGCCTCTCCTTCGTGGTGACCAACGGTATCGGGCTGGCTATCCAGCATCAGTATCATGGAAAGGGGCTTTTCGCTGGCGTGTTCGGCCTGGTGGCTGCGGGGTTCGCCCAGGAAGGTCAGACACACCTGGCGGCTCATGTAGAAGGCGGTCAGAAAGGCGCCCGCCGTCAGCAACACCCAGACGAAGAACGGCCAGGAAACAATGCCAAAATGTTGATACTCATGCCAGGCGTGGGCCAGGATTTCGTCCTTGCTCCAGAAGCCGGAGAAAAGAGGAAAACCAGCCAGGGCCAGCGTCCCGGCCAGGAAAGTCAGGAAAGTGATCTTCATGCGCTTTCTGAGGCCGCCCATGTTCATCATATCCATTTCGTGGTGGCAGCCGACGATGACCGAACCAGAACCCAGGAAGAGCAAAGCCTTGAAGAAGGCGTGGGTGATCAGGTGGAAGACGGCCGCCACGTACGCGCCCACCCCCAGAGCGGCGATCATGTAACCCAGTTGGCTGATGGTGGAATAGGCCAGCACCCGCTTGATGTCGTTCTGGGCTAAAGCGATGGTGGAGGCTCCGAAGGCGGTGAAAGCCCCGATAAAGGCCACCAGGCTCAGTTGTGGGCCATGCTCCACCACGTAGAAGAGGGGGAAACAACGGGCCACCAGATAGACGCCAGCCGAGACCATGGTGGCGGCGTGAATCAGGGCGCTGACCGGCGTGGGACCTTCCATAGCATCGGGCAGCCAGACGTGCAACGGAAACTGGGACGACTTGCCCACCGCCCCGCCGAAAATCAATACGGCGATGACGGTAGCTGCCGGTAGTTCGCCAAAGAGGGGCAGGTACACCGAGGTAGTAGCCAGAGCGTTCAGGGTGTGCTCGCTGAATATCTCAGAAAAGGCCAGGGTGCCCGTCTTGGAGTACAGGAACAGGATGCCCAGGAACATGATCACGTCGCCCACGCGGGTGGTGATGAAGGCTTTAAGCCCGGCCTTCATGGCCGACTCTTTCTCGAACCAGAAGCCAATCAGCAGATAAGAACACAGGCCCATGATCTCCCAGAAAACGAAGAGAATCAGCAGGTTGTCCGAGATGACCAGCCCTAGCATCCCGCAGGCGAACAGGGAGATGTAGGCAAAGAAACGCGAATAGCGGGGGTCGCCCTCCATGTAGCCTTTAGAGTAGATGAAGATCATCAGGCAGACGAAAGGCACCATGAAGAGCATCATGGCTGTCAGGGGATCGAGCATGAACCCCAATTCAAGCTCCCCGGCCCCGGTAGGGATGCTGAATAGAGTCACCCGGTAAGGATGGGCCGCCCATTCGTGGGAGTGGCCCCAGGACTGGAAGAATATCGTCCACGATATCACCCACGACAGACCGATCCCGATCCAGGACAGCCAGCGGCTCAGAGATTCATCCTTGTTGGTGATGAGCACGATGGCCGCAAAAGCCAACAAGGGAAAAACCGGTATTAACCAAAAAAGTTCCAGCATCTTTACCCTCTTTTTAATCTATGTTTACGTACTTTTGAAAACGTCCTCGGCCACGTGCACGCGGTCGGAGGGCACGAATATACGCTGTTTGCCCAGTTCACCGAGATGGGCTTCCTCTTCGTCCGGCCTGACCAGGGTGGGGATGCTGGAATATTCCAGCAGCTCACACCACATCTCGGCCAGCAATTTATTGGGCGCGGTTCGGATCTGGGTCCACATTATACTAGAAACTCTCCTTCCTTAAGCTATTATCCTTGCAGAAGCTCGCGGAAAATTCTTTCCGCTTCTGCTCCAGACATGCTTTCCTGCCTGATCCCGGCCTGCTTCAGCATCTTATGAAAGGTACCCTTTGGGATGGTTTTACTACGCTGATGGCTCAACAGCACTGTATAGACTTTCTTTTCACCTTCCGGTGTGACTTCGATCCTGCGCCAGATTTCATGATCTCCTGATCTGACGAGAGTAGCCCCCAACCTGCGTAACACTGTGCGAAATTGCCGATAAGTGTAGGCGGCCAACCTTTCACTCCACCAGGGCTTTCTTTAGCTCTTCATCGGACCGGCAGGATAAAATCGTCAGGATATAGGGCAATTGATGAGCCTTGTTTATACTCTCAAGATACAGACCGGCGTTTTCTATATACTCTTCAGCGTATTCCCGCATCATCTTGATCAAGTCTTCTCTGGCCTCTTCAGGGGTATCCATAGCAGCGACCAGGTCCAATTCAAGGCAGCAGGCCATGAATTGATCCTCATCAGCTTCAATCTGTATGCTTAAGCCGGGCAAACCTTGCTCAGAGGTTATGGCCTCTACAAATGAACGTAAGGCTTTTTTCTCTACTGAGTCAAGCTGTAAGGTGATCCTGATCACCTCAGTTAAACCTGTTTCCATTTCTTAAATAATCCTATAATCAATGAGCCGCTCAATGCCCGGAAACTTTACCATTTCATCATGTCGATGTCTTCCACGATAACAGTGTCGCGGCTGCGGTAGATAGCCATGATCAGGGCCAGACCGACCGCCGCCTCGGCTGCGGCCACGGTGATGGCGAAGATGGCGAACACCTGGCCGATGAGCGCCGTCGGGGTGATGTAGCGCCAGAAGGCCACCAGGTTGATATTCACGGCATTAAGCATCAGCTCGACGCCCATCAGAATGCCCACCGCGTTGCGTCGCGATAAGACCCCGTACAAACCAATGCAGAATAAAGCAGCCGCTACAATCAAGTACCAGGATAAAGGTATCATTCAATCCAATCCCCCTTTTTTTCAACTTCCACCTGTTGGAAAGGCAGGTCTCTTCTCCTGACGTTTACGGCCTGCCAGTAAGCCGTGACGTACCTTTGGGCCGAGGTTTTCCAGGAAAAATCCTGTTGCATCCCCTCGCCGATAAGCTCTGACCACTCCGTTTTGCTCTGATAAGCGTGCCAGGCTCTCTCCACAGCTTTGACCAGGGCTTCGGGGGCCGGTTCGGTGAAGACGAAGCCCCGGCCTTTGCCCTGTGTGGGTGGCTCGTCGTAATCGCTCACGGTGTCGGCCAGACCGCCGACGTGATGCACGATGGGCGCCGTCCCATAGCGGAAACTGATCATCTGGGTCAACCCGCAGGGTTCGTACAGAGAGGGAAGAAGGAAAACGTCGCTGGCGGCGTATATCAGGTGTTCCAGGTCGTAGTCCATCTCGGCCGGCAAATTCCAGCTTTCGTCCTCCTCCAACCAGCGCCGATAGCGGGCGTTCAGGAAACAGAATTGAGATGACTTTTCTTCGTCCAGGATCGTAAATTGTCTTCTGTAGTACTGTCCGACAGGATCGCCTTCAGCCGCCCGGCCCAAAGCTACCAGTTGGACATCCAGGGCCAGTATCTCCCGCAGAGCTCTCGCCTCCTCGACCATCAGCAGGCCATCTTTTTGCTCGCTTACCCGTCCCACGCGCCCGATGAGCAGCGCCTGCGCGTTTTCCTCCAGGCCACACAACTGTTGTAGCCTTCTCTTGTTGAGCGCCTTCCTTTCGATGATGGTCTCAGCCTCATCCTCGACGGCGTAACTCACCCTATCGAGGGGTAGAGGCTCGACCTCTGACAGAGGGCGCGGCAGTTGGTGTTTGTGAGCTTTGACGAAGCTCAGAAGCGCTCGCAGGCTCAGCCGGGAATCGGTCGCCGGGTTCCAGTAGTCATAATCTATGCCGTTCAGGATGCCTATAAAGGGCTTTTCTTCTTTTCTATGTCTTATCACGCCCTCGAAGCCCAGCCCGTTAGGAATCATCAAGCGGTGCTGTATCATTCTGGAGCCATCCAGTATCTCCAGCGGAGGGAGTTCGAGAGTTTGGGCGGGCAATTCCAGTTCACGGGCGTAGGTGGGACTCACGGTGTTAGCCACATCGGCCAGCACCAAAGCCCCTTTACCGAAGTTGAACTTTCCGTAGAACTCGTGAGGGTGGACGGTGGGAATCAGTTCCCGTCCCAGTCCGGCTTGGCGCAGGGTGTGGGTGCGCAATCCACCCGGTCCAGAATAGACGATGTTATGAGTGGTGTACAGGGTGGCCGTGCTCAGGAAATCGTACTTGTATACGCTATCCAGATAGGCCGGGATCAGACCGGCGTGCCAATCGTTGCAATGAATGACGTCGGGCTTCCAGGTGATGGCGTTAAGAAACTTCAGCGTTCCCCGGCAGAGGAGGATGAAGCGTATGGCGTCGTCTGACCAGCCGTAGATGGTCCCTTTATCCCTGGTGCGGCTGTAATAGTCTTTATCCACGGGATCGATAAAGTAAACCGGCACCTCTGAGTCAGGCAGGCAGGTCATTTTGACGTAGATGGCCCCCACGCCGGGCACTTCGAGAGCGTCGCCCAGGCCGGGCACCTCTTCCAGCTTATAGCCCTGTTCTTCTACATGGGCGTAGTTGGGCATGATGACCCGCACGTCGTGTCCCAGCTTTTTCAGTTCTTTGGGCAAGGCGCTGGCTACGTCGCCCAGACCACCCGTGGCGGCGAAGGGCCTGACCTCGGCAGAAACGAACGCGATTTTCAACACGGCAGGATTTGTCATAACAATCTACCAATCGCCCTTAGCTGGAAACCAGGGTTTGAAGCAAAAACCTGGTCTCTCCCAGTTGGATTGCCCTACTCACTCTTTCTCCCTGGCAATGATGATCGACCCCACCAGAGCCACCAGCAACAACACCGAAGCCACCTCGAAGGGCAGCACGTAAGTGCCCATGAATTCCTGTCCCAGCAGACTCACGGAGTCGGCCAGCGGCGCGGTGTCGCTCACCTGCCAGCCAACCTGGCGAGTGACGATGAAACCCAAAGCGACGAACAGAAGAAGGGCCACAATGGCCGCCATCCACCACTGTGTGTTTCTCTGCCCCTGGCCCTCGGCCATCAGCCCCCGGCTCAGCATCACGGCAAAAAGAATGAGAACGGTGATGGCCCCCACGTAAATCAAAACCTGGACGACGGCCAGAAAGGGCGCTTCCAGAAGCAGGTAAAGGCCGGCCACCCCGATGAAAGCCATGACCAGAAAAAGGGCGCTGTGGAAAAGGTTGCGGTTAGTTACCACCGCCAGGGCCGCCCCCAGGGTGATCAGGCTTAGTATTATGAAGACCACGTGTACCACGCTCATAAACTCTCACCGCCTTTCCTCTCTCTGGCCCGGACCAGGTAGGTGTCAAAGATGGACAGGAGTTTGTCCATATCATAAACCAGGTTGGCGCTCTGGTAAACGGCGTTTTCGTACTCGTGGCTCATCCCCAGGGCGTTGAAGGGACAGGCTTCCACGCACAAACCGCACACCATACAGTTCTCTGTGTGGACTTCGTAGCTTTCCAGCACCCGCTGGCCGTTCGGGCCTGCGGAGGTAACTATCTTGATGCACCCGTGAGGACAGATACGGGCGCAAACCCCACAGGCAGTACAGTTAGGTTCCCCCGTCTTCGGGTTGCGCATCTGCATCAGGCAGCCGCGAAAGCGGGGAAACATCTCCATCCGTTCTTCTGGATATTGGATGGTAAAGATGCCCTTCTGATCTGGCTTATGACGCCGATAGATGCGATCGGGATAACGGTAACGCTGGAGACGAACCCAATGTTTGAGATCGTCAAGGTAGGTGGCGATAAAATGTGTAATGGTTACGCCTAACCCTTTGACCAAACCTGCACCAAACATCTTTTATCTACTCCTTGAAAACGCATTGATGCATAATGTAGTAACGACTTAAGTCGTTACTACTTCAGCCTTGCGGAACGGTCTGCGCGGCGATCTCTCCCTCTACTTCTTCTGGCAGGGCGGCTTTATTGAGATCACGCCTGATGACCCGCCGGTAAAGCAGCCACAGCGCCGCCAGGGCCAGCGCCAGCCCCACTACCAACAGCGCAATGGTCTGAGCCAGCGCGCCCAGGGGCAGCTTGACCACCAGGGCGGTGACCAGGACGTTAGCCAGCGCCAGGGGCAGGAGAAACTTCCAGGCAAAGCCCATGAGTTGATCGATGCGCAGGCGCGGGAAGGTACCCCGCATCCAGATGAAGACGAAAACCAGAAAGTAGACTTTGATCAGGAAGTAAACCGTCCCCAGGATGGGCACCTGTTCGGCGAAAGGCCCTCGCCAGCCGCCCAGGAAGAGGATGGTGGTCAGCGCCCCGATGGTGAACGTGTTGGTGTACTCGGCCAGGAAGAAAAGAGCAAACTTCAAACCGCTATACTCGATGTGGAAACCGGCTATCAACTCCGATTCGGCCTCCGGCAGATCGAAGGGCGAGCGGTTGGCTTCGGCCACCCCGGCTACGAAATAGACCAGTAGCCCCACCGGCTGAGCAAACAGGAACCACCGAAACCCGCTCTGGGCGTCGATGATCTCGACCAGCGACAACGAGCCGGTCAGGAGGACCGGCCCCAGCAAGGCCACCACCATTGGCACCTCGTAACTGATCATCTGGGCTACGGCCCGCATCCCTCCCAGCAGAGAATACTTGTTGCGGCTGCCCCAACCGGCCATCAGGATGGAGATGGTGGTGATGGAAGCGATGGACACGATGAAAAGAAGGCCCACGTTTATATCGGCCCCCACCACCCCAGACGCAAACGGGATGACGGAGTAGATCAGAAAAGCGGGGATGATGATCAGGCCCGGAGCTACCAGGTAAACGAGAGCGTCGGCTTTGGCCGGGGTGAGGTCTTCCTTAACCATGAGCTTAACCACGTCGGCCACGGCCTGGAGAATACCGTATGGCCCGGTGCGGTTGGGGCCGATGCGGTCGGCGACGCGGCTTATCAACTTGCGCTCGTAGTAGGTGAGGAACATGACCGTCAGGATCAGAAAGGCGTAGATGGCGACGATCCCCAGAAAGCTCAAAAGCAGGTCTTGCCAGAAAAGAGGCCAACCGCTGATCCAACCGGCGATCAGGTTACCCACGCTGGTGACGGGGTCTTTCACGAAATCAATAAATCCCATGTCCATCCTCCACTTGGTTATCGGTCGATCTCGCCCAGCACGATGTCGATGCTGCCCAGAATGACCACCACGTCGGCCACTTTCCAGCCCCGCAACATATACGGCAAGGCGGTCAGATTAATGAAAGTCGGGGCCCGCACGTGCCAGCGAGCGGGACTGATGCCCCCCTCGCTGCGCAGATACCAGCCCAGTTCGCCCTTGGGCGATTCAATGCGGGCGTAAGCATCGCCTTCTGGGGGACGTAAGGTCAGCTCAGTTTCGTTCCGCACTTCTCCGTCCGGTATCTGTGCCAGGGCTTGCTCCAGGATGCGGATGCTTTGGTGTATCTCATCAAAACGCAGCATAAAGCGGGCGTAACAGTCGCCTTCCGGGCGGGTGCATACTTCGAAATCGAAGCGGTCGTAGATGGAGTAGGGTTCGGCCCGCCGCACGTCGTATTCCACCCCCGAAGCGCGCAATAGCGGCCCGGTGACGCTGTAGCTGATAGCCAGCTCCCTGGGCAGGACACCCACCCCCTGGGTACGGGCCAGCAGGATTTCGTTGCCTGTCAGCAGCCGCTCGATTTCGCGCACGGCATGGGGCAGAACTGTGAGCAGTTCTCTGGCTTCGGGCAGAAATTCTTTGGGCAGGTTGTAGCGCACTCCCCCGAAACGCATGTAGTTACAGGTCATGCGCGACCCGCTGGTCATCTCGAACAGGTCCAGGATGCGTTCCCGTTCCCGCAGGCAGTACAGCACCGGGGTGAAAAAAGCTCCCAGGTCGTTGAGCAGGAATCCCGTAGCCACCAGATGGTTGACCACGCGGGTCAGTTCGGCCATGATCACCCGGATGTACTCCGCTCGTTCAGGCACCTCGATGCCCGCCAGTTTCTCCACGGCCAGGACGTAAGCCAGATTGTTGGACATGGAACAGACGTAGTCCATGCGATCGGTGAAGGGGATGGTTTGCAGATAGGTGCGCTGTTCGGCCAGCTTTTCTATGCCTCGATGCAAATGGCCGAACATGGGCTGGACATCGACGATGGTTTCCCCATCCAGGGTGAGCACCATGCGGAAGACCCCGTGAGTGCTCGGATGCTGGGGGCCCATGTTAAGGACAAATTTTTCTGTTTTCATAATAACCCAAGCGTCCTCAAATTCAAATATTGGAATCTGGAAATTAGAAATTGGATTAGTGCCCGGCACACGTTCACACGTCCGGGTGAAACCTGTTGGCGCTAATCTCCAAAAAATCGGCCTTAATCGGCGGTTTTGGTTTCAGAATAGTGCCAGGTACCTCTCACCATTTAGATTCTATCCTCTGGTTTGGAGTGGGTCAGGGCTACCAGCTCGTCGGTATCTATGGGCCAGGCGGGCACGAAATCTTTGCGCAAAGGCCAGCCCTCGAACCCTTCCCACAAAAAGATGCGTCGCAGGTCAGGGTGGTCGGTGAAGCGGATGCCGAAGAAATCATAGACCTCGCACTCCTGAAGCACTGCCCCGCGCCAGACCGAAGCCAGGGAGGGGACCTCAGGATTCTCTTTATCGGGCACCCTGACCTTCAGCACCAGGGGGCCTCTCTTTTCTTTCATGGAGTAGAGGTAATAGACTATTTCCAGGTACTCCGCCTGGTCTGTGGCCGTGACGCAGGACAGGTAATCGAAACCGGCTTCGTCCCGCAGATAAGCGGCCACTTCGACCAGGTGCTCGCCTCTCACCACCAGGGCGAAATCTTTCACCTCTGCTGGCGCTTCGACGATAGCTCGTGGAAAACTTTCCTGCAAAGCGGCCAAAATCTCTTCGTTAGTCACTGCTGTCTCCTTTATCTCCTTATCTCATCTGGTCGAAGGGAGGCAGCAGCGGGGTTTCGGCTACTTCCTGCCCGGCTGCTTCCAGCCTCCTTTTAGCGAAAGGATACCAGGGCACAGTCAGGATCGATTGCTTCCTGATCTTTTCCTGGAGCATTATGAGGCCGTTGAGCAGGGCTTCGGGACGGGGAGGACAACCGGGGATGTAGACATCCACCGGGATGATCTTATCCACGCCCTGGAGCACACTGTAACTGGTGAAGGTGCCGCCAGAGATAGCGCACACGCCCATGGCGATGACGTATTTGGGGTCTGGCATCTGGTGGTAGATGCGGTAGAGCTGAGGGGCCATCTTGTGCGTTAAGGTGCCGGACACCAGCATCAGATCGGCCTGACGAGGGGAAGCGCGAAAAACTTCCATCCCAAAGCGGGCCAGATCGTAACGAGCCGCGGAGGTGCAGATCATCTCGATGGCGCAACAGGCCAGACCAAAAGTCACCGGCCAGATTGACGAAAGGCGGCTGGTATTATAAATCCAGTCCGCGGTGGTGAGAACCACGTTACGTTTCAACTCTTCGGGAAGACTTTCTTCAGAAGACATGGTTACTCCTCGGTTATATCCATTCCAGAACACCCTTGCGCCAGGCGTAGAGCAATCCCCCCACCAGGATGCCCACAAAAATGCACATCTCTACCAGGGCAAAGAGAGTCAGCTTATGGTAAGCTACAGCCCAGGGGTAAATGAAAACGGTCTCGATGTCAAAAACCACAAAAACGAGGGCATAAATGTAATACTGAACTTTGAACTGCACCCACGTTTCGCCGATGGTTTCCAGACCGCATTCGTAGGTAGACGCTTTGAGGGGGTTGGGCCTTTTGGGGCGGAGGATAAAATGCAGGAGCATAGCCACGCACGGGAACAGAATGGCCACTATAGCAAAAAGGCCGATGAAAATGTATTTGTTTAGCAATGTCGCCCTCCCTCCATTGGATTTGTCCCAAACGCTGCATATTATACCACACTTTTCCCGAAAGGCAAAGTCTGGAAGGAGGGCGATGATGGAAACAAAGCGGACGCTGTTCCCACAAGAATAGATAAAGACCTCACGATAAGTTACACAACGATGCTGCTATCCGGCGCATTGGGGCGAGAAATGGTCTGGCAACTTTAACCAATTCTCAACCTAAGCTGCACCCAATCTTAACCAAAAAGTGACGGAGCCATGTTATCATTATATTTGTCTGACAAGGAGTTCCCATATTGCATAGATGACCACAATATGATATAATAATGTTGTCCCCTGGCGAGTCGCCTAAAAATGCTTCCCCCGTTTTATTGAGCGATTCCAGTAAATTCAACTATGATGTGATCAGGGGAAGCCAGATAAGGGACCCGTCCCTCTGAAGCAGTGGGCTTACAAAGACGTTTCACGGTTATCGTTTTGTTGCTGCCCCCTTGGATTGTAAAAGTTTTCAGGTAGAGGAGTATTATGACGAAAGACCTATACCAACAAGTACAGGAAAAGGTTGAAAGGCTGTCTCTGCTGCGGGAGATAAGTCAGGCTTTCCACGCTTCGCTCGAATTGGACGAACTTTTGCCCTCTATATTCTCCAAAGTGATCGAGGTGATAGGCGCGGAAGGAGGAGCTATCTGGCTGTTCAACGAAACCAGAGGAGAGCTGGTGTGTCAGATAGCCAAAGGCTCAATGGCAGATGGATTGGTGGGAATGCAGCTACAACCAGGGGTGGGAGTGGTCGGTTGGGTTCACGCCAACGTAAGCCCGATCCTCATCGACGACGTGAGTCAAGACGAACGTTGGACCAGCCGCTTTGATGAGGAAGTGGATTTCGTTACTCGTTCCCTGGTAGCTGCTCCTTTGGAGATCAGAGGGGAATCACTGGGCGTGATCAGCCTGGTCAACAAGATCGGGCGAGACTCCTTTACCAACGAAGATCAGGAGCTACTGGTCGATCTGGCCCAAAACGCAGCGGGAGCGATCAAAAATGCTCAATTGTACGAGGAGGTGCAGGAGGCCACCGAGAGACAGATCACTCTGCGCAATATCGATGAGGTCTTCCACTCCACCATCGAGTTGCACGAGTTATTACCCACTATTTTCAGCCAGGTGGTTGAGGCTATGAGGGCGGAAGGAGGGTCTATCTGGCTGATGGACAAAAGTGGCGAAACTCTGGTGTGCGAGGTGGCCGAAGGAGCGGGCGGAGACAAGATGGTCGGCTCGAAGCTGAAACCGGGAGAGGGGATCGCCGGTTGGGTGGCGGCCAATAAGAAGCCGGACATGATCGTTAACGTGCGCACCGACGGACGGTGGGCCAGCCGTTTTGACCAAAAAGCAGAAGTCGAAACCCGGACCCTGATCTCGGCCCCGCTGGTAGTCAAAGGGGAGTCGTTGGGCGCTATCAACGTGATCAACAAGGTCAACAAAGAGTACTTCACCGAGCAAGACCGCGACTTTCTGGTGGGTCTGGCCAGCAAAGCGGCCCTGGCTATCAAGAATGCGCAGTTGGTGGAGCAGATCAAAGAGGACGAGCGACTGCAACGAGATATGGAAATCGCCTCCCGCATCCAGATGAGCCTCCTGCCTCGCTATCCCCCCCAGATAAAGGGCACAGAACTGGTGGGGCGATGTGTACCGGCCAAAGACGTGGGAGGAGATTACTACGACTTCTTTACCACCGTCAACGAGGAACTGGGCATCCTCATCGCTGACGTGTCGGGGCACAGCGTGGGGTCCGCCCTGCTGATGGCTGTCACCCGCAGCGCCCTGCGTTTCGAGAGCTTACGCCAGGAGTCGGCGGCGGCCGTCCTGGCTGAAACTAACCGGGCCGTGTACCACGATTTGAGTAACGCCGAGTTGTTCATCACCGTTTTTTACGCCTGTTTCAACACGGACAGCAGAGTCTTGATCTGGGCCAATGGGGGGCACAACCTGCCTTTCGTATGGCGTTCCAGTACCAAAGAATGTATCCCGCTGGATGCTGATGGGATGCTGATCGGCGTTCTGGATGACGTGGAGTACGAAGAGCGCCGGATGCAACTGCTGCCCGGCGACGTTATGGTCCTGTACACCGACGGTGTAACGGAGGCCAAGAATCTGGCCGGCGAGATGTTCGGAGAAAGACGCCTGCAAGATTTGATCAAGCAAAATTGCCAGCGGCCGGCCAGGGAGATTCTGGATACCATCTACAATGCGGTCTACGAACACAGTATGGGGGTAACCCAATACGATGACATCACGGCTATTGTAATGAAGGTCACAGACTGAAGTGTAGAAAGGGTGTAAGATATGTTTGGTTTCTTGAAAGGCTCCAAGAAAGAGGACGCAGGCGCCGCCCAGTTAGAACCCGTCGCCTCCCAGCTCGAAAAAAAGACCCCGGCCGGGATTTGGCTCGAAGTGATGAGCACTCTGGCGCCGGGGGCCTCTTACACCAAGAGACTGGAGGCCCTGTTTGCCATGCTGGATGCCGTGCTGAACCTGGACGTTTATTATCTTTACCTTATAGACCCCGGCGGTGAACGCTTCACCCTGGAGCACATGAAGATCAAAGAGCTACCACTGACTCCTGAAATGGAGTCAGAAGTCCCGTCCGAGGTGGGCGGAGAGAGCACCTATCAGGAAAGTACCTATGAAGACGTGCAATCCATCATGCGTTCGCCTCCCTTGAACTTCCCTAGAGCGCCCGACTATGAGCAGGACCATCTGCGGATTACTGAGGTTGGGCACCTCTATACCGTCCCCCTGCGCAGGAACAGCGACCTGGTGGGCCTGATCCAGGTGGGGCCTGTGGAAGCGGAAGCAAAAAATGTGCTCAACGATATACAAAAGCGGCTGGAAAAGTTCATCATCCCCCTGTCTTTTGCCATCACCCAGGCCAGGGCCGAAGAGGACCTGCGGGGAAAAATGCGAGACCTGGAGGACCGCTCAGAAGTAAGCCGCAAGCTGCTCAGCTCCGCCTTTGAGCTGGACGAATTCATCTCCCTGCTCCTGGACCTGGCCCTGAAAGCGACCGGCAGCGAGGGGGGCTTTGTGGCTATGAGTGAAGGAGCGCCACCGCGCTGGACCATTCGGGCCTCGCAGAACATACCGGATCGCTTCGTGGCAAAGGTCAACCTGGTACCAGGCGAAGGACTCTTCGAGTGGGTTTCGTCAGAGAGCCGGGCGTTGATGATCAGAGATTGGGACTTCGTGCAGGAGATGGGCCTCAAATCCATTCTGGCCGTGCCTCTGGTGGAAGGAGAAGATATCCTGGGCATGTTCGCCCTGGTCAATTTCGAGAAGAAAGGGGAGATACTAACCGAGTACAGCCTGAAGCTGCTTGAGGTCTTCATGGAGCAAATAAAGCTGGTGCTGGAAAACGTGCGTCTTATGGACGTCTTTACCGAAAGATATCTGACCACCCTTCAGGGGTTGGCTAAATCGGTCGATGTGCGCTATCCCGGCACCATCTCCCATACCGAGAGAGTGACCCGCATCGCCGTCGAGATCGGCCGGCGGATGGGGCTTTCCCCCCAGAGGATAAATATCCTGGAGACAGCCGCCAGAGTCCACGACGTGGGTATGTGCGGAGTAGCCGAGATCAGCCGCGGCTTCCAGGCCGATTTCAACCATCCCACCATTGGGGCCGATATGGTCAGCATCCTGCCCTTGCCCCAGAGTGTGGTCGAGGCCATAGCCACCCATCACGAATGGTACGATGGTTGGGGGTTCCCCAAGGGGCTTAAAGGCGATGAAATCAGCCTGGAGGGCAGAATCCTGGCTCTGGCCGAGTATTTCGTGGAGGCTACTACGGTCACGGACATACGCCCTTCCATGTCCCTCACCAAGCTGAGGCAGGAAGTAGAAGTGAGACGGGGCAGCCAGTTCGATCCGGCCGTCGTGGATGCTCTGCTGGAGCTTCTACGCCAGAAAAGAGAAAAAGCGGGCGGTGGCGCGCTGGAAGAATGTTACGTCTTTAAGAGTTGCCCCGATGACCTGAAGCTCCAATGTCCTTCCCAACACAATCCTACCGCTTGCTGGGAGCAGCGACCAGACGTCCAATGTGCCGGACACGGCGACGAAAAATGTGAGAACTGCTTCCTGTACATCGAGTGGCAGGAGAGGAGAGCCGCTGAATAAAAGCTATGAGATTAGGAGGAAATAAAATTATGACTATGCAGTGCCAGGTGCAAGAAGAGGGCAACACCACGGTGATCAGTCTGAGCGGGAGCGTGGACGTAACCAGTGCGCTTGAACTGAGAAGCGTCGTGCAGGGTCTGCTCAAGGAAGGGGCCAATATCCTGGTGGATCTGAGCGAGGTGAATTTCCTCGACAGTTCCGGCCTCTCCGTGTTCGTCAAAGCCTATCAGATAAGCCAGAAGGTTGGGGCCCAGATAGCACTGACTAATCCCCAACCGTCGGTACGTGAGGTCTTCCGGCTCACCGGCTTCGAGAAGTTGTTGAATATCGCTGATTCTCTCGAGGAAGGCCGGAATAGCTTCGAATAAACATAAGGGGGTCTTTGTATGAAAGCTGAGTTCGAAAAAGAAGGTAATGTGATGATCGTATCCGTGGCGGGAGAATTGGATGCCAGCGGCGCTCCCGAACTGCGCGCCCGCTTCGAGGAGCTTATCGGTCAGGGAGAAACTCAATATGTGATCGATTTAACGGCCCTGGACTTCATTGACAGCTCGGGCATATCAGCCCTGGTCAACCTGTTCAAGAGGGTGGGAACGGGCAAGGGAGGAGTCAAGCTGTGCAATATCAAGCCTGAGATTATGAAGATCTTCGAGTTAACTAGACTCAACAGGGTGTTCGATATCTACGATAGCTGCACTGAGGCTGTGGTTAGCTTCCAAAGCTAGCCGGGACGTATGGTTCGTAAGCCTCTACAGGTTTGGAGACCGGTGGGAAGCTGTAAGTGCTGGCCGGTGTGAAGCCACAGCTACCCTGTAGGAGACACTTTCGAGCCTGTCTTGCTGACCGAAAATAACAGCCAGACAGAGAAGCAATCAGGGAAGGAGGGGGGGGCCATCGAAAAGGTGAAAAGCAAACTGATAATCGAGAGCACGCTGGACGCCATCGCTGAAGCACGGCATTGGCTGGCGGATGTGGCCGACCAAGCGGGTTTTACCCCTCAGGAAGTATCCGAATTGAAGCTCGTCCTTACCGAAGCTTGCAGCAACATCGTCAGGCACGCTTATGGAGGAGAGAAAGGGCACGAGATCGTCCTCTCTCTGTCCATCGATGAGGACGAGTTGACCCTGACCATCCGGGATTTCGGTCGCAAGTTCGACCTGACCCGATACCAGGAGCCGGATCTGGATGTGCCCCACGAAGGGGGCTACGGCATCTACATCATCGAAACCCTGATGGACAGCGTCGAGTACGATACTTCGCCGCAGACAGGAACGATCTTGAGCATAATCAAGCGCAAAGGCTAGAAAGATAAATGACCGATATCTGTCTGATCTTGGAAGGGACCTACCCTTACATCACTGGCGGCGTGTCGAGTTGGGTGCATTCTCTGATCAGCGGTCTGGCCGAGCTGGATTTCTCACTGGTTCATCTGGGGATGAAAGATAACCTGGGGCGGGAGGCGCAGTTCGAGTTACCTTCTAACCTGCGAGAGATAGTCAACCTCGAAATCGAGGTCTACCACCTGCCCTACGAGATGGCCCATGCCCTGAAAGGCAAAGCACCCTTGCCCCAGGCCCGCATCTATCATACTCTGGCTACGGGGTTTGCTGGCCTCCTGGGTTGTCAGGTTAAGGAAAAAGCGGGCCGCCCTCTAATCCTGACGGAGCATGGTATCTACTGGAACGAGATCGAGCAGGGAGCCAGTGAGATCGAGTGTGGGTTCAAAATCATTAATGGAGATGAGGACGAAATCAATCTGGTGGCTTTGAGACAACACTGGACAGCCACTTTTAAGCAGTTGGCCGGATTGGTCTATCGGGCCGCGGACGAGATTGTGACCGTTTGTCAGGCCAATCAAAGGTTGCAACTGGCAAACGGGGCCGAAAAAAGCAAATGCCGCATAATCCCCAACGGCGTCGATTGGAGAGCCTTTTCTGACAGGCAGCCAGACCTGGAGTGGCCCCACCCAGGGATAGGTTTTGTGGGCCGGGTGGTACCCATAAAAGACGTGGAAACTTTCATCTGCGCCTGTCGGCTGGTGGCCGATGAGTACCCCGCAGGCCGTTTTTACGTTATCGGCCCTACCGCCCACGATGAGGATTACTATCGTAAATGTCTCCAGTTGGCTGAAAGCTATGCCCTGCACGAACGGTTGACCTTCAGCGGGGCTTTAGCGCCCCAGGAGTGCTATCGCAGCCTGGACGTGGTGGTCCTGACCAGCCTGAGCGAGGGACAACCGCTGGTGGCCCTGGAAGCCATGAGCGCCGGGCTGCCGCTGGTAGTCACCGACGTGGGAGGCTGCGCTGAACTGATGGAAGGCGGGAGCGAAGAAGACGCCGCTTTGGGGCCAGCCGGCCTGGTCACTCCGCCCCAGGATGCCGAGGCCACCGCGCAGGCCATCCTGATGCTCTGCCGCGATGAGGTCCTGGCCCGGCAGATGGGCCAGACGGGCAGGGAACGGGTCAGAAGATTTTACGGACAGGAGCGCTGCCTGGAAGAATATCGACGCCTGTACAACAGGTACCTTTAAGAACGAAAAATCGGCGTTCCGAAAACACTCCAGGTGGTCTGGAGTTGCTCCAGAGGCATGGAGTTCGTCCAAGAGGAGGGTTGTTTGAAGGAGGTCTTTCAGAAATGGAAACGACAAGCCAGACGACTCAAAGGGGAAACCTACGCCCTCTACCTGGCCTATAGAGACCCCAGAGTTCCCTGGTATGCCAAGCTTTTGGCTGCTCTCGTAGTTGGATACGCCTTCTGCCCTATAGACCTGATTCCTGACTTCATCCCCGTCTTAGGGTATCTCGATGACCTTGTTTTGGTTCCCCTGGGTGCAGCTCTGGCACTGAGGATGATTCCTCATCCCGTTTTAGTTGAGTGCCGCGAAAAGGCGCAGGCAGTTATGAGTGAAGACCGACCAACAAACTGGGTAGCTGCTGGTGTCGTCATCTCCATCTGGCTCCTTTTGGCGGCATTGGCTGTTGTTCTTACAGTACGGCTTTGTAGAGGTTAAGCAGCGCTGCGTATAACAATGTCACCCAGGCATACGCTAAAGGTTGAAGATATAGAGAGCGACTGACCTATGGAAGATGAACGTATAAGCGTGTTAATGGAAACTGAGGGGACTTACCCTTACGTGGGTGGAGGAGTGAGCACCTGGTGCGATATACTATGCCGGGAGCTACCCCAGGTGGATTACTATATCTGCGCCATCACCGGCGACCCTAACGTGGCGTTCAAATACGAGTTGCCTTCTAACGCCAGAGTCATCCACGTGCCTCTGTGGGGCACCGAGGAGCCAGCCGAGTTTATCCTGCCTGACGTGCCTTTCTCCAAAATTTACACCCGTAAGCAAAAGACCACTCCCGAAGCTGTTCGAGAGAAATTCATGCCTCTCTTCAGGCACTTTTTGCAAGGCATGGAGGAGACCAGCCTGAACGTAAAGCCCTATGGGCGCACCATCCACGCCATGTACCGTTACTTCCTGGAGTACGATTACATAGAAACCTTCAAGGCCGATGTAGTGTGGCAGGTTTTTCAGGAAGAGATGTTACGCCCCTATAACGAGCAGCCCGACCGCTTTCTCCAGGAGGAACGGCCCAGCATCTTCGATCTGACCACCTGTTTGCGCTGGTTACAGAAGTTGCTGATGATCCTCAACGCCCCTATACCCGACACCGACGTCACCCATGCCACCATCTCTGCTTTTGTCGGATTAGCCAGCGTTATCGCCAGGCTGGAATATGGCACCCCTATGCTTCTGACCGAACATGGCGTCTACATCCGCGAGCGTTACATCGGCGTTTCGGCCACCGATTTCTCCTATTTCCAGAAGCGGTTTCTTCTCAACCTGTCCGTTTTTGTCTCCCGTCTGTGCTACGCCTACGCCGACCAGATCTCGCCCGTTTGCAACTTCAACAAGCGTTGGGAACGGCTGTACGGCGTGCCGGAAGAGAAGTTGCAGACCATATACAACGGCGTGAACCCTGACGTTTTCCGCCCGGCGGAGAAGCCGCCCAAGAGCCGGGGCCGCCCGACGGTGGTGGCCGCCGCCCGTGTCTTCCCGCTCAAGGACATCAAAACTATGATCCGCACCGCCGATATTGTGCGCAAGACCATCGAAAATGTCATGTTTACCGTTTACGGCTCGTTGACCGCCGACCCGCCTTACGTCAAGGAGTGCCGGGAGCTTATCGCAGAGTTAGAGGTGGGGGATAACTTTGAGCTGGCCGGTTTCCACAGCGAACCTTCGGAAATCTACAACGAGGGAGATATCAGCATCCTGTCCAGCATCTCGGAGGGCTTTCCTTACACTGTGCTGGAGTCCATGTCCTGTGGCCGGCCGGTGGTGGCTACCGACGTGGGCGGGGTACGCGAAGCTCTGGAAGGCTTTGGCGTCGTGGCTAAGCCACGTGACCCCCAGGCCCTGGCCGAAGGAGTGATCAAATTGCTCCAGGACGACGAACTGCGCCAGGTGTTAGGCCGCCAGGCCCGCAACGAGGTGCTGGCTAAATACCGCACCTCCACCTCGGTTGATGCTTACCTGGAATCGTATGAGGCATGGAAGGAAGTGAAAAGGAAGAAAAGACGAAGCCAGGCCGAAACCTTGATCGAGGAGAGACCGATGATCAGGCCCTTGGCGTGATTACGCAGAGGTAGAGATGTCGAACGCCAGATGGGGGCCGTCCAGAGTGACCACGAAACGGTTGAGAACATCACGACCCAGAATGGCGTGATCTACAGAATAAGTCACCATTTTGACGGTTGATAGACGTGTTCCTGTAATTTCAAGAGTGACAGCGTAGAGAGGCAACTGCCTTGTTCGGCTATCGTAGGCTTCCACCAACATGATGGCATACGGAGTCAGAGCCAGATGACGGATGATAACATCTGGAATGACGGATATCTCTGCTCCCGTATCCAATAGAGCCTGGACATTTGCCCTTATGTGGGTATTTGTTGGGGCAAAGATGGTGATGTTGAGCAGAGGAGCCGGTGGCTCGAAAGTTTGATTGTAAGGTATCATTGACGGACGACTTTCGGTGAGAATATACGGCGCGCAGGCAAAGGAGCACCGACCTGGCGGACGTACATTGGTCCATAGCCGAATCGCTCGTAGACTCGCTGTACAAGGGTCATCTCATCCGCATCGCTGTCAACGACCTGGCCGTCCCGGATGGCAACGTAAAGCCCTTTGTACTTTTCCAACAGACTCTTTTCCAGACGGTCGTAAGCCCGGCGCTCACGCTCGAAGGCTTCCTGGTTCTCGCGCCAGTGGCGTTCACGTTCCTGGCTCTCGCGCCAGACGCAGAAGGCTTCGTAGTCGGCGATAGGGATGATGGCTGCTACTGCTTGCCCGTCTCGTTCCAGGATGACGGGCTCCTGGCCCAGCGCTTCTTCTTCGATGGGCAGAGCCCTGAGTGTTTGTCTTTTCATGGATTGTCACCTCGCTTTGGGTGAAGGGTGCTGATATAAAAAGTATACTGCCAAAGACCCATTTCGTCAAGAGGGTGAGCTGGCAGGAGAAGATGATGAAGTGTGTCGTGTGTCACGGTCCTGAGATTGGAAAAAAAGCAGTTAACGAATCCTTCTGGATGGGCAACGACGTGATTTTGATTCCGGTCGAGGTTCTCGTTTGCAACAACTGTGGCGAACGTTATTATGACCGGCGCGCCATGCGCCTGGCACTTATGACAGAAAGAGGAAAATGAAGATGAGCATTGCTGAAGGAGCGATAAGCCAGATGGGTCTGGAACAACCGTCCGCCGATGCCATCGAGAGGCGCAAAAGGGAACTGGAGGACTTCATCCTGGAAACCTGCGGTATGCCGGTGGATACCCGGGCGGTGGCCGCCACCCTGGAAAGCAGGGGATTACGCCCCATCGACGCTCAAGCGGACTTTGGCGAAGAAAACCTGTTCGAGCTGGCCGAGGAATTGTACGTCAGGCTCCACCAGCGGGTTAAAGGCCAGCAGGCCGGGCCGCGGGAAGTCAAGAGGCTGAACCCCCTCCGCCGCATAGGGCGTTTCATCTTGATGTACGCCAAAGGCAGCCTGTTTGCCATGCCCATGACAGCCCAGATCATTGTGCTCTTCCTGCTCAGTTCTTCGCTATGGGCTTACCTTTTCTTCAGCGAGCGCCAGGCCACCGTTATTGCCATCGGCACCATCGCCAGTTACATCGTGACCGGCGGGTTCACCCAGATCATCAGCCGCCGGGGCATGTTCTATTGGAAACAGGACAGTTACCTGTTAGCCAAACGCATTTGCTATCGCTTCTTTACGGTGGGGCTGATCCTGGTGGTGGTGGTGGCCGTGCTGTGGTACATCTTCAACCTGATCGTGCCCTTCTTCGAGCAGGACATGATCATCGTCTGCCTGATGTATTTTGTGCTCCTGTCCTGTCTGTGGTTGAACGCTTCCATCCTCTATACCCTGGAATCGTGGCTGGCGATTCTGATCGCTACTGTGCTCGGTGGGCTTCTGGTCTGGGTGGTGATGAACTTCACTCCCTGGGGCATCTACATCGCCCACCTGTTTGGGATGCTGGCGGCCAACATCCTGGCCTTTTTGTGGGGTTATCAGGTGCTGGCCCGTAAGTCCAAAGATGTGGCCGGCGCCCAAAAGCTGGCCCAGTTGCCCCGCGACTCCATCACTGCTTATCTGGTGAGTCCCTATTTTGTATACGGCATATTTTACTTCGGATTCCTCTTTTTGGATCGGCTGATTGGCTGGTCGGCTTCTTATGGCGGGTGGAAGTCGCCCTACATCATCTGGTTCAGAACCCCCTACGAGGTGGGCATCGACCTGGCTCTCATCTCTCTGATCCTGACCATCGCCATGCTGGAGTACACCATCAACGAGTTCGCCACCACGATCATTCCCACTCAGGAAAAACTCGACGCCATGCTGGACGTACCGGAACACAACAGGACCTTCAAGGCTTTTTACTTCAGGCAACTGATCCTGCTGCTGATCGTGGCCGTGGTCAGCATCTTCTTCACTCACATGGTGGTAAACTGGCTCAGAACATTACCTGACGTCTCTGTGGGCGATGACAGAATAACGCCCTTCGTCTTCAATTGGGGGATGGTGGGGTACGCTCTCCTGGCCTGGGGGCTTCTGAACGCCGTTTTCTTCCTGTCCCTCTCCCGGCCTGGTTTGATCCTGCGCGCTCTGGGGCTGGCCTGCCTCGTTAACATAATAGTGGGGTTCTTCCTCAGCCGGGTGATCAGCTACGAGTATAGCATTATTGGTCTGGTTGTTGGAGCTTTCGTCTTTGGGGCCGTTTCGACCTGGTATCTTATACGCGTGCTGAATTCGTTGGATTATTATTACTATTCGGCCTATTAAGCGAGGGCAGATACTTACTGGCTATAACAACCGAGGTAATTATGGGAAAATACGAACTTGGGCTGGTGGTCTCGGCTATCAGAGTCATCTTTTGGTTTGTGGTGCTCTTCGTTCTTGTTCCCAGGCAGCTATTTGCTACTGCCCCGGAGGATGGGGAGCGACACTGGGGGGAAGATGTGGTGCGCATGACGTTCGCCACCATCATCATCGTCCACGTCCTGGCTTTTATGGGCCTTTACGATTTCTTTTCCCTGGTGGGCAGCTACGTTTTACTCTACTTCGGCTTGCCGTTTTTGCGAGCGGAGGGCGGGTCTCTGACAGAGCTGAAAAATGCGGCTACAGGCGCGATGCTCACCTCGATGGATTTTCTGGAAGGACGGAGCGATTTAAGAGCAGTGTACCAACAGCGGAAAAAAGCTTTTAGAGAGAGCCTCCCTGAGCGGCTCCCGACCGCAGGACAGGTGCTCTGGTTTCTGGTGCTGCTTTGGGTGCTGGGGTGCGGGGCTTATCTGCGTCTTTACGAACCCCTCACCAACGCCGCTCCGACGCCTTCTTTGTATCTCCACCTGGACTGGCTCAAGGGTCTGGGCCGGGACGAGGTTTACAGCGGCGGTCTCTATCCTTACGGCTCTTACGCCCTGTTGAGCGCTTTGAACCAGTTTGCTATGGTGGACGAGGGACTGCTCCTGAGAGCCACGGAGGGACTGATCGGTGTTTTGGTGGCGGCGGTCATCTATGCGACCGTGCGGCGCTTCACCAAAAACCGGGGGCCAGCCGTTCTCGTCGCTGCTCTGTACAGTATTTTCTCTTTTGCCGGGTGGCTGCTTATCTATCCTTTAAGCCCGGGTCGGATCATCCCCCTGGAGCTGGCTATCGCCCTTCTGCCTGTAACCATTGGCTTCCTGGCCGATTACCTGGCCGAAGGAAAGAACGCCTCGCTGCTTCTCTTCTTTCAGGGGTTGGCCTCCGTATTTCTGATCCATCCGCTGGTGGGTTTCGTGGCTCTGGCGGCCCTGGTGGCGGGCTTTCCCGCTGCTCTATTCGCCAGATTTTGGCGGATAGGAAATCCGAGACGCCTTTTCCTGGCTTCTCTGACCGCCGTGGTGGTGGGGAACATTTTCTATTCCATCGGCCTCCTGGCCGGCCTGTGGTGGCACAATGGCCCCCTCGACATAACCAGGCGCTTCCTGGGGAGCCTTTTCACGGAAAAGGAGTTCGCTCTCCAGCAATACATGGGAAGCACAACCCTCTATTACCTGGCTTTGCTGGCCTTGCCTTTGCTGGTCTTGCCTCGGGGAGAGGACGACCGACCAGCCCGGGCGGGCCGGATTTTGTTCGGCTTCTGCCTGTTGCTTTTGGCGCTGCCCCTGGAGGCGGTGCGTTTCGGGCTGCCCGAATTGTTCTCGCCGGTGGCCTGGGGAGCTATCCTTTCGCCTCTGGTGTGCGTTGTCCTGGGCCTGGAGTTGACTCAGGTGGTTTCCTGGGTAAACGCCCTGGGCCGGAGATTGCGCCCGACGCCTGCATCCCTGGCAGGTTCATCTCCGCCCTTCTCGGCGATTGGTCTGGGGCTGACGGTGCTGGTCTTGATCGCCATGCTTGTCCTGAGTCCCTCTCTGTTCATCGCCGGGCCGCCTCTGGGACAATACGACGCCTTCGTCAAGGTGCTGTACTCTATCAAGAGCGATTATCTGGCCTATAAATGGACGGTGGTTTCTTCAGCCGAGGACCTGCCCCAGATTCTGGATAGTGGCTGGTATATGAACAGCGAATACTTCCTGCAAAACTTCTCGCCCGATACCTACCGCCGTGACCTCAAAAAACCCGAGTTGGGGATTCCCACCGATCACGTTTTCATCTTCGTCGAGAAACAGGTCTTTGCCGCCCCGGCTACGGCCAAAACGGTGGCCTTGAGGGATAAGATCGGACAGGATTTATGGGCCTGGTGCAGGCGCTACCAGCAATTAAACGAGAACACCGCCAGTGAAGCCAGCATAACCGTCTATTATGAAGACGGGCGCGTCGTAGTTTACCACATCTATCATCCTGAGCCTGAAAAGGAAGAGGCCAGCAGTGCGTGATTTTCCCCATCAGTCAAGGAATGGCGACAGGTGAGTGCCATGATCAAAATAGTTCTGACAATCTTTTCCATATTGGTTCTCGTCTTGCTAGGGGCCGCGGGCTTCTACGTCGTAGCCACGAAGGTGGTCTTCCAGCCGGAATTTGTCTATACCGGCGGCCCCCCACAGAAGGTGCTCATCGTCCACGATAGCTCCGACCAGGGTGGTGAGCAGGTTTACAGGCAAACGCTCAAGGCTCTGGACTATGCCAGGCTGACCTACGATCCGCTGGATCTGAGCGAGACCAGGGTGTTCTGCCAGCCAGAGCAACGCCAGGAAGATACCTGCCTGCAAGAATATACCGGCCTCCTTTTCGTCACAGAGAATATCAGGCACCTGGCCGAACAGGAGAGCCTTGATATTCAGAGATACGTGGAAAAGGGCGGCGGGTTGGCCGTGCTCTATCGGGCCTGGAACGGTTTCTTACAAGAGACTATGGGCATCCTCAATGCCGGCGAACCGCAGGTCGTCCAGAGCGCGGCGGGGGTGCGTTTTGAGAGGGACCTTTTCCCCGGCGTGAAGGGTCTGGAACTGGAAGAAGGCGAGTTGGGCGAGTTCAGCAGCCTGGCTCCTATCTCGCTCAAAGAAGGAGAAGCGCAGGTCGTGGCCGTTTCGACTGATAACCAGGCCCGGCCACTCGTCTGGGAGCGCAAATACGGCAAGGGCCGGGTTCTTTTCTGGAACACCGACTGGCTGGCTAACAAGGTCTTCAGGGGCTTCATCGTGCAATCGGTGTTGAGCGTCCAGGAAGTGGCCGTGGCTTCCCTGGCTAACGTGGCTACTTTCCAGATCGAAGGTTTTCCGCCCCCTGCCGCCGGGCAGAAAATAGAGCCTGTGGCCCGCGAATACGATCTAAGCCCTGCCGAGTTCTACAACCAGGTCTGGTACCCGGATATGGTCGCGCTGAGCAAAAGACACAACATACATTACACCTGGGCGGTGGCCTTCAACTCCAACGAGCGGATCACGTCCCCTTTTGACGACTTCTCCGACTGGATGAAACCTGAAATAGAACTCAATGCTCAGATGGTGCCCTTTAGCCCCTATATCTCCCGCCTGGCCTCCCAGAGAAGGGACGAAATGGCCCTGGCCGGTTACAACTACCAGCCTCTTCGCCAGGAGCAGTGGGGAGAGGTCAACAACATGGTGGCCGCCCTGGAAGCAGCCAGGCAGCGCTGGAAGACGGATAGTCTGGGGAGCCTGCCCGTCAGCTACATTCCTCCCGGCGACGCCTACGACGAGACTGGTCTGCAAGCTCTGCTTCAGGTCTTCCCATCCATGAAAGTGGTGGCCGGGACAGGCTTTGGCTCTTTTGACCAGGGCGGAGACCGGGAATTCGGCCCGGAGCCCTGGAACGAGGCTTTATTTGACCTGCCAGGCTGGAGCGAAGGATACGTGCTCGACGGCCCCACCCGGCTGCGTATCCTCTCGGAACTGGGCCTGTTTGGCGTCTGGACCCATTCCCTCCGTCCTGATGACCTTCTCGGCCCGCCGACCCTGCCCTGGCGAGGCGACGAGGACGATCCAAACGACGGGCTGGGCGACAGGTTCGAGGCTCTGCTAACCTTCGTCCACGACAATTATCCCTGGTTAGACCACATGACCACCGAGGGAGCTTACCAACGTCTGGGAACCTACCTGCTGTCCGGCGGCGAGGTGATTTACAGTGTCAGCAAACCCTACAGGATGACCGTTGCCTTCTCTGGCGCTCCCAGTTGCATTCTGATCAGGTTCAACGATGATCGACGCCTGGATATCTCCACCGTCAAATCCGCTCAACTCTTGTACTTTTACAACGGGGACGATTACAACCTTTACATCATCCGGGCCTTGGGCCAGGAGCTAAGCTTCGAGGTGTTACTCCCCTCTATCGAGCTTTAAGTTTAACCCATGATGGAAGAAGGCGCGTCTATTTGACTCAGGTGACTGGCCCTTTGGAAGTGCCAGGCCCCTGGGAGGAGAATGAACGTGAAAAAAATCCTTTGCATTTTCGTGTTGATCGTATTATTAATGGTGGCTGGCTCTCAGATAATCTCCGTTCAGTCCCAGTCGGCTCAGACCGGTGGGACTAATCAGAAGTTTCTGGTCCTCCACGACAGCAGCGGGGAGGGCAGTGAAAGGGTCTACGAACAGATGGAGCCGGCCCTGGACCACGCCAAGATCGCCTACGACCTTGTGGACCTTTCCAAAACCACCGACCTGGGCAACCTGGAGGACTACGCCGCCCTGGTCATAATCACAGAGAACATCTACGACCTTCTCGGGCCGGAGGTATTGCAGATCAAGGAGTTCGTGAAGAACGGTGGGGGATTGGCGGTGCTCTACCGGGGCTGGAACCGGGTTTTGCACGAGGTGTTTGGCATCTACAACCCGCGCGAACCTGCGTTCGCGATGATGGCAGACAGCGCCCGTTTCCAGGGCGATCTTTTCCCCGGCCAGCAAGGTCTGGAACTGAAGGAAGCCTTTATTGCTGACTGGAGCGCCTTCGACGTTATCCTCCTGGACGGCGTCAAGGTGCTGATTGAAACCGCGGGGGGTAAGCCCATAGCCTGGCAAAATACCTATGGCAAGGGCCGGGTCATCTACTGGAATAGCGACTGGCTGTCGGTCAAAGAGTTCAGAGGGTTCATCGTGCAGTCCGTGTTGAGCGTGCCCAAGGTGGCGGCCTCCTCATTGGCGAACTTTGCCACCTTCCACGTGGACGATTTTCCCGCCCCGTCCTCCAACGCCAGGCTGGAGCCCATCAAGTCCGAGTTCGACCTGAGCATGGCCGAATTCTACCGCCAGGTGTGGTACCCGGATATGATGCGCCTGGCAGGCAAATACGACCTGAAGTACACCTGGATCATCCCCTTCAACTACAACGGCAAAATCCTGCCTCCCTGGGACTTCGCCGAGTGGGTGGATTCCAGGGTGGAGATTAATGACCAGATCGTTCCCTTCTGTCCTTACATCTCTCAGTTGTGCGCCCAGGGTCACGAGATGGCCCTGCACGGCTACAACCATCAATCCCTGCGCCTGGATTGGTGGCGCATCGACGGCCCCGAAAACATGGTGGACTCTCTGAACCAGGCGCTGGAACGCTGGCCTTACGATGGTTTTGGCCCTCTGCCCTTCTCCTACATCGCCCCCAACAACCTGTACGACGCAGCCGGTCTGGAGGCCCTGCACGAAGCGTTTCCTTCCATAAAGGTCATAGGGGGCATGGCCTTCGGCGATTTTAACGAAGGGGGCGACCGTGAGTTCGGGCCGGAGCCCTGGAACGAAGCCTTTTACGCCATCCCGCGCTGGACTGATGGCTACGCTGCCGACGGCGCGACCAAGATCGTGCTCCTGTCCGAGATGGGCACCTTCGGGGTCTGGACCCACTTCATCCACCCGGATGACGTGATAAACACGCCCACCAACTACCCCTACGACGACCCGGCTGAAACCCGCAACCCCCACGAGCTTCCCTGGCGGGGCGATCACAGCGGGGAAAAGAACGGGATGTACTACGGGCTTGAGGCCCTGTTATCCTTCGTCGAGGAGCACTACCCCTGGCTGCGTTACATGACCACTGAGGAGGCTTATTGGGAGTTGCAGGATTACATGCCGACCAAAGCCACCTACGATTTCAGCCAGCCGGACGAGATCACCGTCCGCTTCGAGGGGCATCCTCTGCACTTCCAGGTCAGGGTCAACGACGGTCGACGGGTAGACCTGGCTAACCTGGTCAACGCCCAGTTGGTACATTGCTATGAAGGAGAGGGCTACAATCTATACATTCTGAAAGGCATGAGTGAAGAAGCGCGTCTCAGGCTGCTTCCCCCGGCCAGCGGTTCTTAAAGTGATTGGAGCACGGAGGTATCATGCGTGGAGGCAGAAACACTTCTATAATAATTGCGATGCTCATACTGATACCATGCTTCTTTGGGTGGGCCGTTTTCCGAATGCGGGCCGGCCTCAAAGGGGACGTGGGCAGCCAGGAACCGGTCGAAATGCCCGAAGCGGAGGAGGTGTTAATTGAGCCTACCGTTACTCCCTCGGGACCCACGGCCACGCCCGGCCCGGGAGGCAGCGAGGCCATACCGGGAAGTCTGCAAAGGAATCCGACGGCTACTCCCACGCCACGAGCATCCGGGGATAAGATCGCCTTTACCTCCGAACGGGACGGCAACCTGGAGGTGTACGTCATGGACAGCGATGGCTCCAACCTCACCCGGCTGACGACAGAGAGAGGCGAAGACTGGGCCGTGTCCTGGATAGGCCACGACCGGCTGGTCTTTTCCACCGCCGGGCCTATGGGGCCCATTTTTGTAGCCATGAACAGCGACGGCTCGGACCAGGTTACCCTGGAGCGCCTGCCAGAAGATGGCTACGATTTCACTTGGTCGGCCGATGGCAGCAGCCTGGCCTTTGCCCGCACCTTCGGGGGCAGCACCGACCTCTTCGCTTCTGAGGCGGACGGCTCGCGCGGCCTTAACCTGACCCGTGACGAATTCCGGGATGGCTACCCGGCCTGGTCGCCGGATAATCAGCGCCTCGTTTTTGCCTCGCGGCGCGCTGACCCCGAACTGAACCAGTTGTACCTCATCGACCGCGATGGCACAAACCTGACCCGGCTGCTGGAGTCTGCTCACGATTGCCATTCCCCCGCCTGGTCGCCGGATGGGACCAGGATCGCGTTCGTGGCCGTGGTCTCGGAGGGCGAGTCCGATATCTTCGTCGTAGACAGCGACGGCTTGAACCTGACCAGGCTGACCGACGCTCAGGGGAGCGATGTGGCGCCTGCCTGGTCGCCCGATAGCCAGCACCTCGTCTTCCAATCCGAGCGCGACGGCAACTGGAACATCTACGTTATGAATAGCGACGGCTCCAACCAGAGGAGGCTGACTGACGACCCGGCTGACGATATAAGGCCCCTGTGGTCGCCGTAGTCAGGTGGTAGGTTACCCGGGTCACGAGATTTTCCGGGGCTGATAGCCCAGGTAGAGCCTATGAAAATCATTTGGAGAATCCTACCACTGTTTCTGGCAGGGAGTTTCTTTCTGCTCCTCGCTTCTCCTGCGGCGGCCCATCCCCTTAATCCCCACGCCCATCAGTGGTCCTATCTGATGATCGATGCCGAGGGGATCAGCCTGAACCTGGAGATCAGGGCTAACACTCTGGCCGCCCACAAGCTTCTGGCCGAAGCAGACTTGAGCGGCGACATGCAGGTGACAGAGGCAGAGATGGAGGGCTGGGCGCAACGGATGATGGAAGCCCTCCTTATAAAGATAGACGACGAGGCCGTCGCCTGGAAGCTCGAAGAAGTCGTTATCCCCGAACGTGATAAGTTTACGATAGGTCTGGAGCCTGTCGCCCTCCGTCTTCGCGTGCAGACAGGTCCCATACAAGGGGTCCATCGGCTGGAATACGCCAACCACACCTATTCCGACTGGCAGAACTCATACTGGTACGAGATTCAATCTGATCAATCCAGCGGGATCGATATCCTGGGTCAATGCAATAACGAACAGGCCAACTGCTTCCTGGCGGTCTATGGCCGGGGAGAGGTCTCTGAAGAGACGAGGGCCTGGCTGGAGAAGAGATGTTCTGCCGGAGGGAAAAGCTCTGAGGAGGACTTTTCTTCCTCCATAAGCGGCGCTTACCAGGGTCGGAACCTGCCCTGCGTGTTGCCCCCCGGCCCGGCGGAGAAAGTCACCCCTCAGCAACAGGCCCCCAGCCAGTTACAAAGCCTGGCCCAAAAGAAGCTGGGGAGCATCCTTCAGGAGTCGGATTCTAGCCTGAGTTTTGTGATCGTGGCTCTGACTGTAGCGGTCGTATTGGGCGTTTTCCACTCCCTGACACCCGGCCACAGCCAGGCTTTTGTAGCCGCCTATCTGGTGGGCTCCAGGGGGACGTTAGGACACGCGGCCCTGCTGGGTGGGGTGGTGACCCTGGCCCATACCATTAACGCCACCGTCCTGAGCCTGGTGATGATGGTGGCGGCCCGTTACTTTGTGCCTCAAAACATCGTCCCCTACGTAAAGATTGCCGCCGCTCTTTTGCTGATGATCCTGTGCCTGAACCACCTGGCTGAGCACTTCGAGGGCAGACATCACGGCTGCGGTCATGGTCATCATGATCATCGTGGCGATCAAGGCCGTGTGCCTCTGCGAGACATCTTTATCCTGGCTATTTCGGGTAGTCTGGTGCCCTGCCCCACCGAAATGGCTATCATGCTGGTGGCGATAGACCTGAAAAAGATACTGCTCGGGCTGGCCCTGATCGTGGCTTTCAGCTTCGGCCTGGGAGCCATCGTGATCGCTGTCAGCGTCCTGACTGTCACCTCCAAATCTTTCCTGGCAAAGATGAGCGGCCTTGACCGCCTGGCCCAAAGTTTACCCCTGATCAGCGGGATGGCAGGCATCGTTCTGGGCCTGGGGATCATGATCAAGGCCCTGATAAACGTGGGCCTGATCATGTGGTGAGGTTGCCAGGTAAAAGCCACTCCTATCTTGCCAGGGAGTGGCTTTTTGTTTCCCAGGCATCTTTTTAAGAGACCTTTTTTGTGAGGCCATACAAGATAATCCCCACCGCGCCTCCAACCATGTCGGTGCCCAGATCAAACCATTCGGCTTCCCCAGGAAGCCGTGACTTATACATCAATTGAAAGGTCTCCTGCAAGATAGCAACCATAACGACGACTGCAATCAGAATCAACAGGCGCCGGTTCGTCAGCTCCCGGCCCGAAAAGCACACTGCCAGCAAATAGCCCAGGCTCAAGAAGATGGCCGCGTGCATCAGCAAGTGGGTCAATGGGCTGGCAAAGGCGTACCTGAAAACCGAACGATACGGCGCAGAGTAAAGGGTCAGCCACCCAAAAGGGAACAAAGCTCCCAGGATCACGACGAGTAGAGCAACGCGTTTCATTTGTCATCTATATCTGCCATAATGCACGAACAACCCGCTCAGTCACCTGATAACCACCCGGCCAACAACAGGCGACTAGGGCACGCCCGTTTCGGGCATATCTTCGGGAGAGGACACCACCTCCCCTGTGACCTCTGGGGTGACTCCTGGAGTGGGCGTAGGTGCAGGTGTAGGCGTAAGTGCGCCGTAATAATAGTGGCCCTGCACAAATGTGCCTGTGTCTGGCATAGGGGTGGGGGTAGGGCCGAAGTCGCCCCAGGCGTCGATGTTCCACGTCCAGTAGCCCACCTGGAAGTCCATCTCCGCGGTGATCGAGCCGTAATCGACGGAGGAGATAGTGTAGGAATGAATTCCTGGATCGATGCTTATGGTTTGGGGTATTTTGGGTTGGATGTCGTATTCGTAGTTCTCGATGGTCAGGCGCACCGCTTGAGTAAC
This sequence comes from Anaerolineae bacterium, assembly GCA_034417895.1. Classification (GTDB taxonomy): domain Bacteria; phylum Chloroflexota; class Anaerolineae; order CAZYHC01; family CAZYHC01; genus DAOULT01. The sequence continues at coordinate 74,434 of DAOULT010000061.1, read as the reverse complement.
ATTATTGACCACCCGCAATATACACCTTGGGGCCGGAGCGCCCGGCGGGAAGCCGGTGTAGGGCCTGAACTCCACCAGGGCGAACCCACCTCGCCTGAGATCGACGTAGAGGCCCATGTGCAGGTCGCGGGCGAAGACCAGATAAGTGCCCGGCTTGAGTCCAACGAACTCGCAGGCAGATTCATACTCCGGCTTGGTGCCGGTGAAGTTCTGCAAATTTACGCCCTCGGCAATGACCTCTATGGGCATACCAGGCGCTCCTATCGTCTGCACGATCAGGGTGGCGCCCATAGGGGCCCCGTATTGTTGCACGATGCGGGCGTGCCAAAAAACCTGACCGGCCCCAGGGGGCGGGGTGCTCGCCGGTAAGGGGGCGGCCCCCGAGGTCAAGTCCGCCCCTCCCCAGGCGGCGATCAAAACTATAATCAGGGCTGCGAATAGCGCTATACGTTTCATGGTTGCTTCCTCTCCAATCGCCTGGCGCTTCTAAAGCGCCAGGCCCCTGTTACGTAGCTTCTACTGACTCAGACGGCTGTCTACCAGCGAAGGCCATTTTACTAACTCGATGACGCCCAGGTCTAGAGGCGTGTGCCCTTCATCCTCCGCAGCCGCCACTTCGAAGGCGATCTGGGCGGGCGGACCGATCCAATACCTGGCCTCTTCGGGCACAGGGCCTGTTATATCCAGGATGTACCTGTCGGGGAGCAGCCCGCCGATGGCAAAATATCCCTGGTCGTCGCTGAACGTCCAGTTAGAGATCGAACCATCCAGGGTATAAGCTCCCAGGTAAGCTCCAGGCACGGGCTGGCCCTCGTAAATGACTCTGCCCACCACGTCAGGATATCCTGCCATCAGGGTGATGACCTCGGGGGGGCGATCCTGGATGCTCTCCTCCACGTTGATGGTCGTGGAGGCTGGCGGCCAGAAAGGTACGCCGGCCGGCAAATGAACCTCCAGGATATAGTGGCCCGCTTTCAGTCCGCTGAAGCGGAAAGGAGTAGTGCTGGTGCTGGTACTCCACTGCTCAGTGGTGCCATCGACGCTCTTCAGATATGCTTCCACGCCGCCGAGCTGGGTGACGCCATCCGGCTCTACCACCCGGCCCACAATCTGAGGATAGGTCAGAGTCAGGACGATAGCCCTGGGTGGCTGTTTGGGATAGCGTTCGCCCTCGGCAATGGTGAGGGATATGCCCCGCGAATTCCAGAAGGGCGAGTTTTCAGAAGCCAGAGCTTCCAGGTTATAGGTGCCGGCTCGCACTCCTCCAAAGCGGAATTTGCCAGCGGCGACGGTATCCCACAGCGAGATAGCGCCATCGGGAGTCTTCATGTTTACGTCGCCCGTCGAGGCCGGGGTGACGCCGTCCGGCTCCACAACGATGCCTGCCACCTGGGGATAGTAAAGCGTCAGGGTAACGAACTGGACCGCCTCTGCCTGGTACTTGCTCTCTGCGCTGACGGCCACATATAGCGGCTCCGTTGACCAGTAGGGCGAGGTCTCCTCCAGGCTGGCCTCCAGAACGTATTCGCCGGCAGGCAACCCGCCGAAAGTAAAAGGACTGGTGATAGTGGTCCGGGACCAGCGGGTGATGGTCGCGTTCGCGTTTCGCAGGTTCACTCCCTCCACCGCGGCTCGGGTGACGCCGTCCGGCTCCACCACCACCCCCTTGACCTGAACGTAAGTCAGGGTCAGGGTCACAGTCTGGGGGCCGCTCTCCCGATACTCGCCCGGCTCCTTCAGGGCCACGGCCAGCGGCTCTGTGGACAGGAGGGGCGTTTCTTCTCCCTCCGCACTGGCTTCCAGGAAGTAATCCCCGACAGGCAAACCCCCAAAGCGGAAGGGGGCGGTGATGGTGGTCGAACCCCACTCCGAAATGGAATGGTCGGCTTTGTACAGGTTGACGTTCGGGGTGGAGACCCGCTGGTTGGTTTCCGGTTCCACCACCACGCCTGCCACCTGGGGATAGCTCAGGGTGATGGTCACAAACTCAGGACCGGCCACCTGGGCGTCCTCCGTGACGATGATCTCTACCGGCGCGGCAGGCCAGTAAGGCGAGTCATCCGGCACCATGGCCTGGACGGTGTACGAGCCTGGCTCCACCTGTCCAAACGTAAAGTCTTTATCGGGGCCGCTGCTGTCCCACAGCGAGACCGTGCCGTCTGCGCTGCGCAGGTTGACGTCTCCTCCCTCGTAACGGGTGACGCCGTCCGGTTGCATGACCGCGCCCACAATCTGGGGATAGGTCAGCTTGATGGTTACAAACTGGGTGCTGGAGGGCTGATAGATATCTTTTTCTTCAATGGTGATCGGCATCGAGCCTGGGGCCCAGAAGGGAGCGCCGTCCGGCACTTCGACCCCAAGGGTATAGGCGCCGGGCGGCAGACCACCAAATCTGAAGTGCCTGGTGGGGGTGCTGGAATCCCACTGGGAGATTTTGCCATCGGCGCTTACCAGGTTGACCTCTATGGCCTCTGGGGGAGTGGTGCCCTCCGGGCCTACCACCACCCCCTCAAGCTGGGGATAGGTGAGACGGATGAGGTCCACCTTGACATCGGTGACGTTGTTCCCCAGATAAATGGTATGGGGGACAGAAGCCCCGAATGCGCCGCCGGGTTGACGGGCTATAACCTGGTACTGGCCGGGGGACAATGATTCGGTAGCAAAGACGAAAGAGCCGTCGATGAGGGTAGTATCCCAGGCTATAGGCGCGCTGGCGCGCATCGGCCAAAGCTCAACGTCGCAATTCAGCACGGGCGTCACTCCGTCAGGCTCGGTGACAAAACCGTAGATGCTGCTGGTTTGGGCTTTTGTCGGGATGACCGACATGGGGAGTAACAGGCCCAGGATGGGGATAAATAGTAAGCTGCTGAAGATAGTCCAGAACAAGCGAATTTGAAATCTGCGACTCATAGTGAACCTCCCCATTTTGCCTCTTAGAACTGGAATTATTATATCATACGTATGGAAGTTTATCAACTCAGGTTGGCGTTGCTTTCACAGGGGCTGCGTTTTGAAATCCGTCCCTCCAGTCAAGCTTGCTGAATTTCTATAGTTGTGGTATGATATGGCCTCGTAAGGAGGGATTATACAGGGATGAAAAAAGGTTTATTTGTCTGTCTGATTGTGGTCATTATCGTCTTGGGGGGCTGTGGCGGTCGGGCGGCGCCCGCGCCTCCACCCACCCCCATCGCCATGCCCACCAGGGAGCCGCCTACCCCGACGCCCGTGCCCGCCACCGACGAGGAGGCTATCTGGCAACTATTGAACGCCGAGAAGGAAGGCATCTTGCAGCAGGACATCGACCGCCTGCTGGACATCTGGGACGAGGAGGGGGTGATCACCGACGCCAACCACACCCCGGACGACCCCAGTGATGACAGTCAGTGGGAAGGCCACGACGCCATCCGCGAGCGGTACGTGACCCTGGTCTTCCCCTCGGCCCCCGACGAGGCGGCCACCACCGAGGCTGAGATCACCATCGAAGGCGCGGCAGCCACCGCCGTTTCCACCACCACCATCGGCAAGGAGGTCTCCCCAGGCGGAGATGAGTGGACCTTCGAAAAGGAAGAAGGGCGCTGGAAGATCACCGGCCTGACTTATAACCTGGAGCCGAAAAAGTAGGGAGTGGGGAGTGGGGGCAGGTGGTTATTCGTCACCTGTCCCTTCTTACCTGACGATTATCTCCTGGCCGAGGATGATCTGATCGTCCGGCAGGCGTTCCCCGGCGGCGTCCACGGTTGCCAGCCTTTCCAGTGTTTTCAAATCGTACATGCCTGCCGCCAGTCGGTAGCGGCCAGGGGCGACCGTTAGAGGGATCAGGTGCCGGTCTTCGACCACCAGACCCGTCCGCCACGAGGTGGTGGGATACATGCCTTCGGCGGGCGGGCCATCTTTTTGCCCTCGCATCTGGCCCCCTTCGTCCAGAAGGTGCACGAAAACGGTATAATCCCTCTCCACTTTTGCTGTTGCCCGCCAATACAACCTGACTTCCAGAGTATCGCCGGCCTGGAGCGCCGTGCCGCTCAGATCGTAGCCTGGAAACTCGATTTTGCCACCCAGGACAAACTGCTCCTGATAAGACGGCTTCGGCGGCCTGGCCCATAATACCTGGATGGGCTGCAAGGTGATGGCCTCGTCCACCGCCTCTCCCTGGTCGTTCAGCACGGCCAGCCTCTCGTTCGTCTTCTGATCGTAAAGCCCCACGCGCAGGATGTACTCCACGGGCAGGATTTGGGCCGCTACTGCCAGGTGGTGTTCGTCTCGGACGTAAGTGTCAGTGCTCCAGGTGGTCGTCGGGATATCTATCTGCGCCCTGGCGTCGCCCGGATGGGGGTTATCGGACCCGGCGTGAGTGGTAAGATCGGGCCGGGCGTCCAGGTGCACGAAAGAACTGTAATTTTTTTCCAGGGGGTGTAGGGCCTGCCAGTATAGTCGCAGATGCAGAGCCTCGCCCTGGCGCACCGTGTCGCTTGCCAGGTCGTAGCCCAGGAAGAGAACTTTGTCGTCCAGGTTGACGTGGGCTGGATGTTCAACCCCTATGACCTGGCCCGCTGGAGAGCGCCGCCGGAACAGGGTGGTGTAAGGGTCGATGATTGCCACTTTGACCAGGAAGAGGGCCAGCACGAGACAGGATAGGCCCAGGGCCTGTCTCGTGGGCAGGACTCGTTTGGGAGAGCGTTCGGATGCCTGTCCGCCGCGGAAGACGGCCACCGCCCCCAGCCCCAGAACCGAGGCCAGAGAGAGTAGGCCGCCAATGGCGCGGTCGGGCGTGCTCTCGAAGCGGAGCAGGAGCTTGTGCTCTCCGGCGGGCACGGTCACGGCCACTAGACCCTCGGGTTTGGTGATCTCGATCTCTACGGGCTGGCCGTCCAGGTAAGCTCGCCAGCCAGGAAAGTAGAAGGTGTGGAAGCGGGCCACAAATGGCTCTGCGCTCTGGAAATGGTAGCGGTCGGAAATGGCCGTGTGTTCCAGCTTATCGGCCCGCACACCGTCGGGCAGGGCCTCACGGTCCAGCTTATCGAGGGGGCGTCCGGCCAGATAATCCTCCACCAGAGGAGAGGTAGAAGGCACCGCCTCGACCCAGCGCGGGTTATATTCGCCCAGGGTGGTGGTGCCGATGGTCTGGGTCGCCACCTCGAACCGCACAGCATCGGCCAGGGAGGGGGTGCCGTAAAGGACAAAGGGCCTGGGCGGATAAAGGTAGACAGCCGAGGTCAGCCACACGAAAAGTAAACAACCAGCGAGAGCAAGCGTTTTCTTCCACCCTTCCACCCTTCCACCCTCCAACAGATGCAGGCTGGCCCCGGCCAGAAAAGCGACCGCCACACTGGCCAGACCCATAAAGCGCCAGGGGAACTCGGCGGTAGCCAGAAAGGGCATCCTCTCCCAGATGGGGGCGGAAAGGGGCAGCATCAGAAAGACCGCAGCCAGCAGCACCAGGAGAAAAAAAGCCGCCTGTAATCCTTCTAAGGAGCGTTTCAGGGCGAAAACGAGCAGGGCCACCAATGCCAGCAAAAGAGCGGCCAGCCCCAGGCTGAAAGGCATGTACGGGTTGGCGGCGGCGGAATCCAGGGGCACCGGCGGAGCCAGCAGTTCCCCCCAGTCCAGAAAACGCAGATGTAAATCGCTGCGCTCCAGGTAAAAAGCTTCCTGGGCCATGCACCAGCGCCGCTCGTAGAGGGCGGGCAGCCAGAAGATCGCCGTCAGGCCCAGGCCCAGAATAACGGTCAGGCCCACGTCCAGAAATCTTCTTCCCTTGCCGTGTAGAAGCAAAAGGAGCAAAGCGTATGCCAGCAGGAGAGGGCTGAAGACCAGAGCGTGGAAATTGTGGCTGAGGATCAGGCCGCCATACAGGACCGCGCCCATCACCATGTACCGAGCGCGGCCCGTAATCACCAGCCGGTGAATGGCCCACAAGATGAAAGGGAAAAAGGCCACCGCCAGGAGTTGAGGATAGTTTCCGCCGTAGATCAGGGCTTCCCGAAGCTGAAAGGGAGCATAGATGTAGGCTACTGCGGCCAGCACTGCCCCTCTGCTCCCCATGACCTCTCTGACGAAAAGATACATGCCCCCTCCGGCCAGGAGAAAACAGAGGATGGGCAGCAGCCTGGTGGCCGTCTCCAGGCTGGCCCCCAGGAGGTGAAACAGTTGGATGATGACGTAAGGCAGGGGGGGAGCAAAAATGAAAAGAGGGTAGCCGTAGCCAAAAGCCAGGTCAGGGGCCCAACGAGGATAATAGACCCCCTCCGTCCAGCAACGCCCCCATTCAGCGGCGCGAAAAAGGTGGATGGGAGCATCGGCGGTGCCGGGCAGACCGGGCCGCAGGAAAGGAAAAATAACGAAAAGGGTAGCCAAAAAGATCACCACCAGGCCGGGATCGATTTTGGCTACCCCCTTTCGCAAACGTTGGTACATTTAGTTAGATCGATCAAGCAGATCAATACTGCTGAGTCACCACGAAGATCAGGCCCTTGGGTCTCCCGTCGGTGACTTCGTAGTTTTTCCACATGGCGCAGCGGCCACAGGTCATAGAGATGGGCTGGTCTTCGGCCTTGTAAGGCGAGTTTTCCCAATTTTCAAACTGGCTCGTCTTGCCGCACTCGGGACACTGATAAGTCAAAACCTCCATACCATTACCTCCTCGTAAATTCTCGCTGTCAGAGTTTGACCCGTTCATTATATCACAACCAGTCGCCAGGTGTCAACATTTCAATTTCAGTGTGGGTGCGTCCAGATTTTTGGTAGGTGCCTGGCCCGACCATGAAACCCCAAAACCAGTCACCGCCAGCAGTCACAGAGGACGCACAATTACCTTAGAGTTTTTCGGATCACGCTCAACATCTCTTCAGCGCTCATAGTTTTATCGAGGTAATCGCTGGCTCCCCTTTGCAGGGCCATCAGGGCCGAGGGCAACGATGTCTGGCCGGTAACGACCACCACTGCTGTTTGAGGAGCTATGGCTCTGATGTTGCCCAACAATTCCAGACCGCTCATACCGGGCATTGCCAGGTCGGTCAGAACCAGGTCGAAAGAGTTTTCCCCCAACCTGGCCAGGGCTTGCAGGCCACGCTCCACCGTGACCACCTCATAACCCTCGGCCGAGAGTATCAGCCGGAAGCTTTCCCTCATGGCTTCGTTATCGTCCACCACCATGATTCTGGCCTTCTTTTTCATCTTTCTCCCCCGCTCCAGAAAGTTATTGTCCGGCTCTTCGGTCAAGCCTCACTTCCATTATACCACGTTATGGTTATTATCTGGTTAAAATAAGGTTAAAATCTGGTTAAAAAAGGACTTGCTCTGAGAGCAAGACCTGCGCTCTTTTTTGCCAATTCCTGGATTAGCCCTCTTCGCTAATTCGTTGATGACTTGTGATCAGAACCTTTTTGATATAAGGGAACGACCAGGGTGACTGAAGTGCCCTTGCCCGGCCTCGACTTGATGGAAACCTGCCCCCCTAACATCTCGGACCGTTCCCGGATATTGAGTAGTCCCAGGCTTCCTTTTTCGGCATATTTTTGCCCTATCTTATGCATATCGAAGCCGATTCCGTCGTCCTTGATGACCACCTTGAGCGTTTCTTCGCTGCGATTGACCGTCAGCCAGACGTTGCGGGCCTGGGCGTGTTTTCTGGCGTTGCTAAGAGCCTCCTGGACGATGGCGAAACTGACCTCCTCGACTTTGGGCGGCACTCGTTCTTCGAGTCCCTTCAGACTGAGATGGATAGTCATGTCATCGACTTCGCGCAGGCGTTCTACGTAGGCCCGTAACGCGGCTTCCAGGCCCTCCGCTTCCAGGACGACGGGGCGAAGCTCGAAAAGCATATTGCGCACCTGATGCAGGGTCTTCCTGGCTGCCTGTTCGAGGCTCTCCAGTTCTGCTTCTGCCTGGGAGGGGTCTTTCTCCAGGGCCTGCCGGATAAAATCGATACTCATCAGTATGGAGGCCAGAGTTTGGGCCGGACCATCGTGAAGATCGCGGGCCAGTTTCTTGCGCACTTCTTCCTCCACGTCGATGAGGCGATCCCTCTCCTCGCGGAGAGCACGGTAGAGACGGGCGTTTTTGATAGCAATGGCCGCATGGTTAGCCAGGGCGCTCAGCATCTCCAGATCGTGCTCGTGGAACTTTTCTCCCGATTTTTTGTTCAGAACCTCGATGACCCCTATCATCTCTCCCTTGGTCATAAGGGGGATGCCGATCAACGACGTGGTATGGTGGCCCACGCTCTCGTCGATGGCGCTGAAGAATCGGCCATCCTTGCTCACGTCATCGACGATGACCGGCTGACGGAAGGTGAAAATCCAGCCCGCGAGACCTTCACGGGTGGAGATGCGGCGATTTTCGAGCTTCCTGCCCTCGGCTCCCTCCGTCACAGCGAAGACCAGGGTGTCGTCGTTGCGGTCCCAGATGAGCAGAGAGCCGGTAGTGGCATTCAAAATCTCGACGGAGGCATGGATGATCTCTCTGAGCAACTTTCCCAGATCCAACTCGGAGGCCAGGGTTTGGGCTACGCTCTGAAGGGTCTTCAGGGCCGCTACCTGATTTCTAGCCACGCTGTCAACTTCTGAATTTTGTGGTAGGTTCTCATCTGTCATATATTATCTACCCGTTTGGCGCATTACACAACTTTCTGAACGGAAATCCTGCGACAGATATGCCTGGCCCGAAGGTAAAGAAACTGCTGTCCAGGGCCTTATCGACCACGACAGGCTTCTCCTTTGAGATAAAACCGCTCCTATCAGGGGCTGCTATCTACATTAATTCTATCACTTTTTGCCCCATTTGGCAATCCGCCCTACAGCGGCTATAATTAAAAGGCGCCTGGGACAATCAAACATTGCCAGAGAGGTGAGAGCATGGAAAAAACAGTTGACGTTCTGGTCATAGGTGGAGGAGCGGCCGGCATAAGGGCCGCCATCGCCGCTAAAGACGAAGGAGCCAACGTCCTCCTGCTGAATAAGGGCCTGTTGGGGCGCAGCGGTTCTTCTTTTTATCCGCTCAGTCCGGGCTGGGGCATTCAGGCTTTTTCTACGGAGGAAGAGGAGAACGATAGCCCCGACGTACACCTGGCTGACATCCTGGAAGCCGCCCAGGGGGTGTGCAGCCCACATCTGGCCCGCGTGCTGGTGGCGGACGCGCCCGACCGCGTACAGGACTTGCAGCGTTGGGGGCTTCCCTTTGAAAAGAAGGCCGATGGCTCTTACGTCAGGATAAGAGGTTGTTTCAGCAGCCGCAAACGAGCTTTCCAGGTCAGTGGGGTGGAAGCTATCGGCCAGGCTCTGCGCGCCCAGGTGGAGCGACGGCAGATTCCCATCCTCGAATGTAGCATGGCGGTGAAGCTCATCCAGGAAGACGGCGAATGCCTGGGCGCGGTGGCCGTCGATAGAGAGGGGAAAGCTTCTCTCCTCCCGGCCAAAGCCACCATTCTGGCTACCGGCGGCGCGGGACAGCTCTTCCGACACAACCTGAACACCCCCGACATCACCGCCGACGGGCAGGCCCTGGCCCTGGAAGCGGGGGCGGAAGTAGAGAACATGGAATTCTTCCAGATTGGGATGGGCCTGGTATCGCCCCTGCACAGGGGCCTGTTTCTGGACCGGATTTTCGTCTTTAACCCCCCGCTGTCCGACCGGGCCGGTCAGGAGTTCCTGTCCGCACAGACGCCTGCCCGCCTCAAGCCCTCTGACTGTCTGCGCATCCGGGGCTATCATTACCCTTTCACCACTCGCTACGTGTCCAGGTACGTGGATTACGCCATTTATCAAAGGTTGCTGGCGGGCGAGAGGGGCGTTTTTGTGGACCTGCGGAATGTGCCCAGGGAAGAGCTGATCGGGACGCCCCTGGCCCGCATCTGGTACGAGTGGCTGCTTTCTGCCGGGTTCGATCCGCAGGCTTCCCTGCTGGAGATCACCCTCTGCGCCCACGCCTTCAACGGCGGGCTGCGCATCGACGATGAGGGCCGGACGACCGTGCCCCGTCTCTTCGCCGCCGGAGAGATCGCCGCCGGCCCGCATGGCGCCGACCGGCTGGGAGGCAACATGCACGCCGCCTGCCAGGTATTTGGAGCGCGAGCCGGACGGGCGGCGGCGGCCATAGCCGCTTCGCATCCCCAAAAGAAACACCACTTTTCCTCCCTTTTGGCCCAGACCCAAAAAGAGGTTGAGGCGGTGCGGAAGCGAGACTCTGGCTTCTGCGCCGAAGAAGCCCACCGACGCATTCAGCAGGCGATGTGGGAGAAGGTGCTGGTGGCCCGCAGCGCGGCTTCCTTGCAGGAAGCTCTGGAGGAATTGAAGGCCGTAAAGGACAGGCTGAGTGACATCTATCTCTCCAGCCCCGGCCAGCTTCAGATGGCTCTCTCGTTGAAAAATATGGTCACTGTAGGAGAGGTCATTGTCAGGGCCGCCAGTTTGCGTAAAGAAAGTCGGGGAGGCCACTCCCGGCTGGATTTCCCTTTTCTCGATCCCGCCTTCAACGGCAAATTCGTCTTTCAGTTGATAGATGGGCAATTGAGGTCCAGGTTTGTTGACGGGCCTTATCCTACCCTCTGATGCCGCCGGTCATGGCTATCCCTTTGATGATCCTCCTTTGAAGCACCAGGAATATCAGCAAAGCCGGTAAGGAGGCCAGGAAGGAGCCGGCCATAAACAGACCATATTCCATATCGTGCACCCCACGAATGAGCTTCAGGCCAATGGGCAGGGTCAACATCTGCGGGCTTTGCAAAGAAATCAGGGACCACAAGAACTCGTTCCAGGAGAAGATAAACATGTAGATGCCTAAAGCCACCAGCGCCGGTTTGGACACCGGCAAAGTGACGTGCCACAGCACTCCCAGGCTGCCGCAGCCGTCTATCCGGGCCGCATCCTCCAGCTCTACGGGGATGTTGATGAAAAACTGCCTGAGCAGGAAAATGCCGATGGGCATAGCCACGAAGGGAAGAAAAACCCCAGGCCGGGTGTTGAGCAGGCGAAATTTGTTCATTATGAAATACAGGGGCACCACCTCGACCTCCCAGGGTATCAGCATGGAGCTTAGAAAGATCACAAATATGATGTCCCGTCCCCGCCAGCGCAGCCGGGCAAAGGAAAACCCGGCCAAGACCGAGACTACCAGGGATATCAGGGTGGCGCTGCTGGCTACCACGAAGCTGTTTATCACCCATTCGACAAAAGGCCAGTCGGTCAGGATGCCGCGCACGTGCTTCAGGGTAAGGTAAGAAGGGAGCCACCTGGGCGGGTGGACAAATATCTCCGGCGAAGGCTTAAAAGCCGTATCTGCCATCCATAGTATAGGAACGAGCCATAAGAGCGCCAGGGCATAGTAAAACAGGTGTTTGAGGACCTTCTTTGCCACCCCTTCCTTCATTGCCTGTCTCTCACCTCAATTCTGATTCAAAGCCCAGTAGCCTGAAGCTGATCAAAGTTACGGCCAGCACGATCAAAAGCAAAACGAAGCCGGTGGCCGCTGCCTGGCCCATCTCCAGGAAAGTGAAGCCGTAGCGGTACAGGTAGAGGGCCAATACCTCAGAAGCCGTGCCCGGCCCGCCATCGGTCATCATCAACACCTGGCCGAAGACCCTGAACCCGGAGATGGCAGTCAGGACCACGGCAAATAAGATGGCCGGTTTCAGTAGCGGCAGGGTGATGCACCACAGTTTTTGCAGCCAGGTGGCCCCGTCCAGCTCGGCCACTTCGTATAATTCCTGTGGTATGTCCTCCAGGGCGGCCCTGAAGATGACCATCCTGTAGCCCGCCAGCCACCAGGCCGTGGTAAAGGCGATGGCCGGTATGACCCACAGCTTATCGTTCAAAAAGACCGGCGGGTTCAGCCCCAAACCGGACAGATATTCCAGGATCAGGCCAAAGTCGGGGTCGAAAAGCCACTCCCATACTATGGCTACGATGGAGACGGTCAGCAGGTAGGGGAAGAAAAAACTGGCCTCTACAAACTGGCTGCCTATAACCTTGGCCCCTTTCATCAGCAGAGCGAAGGCCAGCCCCAGGACGACGATCAAAGGAATGGCAATGAGGGCAAACTCGAAGGTGTTGAAAAAAGCGTTCCAAAACCTGGGGTCGCGGAAGAGAGCCGCGTAGTTGCCGAAGCCCAGGAACTTCGAGCCACGCAAAGGGTCCCACTTGAACAGGCTGATGTAAAAGCCATAAATGAGAGGCCAGACCAGGAAAAGCAGCCAGAACACGGCGTAAGGGAGGATGAACAAAATTCCCTCCACCTCGGCGGCGATGCCTGTTCTTTTCAGGAAGGATGATACCTTGTTGAACACTAATGTCACTCCTGCGGTAACGAGGTGATCAGGGGACGAAGTTCGGCCAGGAACCGGGTGCAGCGGGCAAGGTGAGACTCTATGTACTCGCGGTCGAATGAAGCGAACGCATTGTAATCCCCTGCATGACGATCCCGGAAAAGATCGTCGTAAAACTTGCCCCACTTTGAATCAAGTAATCCAGGCTGGATAAGATCTCGATGAAGCGCGGTGCGAACTCCAGAATGCTTTTTGAAAGACAACCGACGCTCAAGAAGCACAGCACTCACTCCATAAAATGCAGCGTAGTAAATGCGGTTGAGGGCGGATGTATAATGACCAGCTTCGAGTACGAGCCTGGCAGAGGCCAGGCTTTCCTGGGCCATGGCCCAAAAGCGGCGCACTGCTTCGGCGCGCTGTTCATCAGTGTTCATACTGATACTCCGTCTCGAAGGATTTCGCCTGAAATATGGTACACCATCGCGCAGGATTTCTTCTCGAATGGGCAGAACCGCTATAAGACCAGTCTCCCACTCGTGGCGATCAACTACCAGGGTGCTGACGTTTGTGTCGAAACGTAGATTCACCTCGAACACAACGTGGGTTATCTTCTCGTGACTTTCAGTCCGGCTGAGTGGCCTGGCCGTCACCACCAGCAGATCGAGATCGGATTCCTCATCCGCCTCCCCGCGGGCGACGGAGCCATACAGCACGATTTCCTCGACTTCGATATCGGGATCGCCCAACAGCCTGCGACGCACCTCGGCCAAAGCCTGCCGTTGGTTCGGCGATAGAAGGTTGTCAAGTTGCTTCACGGTTTGCTCACTTTCCATACGGATGAACCTCACTCACCACGATATAACTACCAGAAAGACATCTGACGACTTTCCTCAGCCCCACAGCGACGACAGGTCCTGAACGCTTCGGTCGGCAACTCGTGCTCCCAATCGCCAACTCTCACAAAACCACGATACTGCCATTCACTCCAGTCGTGCTGCTGTCTCTCCTCAGCGCCGCAGCGACGACAAATCCTGACCCAATCACACGAGTTTGGAGACTGTTCAGTCCATTCACTCCAGTCATGCCCCCGCAACGAACAAATCAGGTTGGAAGCCATATCCCCCTTCCACTATCAACCGACGGCCTCAAATGCAATCCGTAATTTTTCCGAGGTGGGCAGAGAAAAGTTGAGCTTCTCGAAGCCGATCACCCGCCCTGTCCGATCCTTCATCAAGATTACCTCATCGCCGGTTTCTTCGCAGACGTATTCATCTTCAGGATCGCCAAACCAGACCGTGAGTGTGTTGCCTGCCCGGTCGTAGAATACTTTCACCTGCTCCATCGCTCTTCAGACCTCTCCCATGATTTTCTCTCTCAACCATTCATTGATGAGCGCCTCGGAAGGTATCTGCTTCGACCTAGCGATCTCGGTCAATTTATCGGCGATCTCTGCGTCAATGGTGAAGATATGCCTTCTGCTCCTGATGTCAATATCGAAATGAGCTTCAGGCATTTGATCCCAATACTCGCCCATATCGTGGGTATCGAAGAATTCCACAAGCTCGTCTATTTTCATTGAAATCTGCCTTTAAGGAGGCCCGGCCAATATTAGATGGCCGGGCCTCTCCGTTTCGTCCTGTCTGGATTATTCGGCCAGCACCGCGTTCACGTTCTCTTCGGCTTGGGCTAAAGCGTCCGGCGGGGACATCGTGCCGTTGAAAGCTTCTTCGATGAGCGGGTCCATGGCGGCCAGAATCTTGGAAATCTTGGGGTGGAAGACGTCGTAGCGGAAGGCGTCCAGGCCGCCATCCTCTTCGGCGGCGGCCATATCGACGAACTTCTTGAGGCACGTCTTCCAGGTGTCGGACGCCTGTAGCTCTGCGCTCTCGAACACGGGCTTGTAAGCGGGGATGTGTCCGCCGTAGATGCCCCAGATATCGGAGTTCTCGTTGATCCACTTGATGGCCTTGATGGCAGCGACGTATACCTCGTCCGAGACGCCGCTGGCCTGCAAGGGGATGACCAGGTTGTGGCTGTTGCCCCACGTCACCCGTTTATCGAACAATTTGGGGATGTAGTGGAAGTCGAAATCGACGCCGCTTTCCTTAGCCGTCCAGTAGAACCAGTTGCCGACCCAGAGCATCCCCAGTTCGCCGGCTGTAAACTGCTTGTTGCCGTCGGAGCCTGGCTCGTTCCAGCCCTTGCCCGGCGTGTCGGTGCCCATCACCTTGCCATCGGTGGGCGTGACCGTGCTGACCAGGAAATCCAGGGCGGCCACTCCGATGTCGTCGTTGAAGGTGGCTTTGGTGTAACCTTCGTCGAACAGTTCGCCGCCCATCTGCCACAGGAAGATGCACCAGGCGCGGCGGATGTGTCTGGGGGCCCCCAGGTCGGCGGCGAAGAAGGCGCGTTTGCCCGTCTCCATGATGGCGTTGCAGGCCGCCTCGAAATCCTCCATGTTATCGGGAGGGTTATCCGGGTCCAGCCCTGCTTCTTCGAACAGGCTCCTGTTGTACCACGTCCCCCACATGTGGCTGTCCAGCGGGATCAGGTAGCGCACCCCGTTGTACACCCCGCCCTCCCACAGCGCGGGGAGATAATTGTCGGCTTCGATCCCCGCTACCTCCAGAAGATTGCCCGCCGGGGATTCCTCCAGGTGGGTCAAAGCGGCATCCACCTCAGGCAGGTTGGTGGTATGGCAGATGCCAATCTGGGGCGGATTACCAGCCACCACGGAGTTGAACAACTGGCTGTAGTACACCTCCCACTGGCCCTGCGTCAGGGAGATGAACGCCTGCTCCTTCTGCTCCTCGTTGAACTTTTGGATGATCCTTTCCATGGCCTGGGCGTCACCGCCATGAAACAGGGTGTTCATCCAGAGCGAGAGCGGCTGAGCAAAAGCCAATGAGCGGCCCAGGGTCATGGTGGCCATAGTGGCCGCGCTCAGTTTCAAGAAATCTCTGCGCTTGATTTTACCATCCAGCATTTTCTAAATCCTCCTTCCTCCTCGAAAGATTTGTGAACAGGTGGTTTACAAACCATTTCACTTATCAACAGTACAACTGATAGACATCACCTCCTTATCAAGAGACAGGTCGCAGTTTGCTTCCAGCTTCTTTTCTTTCAGGCACTCCATGACATTGTAGGCTAATTTAATTATACCCCCATAGCTACGCCAAGTCAATACCCAACTGGCGCAAGGCTCTGGCGCAGGCTTCCACCTGGTCTGGAGTCGCTTGCGGCAAAGGCGCTCGCACATCTCCGCCCCGAACCCCTCGCCGCTCCAGCATCTTTTTGAAAAGGGACAGGTCTCGGCCATAGCCCATCAGTCTGGCTATGGCGTTGATCTTTTTCTGAAGGGTTTGGCAGGCGGCATAATCGCCTTTCTGGAAGGCTGCGAACAGGGCCACAAACACCTCTGGGAAGACGTTGGCGTTGCCTGAGACCGAGGCGCGGACTCCCATGCTCAGGGCCGGGAAGATCAAGCCGTCGCTCCCTACGATCACGTTGAACGCCCCGCCCCGCACCTCCAGGTAGCTGAGGAGTTGGCCCATGTCCCCGCTGCTATCCTTAATGCCGACCACGTTGGCGCACCTTTCGGCCAGAGTCCGTACCGCCTGGGGCGAGAGGTTGTTGCCGGTGTTTTGAGGGATGTTGTATAGAAAGATGGGGAAATCTGGCAGGCTGTCGGCCACCCTGGAGAAGTGAGCGATCAGGGCCTCTTCTTCCAGGCGATAATAATAAGGGGTGACGATAGAACAGGCATCTGCTCCTCTGTCGTGGGCGTGTCGGGCTAACTCTACGGTCTCCTGAGTGGTGGCCGCTCCTACGTGGGCGATCACAAACGCCCGCCCCCTGGCGACCTCTAACACCACTTCAGTCACCCGTTTCCGTTCCTCCAGGCTCAAAAGTGGCCCTTCGCCGGTCGTGCCGCAGGGCATAAGTCCATGCGCTCCTCGTTCTATCAGGAAGGCGCACACCTGCTCCAGAGCTTTTTCGTCCACGCCCTGTCCGCCCTCCAGGAGCGGAGTCAAAAGAGCCGGGATCACTCCCGCAAAAGCCCTCTCACCGGGATAGGGACGAGTCTTCATGTAATACCTCCAAACTCACAGGCTGTCTGTATCCAGGATGATAGTCACTGGCCCGTCGTTGTGAATTTCCACCAGCATCAAGGCCCCGAAAACGCCCGTCTCCATCCGCTTAATGCCCTCTTCCTGGAGCCTGATCACAAAATGCTCCACCAGCGGTTCGGCCAGCTCAGGCGGAGCGGCCTCGGTGAAGCTCGGTCGGCGCCCCTTGCGGCAGTTGGCGTACAGCGTGAACTGGGAAATGACCAGGGCCTCGGCCTCTACATCCAGGGCTGAAAGGTTGGTCTTACCCTGTGCGTCGGCGAAGATGCGCAGGTGAGCTATCTTGTGGGCCAGTTTGTCGGCTTCGGCCCTGGTATCAGCCTGGCCCACGCCGAGCAGGATGACCAGGCCCGGCCCGATAGCGCCCACCACCTCGCCCTCGACGGCCACGCTCGCCCTGCGGACACGCTGAATCACGGCGCGCATGGTCTACTCCTCCTTAATCACCATTCTCTGTCAGGTCAAAATGGTCTCGTAAGGTCTCCTGGATCACTTTGTCTTCAAATTGTGTCGTGTCATTATAGCATTTTGGAGGGCGTTGTCAAGGTTGCCGGAATGCACGGAGTGTGCTAAGATAAAACACCAGCAGTCTGGAAGGATAAAAGAGCGGTGGACAAAAACCATCTCGGTGGGAGGCGGCGGGCAATATTGCTCGGCATCATTCTGGGGGGCTGCGCCTTGCGCCTCTACAGGCTCGGCTATCAGAGCATCTGGTACGACGAAGCGGTCAGTCTCCACC
The DNA here is from genome assembly GCA_034417895.1 of Anaerolineae bacterium. Taxonomy (GTDB): domain Bacteria; phylum Chloroflexota; class Anaerolineae; order CAZYHC01; family CAZYHC01; genus DAOULT01. Next base: position 57,309 of record DAOULT010000061.1, on the reverse strand, counting down.
TGGCAGCCAGGAGTCTGCCAGCCCTGACCGCTCACACGGCCGGCGACATCCATCCTCCTCTCTACTATTACCTGCTGCATTTCTGGATCAGAGCGGCAGGCTCCAGCGAGTTCGCGGCGGCCTTCCTGTCCCTCATTTTTGGGGTGTTGCTTGTCCCTCTGGTTTATCGCCTGGGGCGGCGTCTCTACGATCCTGTGGTGGGGTTGCTGGCCGCCGGGGCGGTAGCTCTCTCCCCCTACAATGTATGGTACTCCCAGGAGATACGGATGTATACCCTGGGGGCCTGCCTGGGCCTGCTGACCCTCCACTATCTGCTCCAACTGCGGCATGGTACGAGCTTAGGCCCCTGGCTCGGATACGTTTTGAGCGCCGTGCTGGGTCTCTACGTCCTTTATTATTTCGCCTTTCTGCTCATTTTCATCAATCTCTACGTGGGCTGCTGGATCGTCGCTCGGCGGCGGCCCTGGAAGTGGATTCGGAAATGGAGCCTGGCCCAACTGGCCGTCGTGGTACTCTACCTGCCCTGGCTGCCCATCGCTTTGCGCCAGGCCCTTGATCCGCCCGTCCCTCCCTGGCGGGCCTTCACCTCTGTCTGGACGGTGGTCGTCGAGTCGTGGTCAGCTCTGGCTCTGGGGCAATCTGTGTCGCCGGGGGCGGTCTGGCCGGTATTGCTAATTATAGCGGCCATTTACATTCTGGGTTTCCTTCGCCGCTCACCGGGCTCTGGCCTGCTGCTTTTGGGCCACACTTTTGGGCCGCTGGCCCTCATTTATCTGGCTTCCTTCTGGACGCCGCTTTTCCACATCCGCTACGTTTTCACTTACTCGCCGGCCTTCTACGTACTGTTGGCGGCGGGACTGGCCTGGCTGGCCGGACGCTCCCGGCCCATAGCCCTCCTGGGGGCGGCCATCGTGGTGGCTGCTTTGGGCTATTCTTTCTACCGCTTTCACTTCGATAGCCAATACGCCAGCGACGATTACCGCGCCGCAGTGAGCCACATCGTCCAGGGCTACCGGCTTGGCGACGCCGTGCTCGTCAACGCCGGGTACGTTTACCCCACTTTTCTCTATTATTACCGGGGAGATGACGACATCGCCTGGCGGGGGCGGCTGGTGGATTACGTGGCGACGGACAGAGAGGGCCTGGTGGTCTTGCAAACAGGCTCCATTGGCGGCGACCCCGGCCTGGGGTGGGGCGATGCGGCTTCGGATTTCTACGCTACCAGCGAACAGGAGACGGCCCACGCCCTGGAGCGAGTCTTTGCCGCCCACCCTCGCCTGTGGGTGCTGCGCGCTTACGACACCGTAGTCGATGTGGACGGCTTCGTCCGCGCCTGGCTCGACGAGCACGGCCTGAAATTCGACGATCGGGTTTTCAGCGGGGAGAGCAACGTCAGGGCGCAGGGCTATCTCACCAATCGCCAATCGTCCCCCACCCACACCCTCGACCTCAGCCTGGACGACGAGCTGACCCTGGCAGGCTACGAAGCAGCGCTAAACTCTGTGGCGGCAGGCGAGGCCCTCGACCTGGCCCTGTATTGGGAGCCTCGGCTGGCCCCAAAGCGGGATTATCACGTCGTTTGTGGCCTTTTCGGGCCGCAGGGTCGTCTGTGGGCCCAGGTGGACGAGGTGCCTTCAGGCCCGCTCTACGGCCCTGCGCGTTGGGCCGTGGGGCAGGTCGTCCGCCATCCCTTGCGTCTGACCGTGCCCCCCGGTACGCCGCCTGGCCGGTACGAGTTGAAAGTGGGGATGTACGATCCGCACACGGGGAAGGCGTTGGAGGCGCGCGACCAGGGTCCCTGGATCGGGATAGGTTCTGTAGAAATCAGCTGCCCCCCGACTGCCAGGGGAGCGCCAGCCATGACCTATGCGGCCAGGGCCAACTTCGCCCACCAGGTGGAGCTTATGGGCTACGACCTGTCGGCCCTGACCGTCGAGCCAGGCGGTCAGTTGACCGTCGATCTTTTCTGGCGAGCGCTGGCCGACAATCTGGCAGACTACGTCGTTTTTATAGAGCTGCTGGACGACGAGGGAGTCTGGCAGGCGGCGGAGGAGTCTGGGCCAGTAGCAGGCCGCTACCCGACCTCTGGCTGGAGGCGAGAAGAGATCGTGCGCGACCCTCACGACCTGCTGCTTCCGGCTGGCGCGCCGGCCGGGCGATATCGTCTCGTCGTGGGCTTATACCGCGCCGCCGACCGCTCGCGGCTGAGGCGAAGATCGGGACTATGGTTTTTCTGCGGGGAGGATTATTTCACCCTGGCGACGGTGGCCGTTCAGGGCCGTCCGGCTCTCTTCGAGCGGCCCCAGAACATCCAGCATCCCCTGGAAGCGCGTCTGGGCCAGGGGGTGGGGCTGGTGGGCTACGACTTAAGCGCCGATCATCTCTCGCCCGGCCAGACGCTCTCCCTGACCCTTTACTGGCAGGCTTTGCATTCTATGGATAAAAGTTACAAGGTCTTCACCCACCTGGTAGACCAGGCGGGCCACATTTGGGGCCAGCAGGATAAGTTCCCCGACCCGCCTACCAGCGGCTGGCAGCCGGGAGAATATCTGAGCGACACCTACCGTCTCCCGGTGCGGGCCGATGCGCCGCCGGGCCGGTACGTGGTCGAGATTGGGATGTACGAGGAGGCCAGCGGGGCGCGCCTCCCGGCCTTCGAGGCCGGGGGAGAGGCTATGGGGGACAGGGTGGTGTTGGGAGAGATATGGATAGGTGAGTAATGTTATTACCCTTTCTCACTGAAGCTCAAGTGAGCAACAGGTAAGGCTAGCACTTCCACTCGTGATAGATCAATGAACATACTGGCGTCCTCAATCTCTATCCCGATAACCTGGTTATGCTCGTTAAAGTCGAGCACGATGCCAGGCGCAACTTCTTCAGATTCCATACTTGCCCCATCAGCAAGTTTGATGTAAAGCATATCCGTGTCTGGATGATATTGAAAGATCATGGGCCTTCATCCTTATCTTACTCTCGGTTTGCGATCTGGGCCAGAGCGGTAGCCACGAACTGGTTGAGACTGAGGGTTTCTTGTCTGGCTCGTTCGGCCAACCGATGATAGAGAGAACAATGAAATGATACCACAAACGGTGGTGAGCGTCAAGGACGCACCATTTTAGTTCCCTTTGACAAAAATCTAAAGCTCCAATATAATGAACCTATCAGCAAATAGCAAGATCAAAGGAGGGGATCTATCATGTCGGATTGGGAGTCGTTGATCGGTATAATAGTTGGCGTCCTTTTGAGCGCGCTGGTGCCCATTGCCGTGAGCATATTGAGGCCCAAAAGTCCAGAGGAGATCAGCATCGCCGCAGAAAAGAGCTGGGGGCAAATATTGTGGGAGCTTGCCAGACCTTACGTCAGTGTGGCTCTGGCTTCTGTGATAGTGGGCTTCCTGACCTGGCTTTACGTCAAATATACCGGCGGCGCCATCAAGGATTGGCCCACCGCTATTTTTACGGGCTATCTTTGGGACGCCACTCTACAAAAGGTCAGGGAAGGGCTGAGAGGCTAGCCGCTGGTATGCGCTGCGCATAGGAACTCTTAAACCGCTGCCCTTTAAGGTCTGCGATTTAGCGGTAGTTGAGTGAGGCGGATGCGTTTTTTGTCCACAACGCAAATGGAACTTTTCAGAATTTCTGGTGGCGCTTCTTTTAACACTCGTTCCAGCAAATGGCACATCTCACTATCGGAGTAATTGCCGCCTCGAAATAAAATTACGCCTGGCCCCTCCGCCGAACTGAGCACTAACAGCCGGGGGAAATCCAAATCTGCTGTGATAACCACGCGGTCTTCACGACGAGCTATCTCCAATAGCTCGCTATCTGAGGCCCGGTCTTTGCCGATTTGATGAGCATGGACACCCTCATGTCCGTGGGCGTGGAGCACGTCAAGTAGCAGGGAGGAAACTGGCATATCGAGGAGAGCTTTCATTGAGCAAACTCTACGACTTGCTCATCAGCTAAAAAAGCAGCGTAATGCAGCGCTTCTTGAATATCTTCCGGCTCCAGGTAGGGATATGATGTTAAGATTGACTCTGGAGTTTCACCAGCAGCCAGCAGGCCAAGCAGGCGCGAAACAGGGAAGCGTAAACCTCGAATACAAGGTTTACCGCTGCAAATTTCAGGGTTTACGGTAATGCGTTGAAAAGTCATTATGAACACCTCCTACGGTGCTATAATATCCCTTGTTCCCTGCAAATAATTATAAAACAAAACATCTCATAGGTCAACTCTAAGGGAATTGAAAAATACTGTTACGATTAAAAAGCCACAGAGGACACGGAGAACTCAGAGAAACCTCTGCGCACTCTGTGCTCTCTGTGGCTAAATTTTGAATGCCCAGGTGTGTGATTTAAGCCTCGCCGCACAGGCGTAACAGTCGCTCCCAGCGGCGGTCCACCTCGGCCTGGAGTTCGCCGATGATGTGCTCGTTTTCGGGGCGGAAGAGGTGTCGGAATCGTCCCTGACGTTCGAGCCAACTGGCGATGGGCAACTTTTTCTTGGGCTTGTAGTTCAGCTTCCACTCCCCGTTCTCCACCTCGAACAGGGGCCAGAAACAGGTGTCCACTGCCAGCTTGCTTAGCTCGATGGTCTCGCCGGTGTCGTGTCGCCAGCCCCGGTTGCAGGAGGCAATCACGTTCAGGAAAGCCGGACCATCGGCGGCCACCCCTTTGCGAGCTTTTTGCATCAGGTCTTTCCAGCGATGGGGCGAAGCCTGGGCCACGTAGGGGACGTTGTGGGCCACGGCGATGGCCGTCAGGTCCTTGTGAAACTGTCTCTTGCCGGGGACGACCGAACCGGCCGGGGAGGTGGTGGTGTGCGCTCCATAGGGGGTTGCTCCCGACCGTTGGATGCCGGTATTCATGTAGGCCTGGTTGTCGTAACAGACGTACATCACCCTGTGGCCGCGCTCCAGCATCCCGGAAAGGGACTGGAGGCCGATGTCATAGGTGCCGCCATCGCCCCCGATGGCGATGAACTTGACGTCCCGGTCCTCGATTTTGCCCTGCCTGACCAGCGAACGATAGGCCGCCTCGATGCCGCTGGCGGTGGCCGCTGAGTTCTCAAAGGCATTGTGCATCCAGGGCACACGCCAGGCCGTGGAAGGATAATAGGTGCTGCTCACCTCCAGACAGCCGGTGGCGTTGGTGAGCACCACCGGCTCGTCGATAGCCAATAGAATCTGGCGCATGATAATAGGAGCGCCGCACCCGGCACACAGACGGTGTCCTGGAGCCAGCCGATCCTCTTTTTTGGATAACTCTTTCAAATTGAGTTTAGTGGCCATTGTATATACTCCTCATCTTTATTCTCGAACACCCAGATAAGTGACCAGATTCTCCACTTCCCCCGTGTCGGCGATTTTCAGCAGGTCACGGAAGACGCTTTCGATCTGGGAAGGAACGATGTCCCGCCCCCCCAGGCCGAAAATGTAATCGACTATCGGCGTCTGGCTATCGTATATCTTGAGGGCGGCGCACAGTTCCAGGAACAGTGGCCCGCTATCGTGCATCGCTCCGAAAGAGATGGAGCGGTCCATCACGCCCACGACCTTGACGTGTCGCAGGGCATCGACCAATTCCTGGGCCAGGAAAGGACGGAAAACGCGTGGTTTCAGCATCCCGACCTTGAGTCCCTGCGCCCGCAGGTTATCGACCACCGACCTGGTGGTGCCCGCCGCAGAAGACAGAACCACCACGGCCACCTCGGCGTCGTCCAACTGGTAGGTCTCGAACAGGCCGTACTGACGGCCAAACTGCTCACCAAACTCCTGGCCCACCTGAAGGATAACGTCTTTGGCGTGGGACATACCCTCCACCTGCTGACGCTTGTGCTCGAAGTAGTAGTCGTAGAAGTCGAAGGGGCCGTAAGTGGCGGGATGATCGATGTCCAGCATGGTGGGCAGTTGGGGGGTGTAGGTGCCTATAAATTTTTTGACCTTATCGTCATCATAGATTTCCACCCGCTCCAGGCCGTGGCTGGTGATGAACCCATCGTGCATGACCATCACCGGCAAAAGGACGTCGGGATGTTCGGCGATGCGGATCGCCTGGATGATGTTGTCGTAGGATTCCTGGGGGTTCTCGGAGAAGATCTGAATCCAGCCCGCATCTCGTGCTCCCATACTGTCGGAATGGTCGCAGTGAATGTTGATGGGACCCGACAGGGCGCGGTTGACCACCAGCATGACGATGGGCAGGCGGGTGGAGGAAGCGATGTAGACGATCTCCCACATCAGGGCCAACCCGTTGGCCGCCGTAGCGGTCATCACCCGCGCCCCGGCGGCCGAGGCCCCCACACAGGCGCTCATGGCGCTGTGCTCGCTCTCTACGGTGACGAACTCGGTGTCCACCTTCCCATCGGCTACAAACTGGGAAAAGGTCTGTACCGTAGAAGTCTGCGGAGTAATGGGATAGGCGGCCACCACATCAGGATTGATCTGGCGCATGGCCTCGGCCACAGCCGAGTTGCCGTCCAAAGCCATGAATTCGCTCATAATTATGTGTTCCTCCTCAAAGTAGGGGATCAGAAGCCCTTATTTCTCTTCCTGAAATTTCCATTCTTCGACCATCTCAATGCAACTAACCGGGCATACACTGGCGCAGACGCCGCACCCCTTGCAGTGATCCAGGTCGAAGCCAGTCATCTTTTCATCTTCAACCAGAATGCTCGAATCCGGGCAATAAACCCAGCAGAGCAAACAATTGGTGCATTTTTCCACATCCCTGATAGGCCGGAAGGCTCGCCAGGTGCCGGTTTTGTACTCGACAGTGCTGCCGGCCTCCAGGACTACCCCCCCGATAGGGATGTCTTTCCACCCTTTAAGGTCGCTCACGACTTTACCTCCTTGAAATTTTGGATTTTTTTGAGTCCTGACCTGGTGTCATTCTGTCTGCACCTCGTTGGCCGCCCGCTTGATGGCCTCCACGTTAGCTTCGACGATTTCGGCCCGCAACTTCTTGCCAAAGCGGTGGCGGGTCTGCTCGATGATTTCATCGAGACTGAACAGGCCCGTGACCTTGGCGAAGGCGCCCAGCATGGGGGTGTTGGTGATCTCCCGCCCCAGAATATCGATGGCGATCTGGCTGGCGTTCACGGTGCAAACCCGGCCAGTAGTGAAACCCAGAGTCTCGCGTACTTGGGCCGGGGTTTGGTTGGTGTTGACCAGCAAAATGCCATCCTCCTTGAGGCCTTCGGCCACGTGGACTGTGCCCAGCAGGGTGGGGTCCAGGACCAGGACAATATCCGGGTCCTCGATCTGGCAATGCAGGTCAATAGGTTCCGGGCTGAGACGGGTGTAGGCCCGAATAGGCGCGCCCATCCGTTCCGGCCCGTAGTCAGGAAAAGCCTGGAAATACTGGCCGGTCCCCAGCGCGGTATCGGCCAAAAGTTTTCCGGCGGTGACCACCCCTTGTCCGCCCCGCCCATGCCAGCGGATTTCGGTACATTTACTCATTATAACCCTCCTCATAGAGAATTGTAGAGCGCAAAAATAGGGTTAGATTGTCCCCGGGACGGATCTAACCCACCGACCATACGCTCTCAGGGGCAAACTCTTCCCCTGGGGAAAAATTTGCTCTCTGAAGCATACCTTGGACATCACTGGTGTATTTTAGCAGAAATCGAGCCGGTTGTCAAAAAGGCCCTGATCCTACCATTCTTCTTTTTTTAGCCAACCTCTCCACCTCAGTCTTGCACTTGAGGCACAGAGTAGCGTCCGGCAGCGCCTCCAGACGAGCCGGGTCTATCGTCTCCCCGCACCTCTCGCAGATGCCATACATACCGGCCTCAAACAGGCGGAGGGCGTGGGTAATGGAATCCAATTTACGCTCCAGACTTTGAACCAGAGCCAGATTTTTCTCTCGCTCGTAGATATCGGGATCGCCTTCGTCAGCGCTGGCATCTATCTCGTACTTCAAATACTCTCGCATCCGTTCGAGCTTGCGCTGGGTTTCTTCACGTTCTCTCTCCAACTTCTCCCGCTCTCGCCCGGTCGGCTTGTTTCTGGCTCTCATCCTTATCACCCCCCTTGCATGTTGCCGGGGCTAATTTCCCTATCTAGACTCCAGGCCATATAATGTACCATTATCTGTCTCTTTGAGACTAAAACAGGGTGTGCCCAATCCGACGTGCCCTGAATTATACACACATTCGGCCAAATTGACAAATTCGCTTGCGTCGTTGTCGTCGCCGTCATTGCCGAAGCCAGGAGCAAGGGCTTTCCTGGCGGACTTCTTGCCAGGAAACGTTGGACAAGATACCCGGGAGGTGGTTTGTGTGAAAGCAGGAAAAAGACCTCCCCAACAACAAAAACGGGCGAGGTCCTGAAACCTCGCCCGCCAGATGTTTGGAGCAGCTACAGCTATACTCGGCTCTTACTTCCGAATGAGAGGCAGCCTCAGAGGGTTCCACGCCACCGTAGTGGTGACCGGGACACCCACCGTAGCACTCACTCCCGCGGTGTTTGTTACCATCGCCCCGTAGTAGGCGTTCTCGAGAACCGTTCCCACGGATAGACCTTGGGCGACCCGGACATTGAGCTGTACAGTGATCTTCTCGCCGGCGGTGATTGACAGGCCCGACCAGACCACCATGTTTGTGGCGCTGATGTACGTGCCGCCGCTATCGGCGCTGGAGAAAGTGGTGTTAGCCGGCACGACGTCGGTCACCACTATGCCGTAAGGGAGGGTCTGCCGAGAGCTAACCTGCCCTGCCCCCGCCCACTCGTCTGCTGGCCCGTCCGGTACGACAGGGGCCACGGCAGCGACCACGATGGTGTAGTTGAGAATAGCGCCTGGCTCCACCGGATCAGGACAGTCGGTCTTGGTGATGGTCAGTGGAGAGGGTATGGTCGGTATAGTAGGTATAGTAGGTATAGTCTGTTGCTCTCCCGTAGCCCAGACGGTAGGTCTGGCCGCAAGCAGCATAACCAGGGCCAGGCCCACGACGATTAGAATAGATAAACCTGAGGGGAATTTAGCATTGTCTTTTGTTTTACGCATAACTTTCCTCCTTCTTGTACAAGAACAGTCAACTGTTCTATCTCGTCTGGTCTTTCTTGACAGTCGCCTGTTGTACCTTTTCTTTACCTCCTTAACAATAAACCGGTGTAAGTAACCTTTTCTTTCCCTCCTTTCATTTATCTTTCTCAGAGATTACCAAAGCTTTACACCCCCACTGTCTTCGCTGGCCCCGGTCATGACGACAACATATGTCATCGCTGCTCTCCTCCCCTCAGGCAGGTGGAGTAAGCCAGAGCCAGATCAATTTATGAAAAGACAACAAGGGGCGTAGCCGCTCCGCTCCGCAAAGCCGTAAGGATACAAATGCACAGTTTATTGCTGAAAGTTGACTTTAGTATACCACGAAATGCGTCCCATGTCAATAGCTGATTTTCGCTTGCTTTTGCTTGCCTGGTCTTCATCAGCCCTTTGGCCGCGAGAGAAACCACTAGATGTTGGCTCGCTCAGCGTTTTGAGCCTATATATGGTATGGCTCATTACTCCGATTGGGCCTGCAAAGATGGCGGCGGCATCTTGAAATCACACGCTCGATCAGACCATCGGGGACGCAATTATCCTTTCCTCTTCCGCCCCCGCAACCGCAACCAGCCTAAGGTCATAAGCCCGGCCCCCAGCGCAATCAGGCCCATCATCCAGGGCTGGTAAAGGGGCTCGGTGATCGCTGGAACGTCGCCGTACCGGGCAAAGTATCGCCCCCATTTGGTGTTCAGGGCCGCCTGTACCCGCCTGTTACCGACCCAGGGATACCAGAAACCATCGAAATAGCCCCGCGAAGCCAGATACGACCAGGGTACCAGCGGAGTGCGTAACAGGAAGTTCTCGAAGGGCTTCAGGGGGCCGTAGTAAATGAGCTTCTGTCCCCGGCTGGCGAAGGTATCGCCCGTCTCGGCCTGCCAGCGAATCTTCTCGATGTCCACGTCTCCCACCACCTCGATATCGCGCATGTCGCCCACTCCCAACCCTCGTTCGTGGGCCAGGCGGATGAAGCCTATGTTCAGGGGATCGAAGCCCTGAATATAGGCCGAGAGGGCGTCGATGGCTACCTGGTCGGCCGAAGCCAGGATGATGTTCTTCTCAAAGACGCGCATGGCGCGCGGGCCGGGCCCGTCGCCCACAAAGGTACCATCCATGACGGCAAAAATGCCGGGGTGGATATCCTGCTGGATGCTCAACAGATCGACCAGGGTTTCGTGGATGACGCCGTGTGTCCAGTGCCGCCTGTTCGAGAGCAACCCGCCAAAGGCATTTTTCATCGCCCCGGTGATGGTGGTGAACACGTGGGTCTTGACCGTAGGGAACTGGATCACGTTGCGCCCGATGAACATCTTGGGGATTTTAAGCCCTTCGGGATAGACGTCGTGCAGCGCCAGGAAGGGCTCTTCAGGTTCGTAGTGCACCCATTCCACCTGCGGCTCGTAGAGATGGACGTTGCGCAAACCGTATTTTTCGACCACCAGCTTGTGCTTGTTGTTGCGCTCCGCGACGTAGGCGTCCACCACCACGGTACGGTTTTGGGCGGCGATTAAACCCTGGTAGCCGTCGGCCAGCATGGTCTTGATGACCCCTTCCAATTGCCAGGGGACGGTGGAACAGGCCGGATACCACTGTTGCCAGGAGATGTTGATCCTGAGGATCGTCTCTTTATCTTGGGGCAGGGCTTCCTGATAGCCGGCTAGGTGCATCAGGCGGCGGTAGTCCTCCAGCACGGTGTCAGGATGGGTTTTGAGGATGGCTACTTTGCCCCTGCCCGGAAAGTCTTTGGTTGACATTGCATACTCCTTCGTTCTCGCTTTTGATCTCTCCTCCAATCAGAGGATACCATATTTTTCCCTTTCTGACAAGGACGATTGCCCGCCGCAGCCAACACGGATTTTCTTCACCGATTCTTTGTGGAATCCGCGACTCCAATCCGTGAAATCCGTGATCCTAATCCGTGTCTGCTCTGCTGATACAAAACGGGCGAGGCTTCTACAACCTCGCCCGTTGGACGTGTGGAGCAGCCCCGCCCGACCCCTTACGGCGTGATGACGTTGTTCCTCTGGATGGTGGGCAGATAGGCTCCAATGGCCCGTACCGTGGTGGTCACGGCGCTGCCTGTCACCACGCTTATCCCTGCGGTGGTAGCGATGACCGCCTGGTAGTGATCGTTGTGGAGGAACCAGCGGAGCGTGGTGGCATGGGGTCTATAGCTGGCCGTCACTACAAAGGCGATGCTGATGCTCTGGCTGGCGCTGATGGTCAGGCCCGACCATAGCACGTCGCCGCCCACCAGAGAGCCGCCGTTGTCGGCCCAGGCGAAAACGGTGTCGGCGGGTATGGTGTCGGTCATCTGCACCCCGGTAGCGTCTACCAGGCCGCCCCTTTCGGCCACGTTGATGGTGTAGGTCAACAGGCCGCCAGCAATCACCGGATCAGGGATGGCGCTCTTGCCGATGGACAAATCTGGCACGCCAGGCGCAATGGCTTTCTCGTATGCCCCGACGTCGCAGGTAGCGCCTTGTGGCCGGGCCACGCCGCGCTGGTCGGTGGTGACAGGGTTGCCGCCGCTGTCGGTGCAATGGCCCTTATCAATGGCCGGGCTGCCGATGAGCAGGGCGTGTGTGTGCGTCGCGCCGCCGTTGTCGGCCAGGGGTCCCAGCATGGGGTCAATGGGACTGCCGCCGGTGCCTATCTGGTCGTTCGCTTGCAGGGTGATGGTGCAGCCCGTGCTGTTCCCTACCAGGTTGTAGTCCAGGGAGGTAAGCGTCCCGCTACCATCGGGCGCTTCTCCGCCCGTGTCGGTGTTCCCGGCGATGATGGTGTTTCTGAGATTGACTATACCGCCATATTGGGGGTCCCCGGTGACCCCCCCGCCGTCGCCGCTGGCGGTGTTGCCGCTAATCGTCACGTTGTCCAGGGTGGTCGTGCCGCTCCCGTTGTAGATGCCGCCGCCGTCAGAGTCTGCCTGGTTGCCGGAGAGGGTGCTGTTGGCGACGTTCAACGTGCCGCCGCTGTTGCGGATGCCACCGCCGCCCCAGTTTGCCTGGTTGCCGGAGATGGTGCTGTTGGTGATGGTCACCGCGCCGCTGTTGTCGATGCCGCCGCCGTAGTGTATTGTCTGGTTGCCGGAGATGGTGCTGTTAGAGATGGTCGCCGTGCCGCCGAAGTTGAAGATGCCGCCGCCGTGGTGGCTTGCCTGGTTGCCGGAGATGATGCTGTTGGCGACGTTCAAATGGCTGCCGTGGTTGTAGATGCCCCCTCCCCAGTCTCCCATGTTGCCGTTCTGAATGGTCACCCCGTCTATGCTGACGGTGATGTCGCTTATGGTGATGTGGAGCACACGGCCATTCGTCACGCTGCCGTTGCCGTCGATGATGGTGGTGGCTGCGCCTGCGCCCTGGATGGTCAGGTCGCTTCCTCCTGTGATGTCCAGGTCGCCGTCGGCGTTGGCGTCTTCGTCTGTGGAAACTATCGTCAGGGTGTAGGTGCCGGCAAGAAGGCTGATGGTGTCAGCGCCGCTGCCGGCAGCACAGTCGCCTCCGGTAGTATCGGCGTCGGCGTTGGCGTTATTGATAGCTTCGCGCAGGGTACAGGTGCCGTCGCCAGCGGTCGTGTTATCGGTGGTGCTGTTGACATTGATCGTAGCGGCGTGAGCCACCGGCACGGGCGCCGCGCCCAGAGCCAGCCCGGCAGCCAGGGCCACGATGAAAAGTAGACGCAGTCCCTTGGTGATGAGTTTGTACATGTTATTTTCTCCTTTCTCCTCTTCGGAGATAAACACAATGCGAAATTGAAACCTTCGTCTAGCGGTGTCACCTCGCCGTCAGCCCCCTGCGAATGAGCCGGTCAATGGCCGCTCCACGCCTGACATTATACCATATTCTTCGCGTTTTTCCGACTTTCCAATTTTCAGCCGCCTGGCACTTCAACAGCGAACGTTCGTCGTGCCAGGCCCCTGCTGTCCTCTTTGACCCCCTGAAGAGGCTGTGGTACAATGCACCCATCAGCAGCAACGTGGGGGAACTTTCTCGCCAGCTCCAACGTCTCTAAGGTAGATTTAGCGCCATGGCCATCGTGGTACGTCCACGATCACCTGAGATCAGGAGGGAAGAAAATGAAACACCTGTACATCGCTTTAACGCTGGTCGTGGTGACCAGCCTGCTTTTGGGGGCCATTGGCCGGCCCAGGAAGACCTCTGCGTCCCCTGGCCCTGTTCCGGCCCCCATCGTCATCCAGCGCACGCCTGAGCGCGGCCAGGAGTTGCCTCTGGAGGGCCCCGTCGAATTGGTCTTCGACCGGGCCATGGATCAGGCTGCGGTGGAAAACGCTTTCCGCATCGCTCCTGAAGTTGCAGGCCGCTTCGAGTGGCCCGACGAGAGGACAGTCCGCTTCTATCCCGCCGAGCCGCTGGCCCGCTCCACGACCTATAAGGTCAGCCTGGGAATGGAAGCCAAAGCCGCTGACGGCGTTTCTCTGGCAGAGACTTATGCGTTCCGCTTCACCACCGTCGGCTACCTGGAGGTATCGCAGGTCATCCCCGCCCCCGAGAGCTACGACGTGGAGACCGATGGCAGCCTGACGGTGATGTTCAACCGCCCCGTCGTGCCTCTGACCACCCTGGACGAGCAGGCCGACCTGCCCCAACCGCTGACCTTCGAGCCGCAAGTCACGGGCCGCGGCGAGTGGCTGAACACCTCCATGTACATCTTCACCCCGGATAAGCCCCTGGCCGGAGGCGTCACTTACACGGCCCGCGTCGTGGCCGGCCTCAGCGACACTACCGGCGGCCTCCTGGAAGAAGATTACGACTGGACCTTCAGCACCCAGCCGCCCGAAGTGACCTGGACTACGCCCTCAACCGATCAAACCCTGGTGGCCCCTGTGACCAAAATCGAGGTGCAGTTCAATCAGCCGATAGACCTCTCATCCTTCAAGGAAGCTTTCAGCCTCAAAACCGCAGATGGCCGCCGGGTGATCGGCGACTTCGAGTATTACACCAACACTTTAGTTTTCCAGCCGGAGGAAATGCTGGATTTTGACCAGACGTATGAGGTGCGCATCGCCCGCGGGGTGACCAGCCTGTCCGGCGGGGAGGGGATGCGCGCTGACTATGAGTGGCGATTCACCACCGCGCCCCTGCCGCGCATCATCGGCACTTCCCCCCCTGATGGGACGAAGGACGCCTATCCCTACACCGATTTCAGGATCCATTTTAACGCCCCCATCGACCCCGACACGGTGATGGGCAACCTGACCATGACCCCGCCGCTCTCGCCTACCCAGGTCTACACCTACTTCGACACCTGGGATAACAGTTTTGTGCTCTACTTCAATCCCCAACCCTCGACCGACTACCAGGTGCACATCGGCCCCCACATCGCCGACCCCTACGGCAACACCACCGGCCAGGAGATGACCGTGCGCTTCACCACCGCGGCCCTGGAGCCGATGGTCCGCCTGCACGTTCCCGGCTTGGTGGGCACCTACAACGCCGCCGACCCGGCTCGCCTGTTCGTGGCCTACCTCAACACCAGCCGCCTGGATTTGATGCTCTATGGCCTCGACGTGGATGACTTCCTCCAGGCCCAGAGAGAGGGGTATGACTTCATCCCGCCTGGTAGAGACCTGATGCGGGCCTGGTCGGTGTGGGTCGAAGCGCCGCTGAACGAAGAGCAATACCTGCCCGTCGATCTGGTCGAAGGCGGGGGAAGGCTGCCGTCCGGCATCTATCTCTTGGATATCGATTCGCCGGATGTGACCTACGAACGCTGGTGGCATCGTCATCTGCTGGTGGTGTCCGAGACCAACCTGACCCTCAAGATCGCCGACGACGAGATGCTGGCCTGGGCCACCGACCTGCCTACCGGCCGGCCGGTGGCGGGCCTGGAACTCAAGGCCCTCGACCGGGACGGAGACAAGCTGGGCGCAGCCACCACCGACGCCGATGGGCTGGCTCACTTCGATACAGGCTCCGGGCGCTCTAACACTATATTCGTCCTCAGCGAAGCCCCCTTCACTATGGGCGGCGAAGGGTGGAACCCCGGCGTCACGTCCTGGGACTTCGGCTTTAACCAGGAGTATAAGCGTGACTTCCGCGCCCACGTCTACACCGAGCGGCCCATCTATCGCGCCGGACAGACGGTGTACTTCCGGGGCATCATCCGCGCCGAAGACGACGTTCACTATGGCCTGCCCGACCTGGAGCCAGTGTACGTTACCATTCGTGACGCCGCCGGGGAGGAGGTATATAACGAGGAACTGGAGTTGGACGAGTTCGGCGCTTTCCACGGGGAGCTGGCTCTGGCCGGGGGCGCGTCTCTGGGCCACTACCAGATTCGGGCTAACTTCGCAGGCTCTAACTTCCCCGGCAGTTTCCAGGTGGCGGCCTATCGTCCCCCGGAGTTCGAGGTGGTCGTCACCCCCGACCAGGAAGAGGTCGTGGCCGGAGAGCCTACTAAGGCCACCGTCGAGGTGAAATATTTCTTCGGCGGCCCGGTGGTAGACGTGCCCGTCCAGTGGAACGTGATGGCCGAAACCTATCGCTTCAAACCGCCGCAATTCGGTCGCTACAGATTCACCGACACCAACGATCCCTGGATTTGCTTTGATTGCTGGTGGTGGTATCCCGAACCGCCCCAGGTAGTGCTCAGCGGGGCGGGGCGCACCGATAAAAACGGCCAACTGATCGTCGAGCTGCCGGGCAACATCGCTCAGTTGACCGTCGCTCCAGACCGCGAAGGGCCGGTGGGCAGCCGTCGCCTGATCGTGGAAGCCACCGCTACCGGCGCAGACAACCAGGTCATCTCCGGTCGGAAGGATATCGTCGTCCACCAGGGCGAATTTTACGTCGGCCTGGCTCCGCGCCAATACATCGGGCGGGCCGAAAAAGAGATGTCCGTGGACGTCGTGACCGTCGATTGGGCCGGAGAGCGGTTCCCCAACCAGAAGCTAAAAGTGGAGGTTTACCGTCGGGAGTGGGTCAACACCTTCGTCGAGGACGAAGCCGGCGGAGGCCGCTGGAAATGGGAGACGGTGAACGAACTGGTCTTTGAGGAGACCATCACCACCGACCAAAACGCCGAGGCGGTTACCACCTTCATCCCGCCCAAAGGCGGATCGTACCGCATCGTGGTCAACGGGCGCGACACCACCGAGCGCCTGGTGCAGAGCAGCATCTTTGTGTGGGTCAGCGGGCGCGAGTACGTTTCCTGGCGACGCGAGAACAACGACCGCATCAACCTCATCGCCGACAAGGGCAGCTATACCGTGGGAGAGACGGCTGAAATCCTGATCCCCTCTCCCTTCCAGGGCGAGCACTATGCTCTGATCACTGTCGAGCGGGGCAACATCATCCATCGTGAAGTGCTCCAACTGGAAAGCAACAGCCAGGTCTACGAGCTGCCCATCACCCTCGATCACGTGCCCAACGTCTACGTCTCAGCCGTCATCGTCAAGGGCCAGGACGAAGACAACCCGGTGGCTAACTACAAAGTCGGTTACGCCGCCTTTAGCGTCGATCCTGAGCCGCAAAAGCTGACCATCACCCTGACCCCCAGCGTGGAGAAGGCCGGGCCAGGCGACACCGTGACTTACCAGGTGCGGGCCACCGATCATACCGGAGAGCCGGTGGCGGCGGCCTTCTCCCTCGACCTGGTCGATAAAGCTATCCTGACTCTTTCGCCCCGCCCGCCAGAGGCCATCGTCAACACTTTCTACGGCCAGCGGGGCCTGGGGGTAAGCACTTCCAGCGGCCTGGCTATCTCCATAAACCGCCTGGTGCTGGAACAACTCAAAGAGCGGGGCGAAGAGTATGACAAACACGCCAGAGGGGCAGAAGAAGGGATGATGCTGGGGGAGGTTCCTCCTGCGCCAGCGGCTACCATGACGCCTGGGATGGCGGCAGACGAGGAATTCGCTGAGGAGAAGCAGGCCGCGCCTCCGCCGGGAGTGGAGCTGCGCGAAGAGTTCGCCGACACCGCCTACTGGAACGCCACCGTAGTCACCGACCGGAGCGGCCAGGCCAGCGTCGAGATCCCGCTGCCCGATAACCTGACCACCTGGGTATGCCGGGGCGTGGCCGTCACCGCCAACACCCAGGTCGGGGAGGCCACTTCTGAGATTCTGGTCACCAAGCCGCTGCTGGTTCGCCCCGTCACCCCTCGCTTCTTCGTGGTAGACGACCGGGCCGAACTGGCAGCCCTGGTCAACAACAACGCCGACCAGGCCCTTGACGTCGTGGTGGCCCTCAGCTCCAGCGGCCTGAAGCTGCACAGCGACGCCGAACAGACCGTCAACATCCCGGCTGGTGGGGAGGCTAAAGTGACCTGGGACGTGACCGTCCTCGACGTGGAGGAAGCTGAGTTGATCTTCAGCGCCGTGTGCGGGGAATACAGCGACGCCGCCCGTCCGCGGCTGACCACCGGCCCGGAGGGCACGCTCCTGGTCTATCGCTACTCTGCCCCGGAGGTGGTCGGCACCGGCGGACAATTGGTGGAGCAGGGCACCCGCACCGAAGTGATAGCCCTGCCGCCCCGCTACGACGAACGCCAGGGTCAGTTGACGATCCAACTCGATCCCTCTCTGGCCGCGGGGATGCAGGACGGGCTGAAATACCTGGAACACTTCCCCTACGAATGTTCCGAGCAGGTGGTGTCCAGGTTCCTGCCCAACGTGCTCACCTACCGCGCCCTGCGTGAGTTGGGCATCGAACGGCCTGACCTGGAGGAGATACTGCCCGACCTGGTGGAGACGGCCTTGAACAAGCTCTATCTCATGCAGCACGACGATGGCGGCTGGGGGTGGTGGTACAGAAGCACCAGCAGCAACCCGCACCTGACCGCTTACGTAATCCTGGGGATGGACAAAGCCCGCGAGGCCGGCTTCGAGGTGAGGGAAGAGGTCATCACCAGGGGGCTGGAATACCTGTTCGGTCAACTGGTCACCAGCCGCGAACTGAAAGGCTATCGCCAGGCCAACCGTCAGGCGTTCATCCTCTACGTTATGGCCGAGGCTGGAAATGCGGCCTGGGCCAGTGAGTACACCGGCGACCTGTTAGAGAATCGCGAGAAGCTATCTCACTACGGTCGAGCTTTGCTGGCTATGACCCTGGACCTGATTAACCCCAACGATGACCGCCTCCCCACCCTCCTGAGCGACCTCAACAACGCCGCCATCCTGAGCGCCACCGGCGCCCACTGGGAAGAAGCCCACTACGACTGGTGGGCCATGAACACCGATACCCGTTCTACGGCCATCATCCTGGACGCCCTGGCTAAACTGGATCCGGACAACGACCTGATCCCCAACGTGGTGCGCTGGCTGATGGTCGCCCGGCGGGATGGCATCTGGGAGACCACGCAGGAGACGGCCTGGGCGCTGATCGCCCTGACCGACTGGATGGTGGTAACCGGCGAGCTTCAGGGCCAGTACGAGTACTTCGCCGCCCTCAACGATGAAGAGCTGGCCTCTGGCGCGGTGAACGCCGAAAACGTGGACCAGAGCATAAAGCTGCGGGTGGCGGTGGCCGAGCTGCTGCGTGACCAGGGCAACCGACTGGACATTGGCCGCTACGAAGGGCCGGGCCGCCTGTACTACACCGCTCACCTGAAAATCTACCTGCCCGTGGAGGACATCGAACCCATCAACCGGGGCATCATCGTCTACCGCCAGTACACCAGGGCCGACTGCGCCGTGGGGAAGGAGTGCGAAGAGGTGGACAGTGCCAAAGTCGACGACGTGATCCAGGTCAAGCTGACCATCGTGGCTCCTCACGACCTGTATTACGTGGTCGTCGAGGATCCGCTGCCGGCCGGGGCGGAGGCCATCGACCCCAGCCTGGCGACCACCAGCCTGCTGGAGCGGGATCCTCACCTCTACCGCCAATCCCAGAACGAGCGGTGGCGGGAGTTCTACTGGTGGTGGTGGCGCTGGTACAGCCGCTACGAGATGCGCGACGAGAAGATGGTGCTCTTCGCCGATTACCTGCCGGCCGGCAGCTACGAATACGTCTACACCTTCCGCGCCACCCTGCCGGGCGAATACCGGGTGATCCCCACCTTCGCCAACGAGATGTATTTCCCGGAGGTGTTTGGCCGCTCCGACGGGCGGCTGTTCACCATCTCCGAATAGCACCATTTGAATAGTTCTGTTGCGCAAACGAAGCCTCCGGTTAAGGCCGGGGGCTTTTTGTTTGTTTGCGCATTGAGCATGTTTAGAACATACGTTCTGAAATTTTTTACCAAATTTTAACCTGATCTTTACCCAAAAATAACCTTTTTGTGGTATAATATTAATAATGGGCAATTAGGCAAAATTTTAAGGTTGTAGCTCTTGACTTTGAAGGGGGGACGGTTTATAATTTTAGTAACAAGCTAACGAAAGGAATTTGCTAAACTCTCTTTTCGACGCTGGTAACTTCGCGGTACTAAAAGGCTCTGAAGACCTGTTGTTCTAGTACCCATCACTTGAGCTATATCGAGCATAGAGCTTTGTTGTCCGTTCTACTCTGTGTTCTGCCACATCATAACCTCAATGCACATTATACCTCCTCTGTCTTACAATTACTCCACAAAATATCTTCTAATCTCCCAAAGAACATCGACGATAATATGATCTCATTAATTTAAGAATTGGCCTAAAGACCAGGTGACAATATCGTCTCGCCTGTTCGCTTGCTGCGCCAGATTCAACGAGAATGTGGAGAGGCAATCTGTCTCCACGGCTATCTATTTGGATTTTCGGATGCGGTCAGGCTGTTGTTTTCATCGCCTTGGCCCTCAAGTTAACGGCATTGCCATGCAGGATAAGGAGGTGATTTATAATAAGAATACAGGTCGTAGTTAAATTTGAAAATCATCTACCTTAGATTAAAAGGAGGAGGAACATCATGTCATTGATAATGCGCTTTCTATCTATTGTCGTTTGCTTCAGTTTGTTGATCCTTTCTCCCGGTTTTCTCGTCACCGCACAAGCCGCCCCCCCTGCTCAGGCACCAACGCCAACTCCCGCAGACGCAAGCCTGATTGACCAGTTGCAGCGGGCAACAGGCGGCCGGGCAAGCATTGCCTATCACGCCCAAACCGGCCGGGTCCGGTTCATCGGCACCGACCTGGCCCACCCCATCCCTCAAGGGGGAGACCCTCCAGAGCAGGCCGCCCGGCGGTTTCTGGAAACTTACGGCCCGCTTTTCGGCCTGACCGACCAGGCTCAGGAGCTAACGGTAATGCGCGTCACATCGGCCGACCGGGGCCGTTCCTTTGTCCGTTTCCAGCAGGTTTATCAGGGTATCCCGGTGGTGGGCGGCGAACTGATCGTCCAGATGGATGCCGAAAAGAACGTCATCTCCGCCGGCGGGGAGATTCTGCCCGGTCTGAAAGTGAACACCACCCCCCGGCTGGAGGCAAGTACCGCTCGTGAACTGGCGCGTGGTCTGGTGACCAAATACTATGACCTCAACGCCGGCGACCTCACGGTGAGCCAGCCGGAACTGTGGATCTACAGCCCGATCCTGCTCGGACCGAGCTTCAACCTGAGCGCCCTGGTCTGGCGGATGGAAGTGACTCCGGTGGAGCTACAACCCGTCCGCGAACTGGTCCTGATAGATGCCCACACCGGGGCGGTCGCTCTGCACTTCAACCAGATCGACGTGGCCAGAAACCGCGTGATCTACGACAATAACAACGACTGGACCGCAGGTCTGCCTGGTACCGGCCCGGTCCGTACCGAGGGAGGGCCAGCGACCGGTGTACCGGATGCGGACGACGCCTACGATTACGGCGGCGACACGTACGATTTCTACTACAACACGCATGACCGGGATAGCCTCGACAACGCCGGTATGACCCTCACTCAAACTGTGCGCTACTGCCCGGACGCAGGCAGTTGCCCCTTCGCCAATGCCTTCTGGAACGGCCAGCAAATGGTCTACGGTGAGGGCTACGCTGCGGCCGACGACGTGGTGGCCCACGAGATGACCCACGGCGTCACCGAGTATGCCTCGCATCTGTTCTACTACATGCAGTCTGGCGCTGTCAACGAAGCTTTCTCCGATATATGGGGCGAGTTCGTTGACCTGACCAACGGGGCAGGCAGTGACATGCCGGCCGACCGCTGGCAGATGGGTGAGGACCTGCCCATTGGCGCCATCCGCGACATGAGCAACCCACCGGCCCATGGCGACCCGGATAGAATGGGCAGCACCTATTACTACTGTGGCGAAGGGGACAACGGCGGCGTGCATACCAACATGGGCGTCGGCAGCAAAGCCGCCTACCTGATGGTGGACGGCGACATCTTCAACGGCTACACCGTCGCCGGTATCGGCATTGACAAAACAGCCAAGATCTTCTACGAAGTGCAGGCCAACATGTTCACCTCGGCCGCCGACTACAACGATCTGTACAACGGCCTGCAACAGGCGTGCACCAACCTGATCGGCACCAGCGGCATCACCGCCGCCGATTGCCAGGAGGTAAAGGATGCGGTGGACGCCACGGAGATGAACCTACAGCCGTCATCATGCCAGGCGACCGAGTCTTCCATCTGCCCCATCGGACAGTCGCCCAACAATCTGTTCTTTGATGATATGGAGAACACAGCCAGCGGCAACTGGGCTCATGCGGCGCTGGTCGGAGTCGATGAGTGGTACTATCCCCAGACAGCCAATCCCTACGGCTTCGATGCCACCTACGCCACCAGCGGCGTCTACAACCTCTGGGGCTACAACCAACCCAGTGTCGCCGACTACTACATAGCCATGACCTCAGACGTGGCCCTGCCAGCCGGAAGCACGCCCTACCTGCACTTCAACCACGCCTACGCCTTCGAAGATTATGCAACAACCATGTATGATGGCGGCGTGATCGAGTACAGCACCGATGGCGGCACCTCGTGGCAAGACGCCGGGTCGTTGATCACTCACAACGGCTACAGGGGAACCATCTACACTGGCTATGGCAACCCGCTGGGTGGGCGACAGGCCTTTGGCCAGGAAAGCAACGGCTACATCTCCAGCCGTCTTAACCTGAGCATGCTGGCCGGGGAGAACGTGCGCTTCCGCTTCCGCATCGGCACCGACAGCTCGGCTGATGCTTACGGCTGGTTCATTGACGATTTCCGCATCTGCACTTGCGAGATCCCGCCATCCTTGAGCATCGCCAAGGTCGATAACCCGGACCCGGTCCAGGCCGGTGGCCTGCTGACCTACACCCTGACCATCGCCAACTCCGGCGCGGGCGCGGCCTCCAGTCTGGTCATCACCGACACTTTGCCCGCTGACACAGGCTTCGTCTCAGCCAGCGATGGAGGCACGCTGGCAGCAGGCAATGTGGTAAGCTGGACGGTGTCCAGCCTGGCTGGTGGGGCATCTATCACTCGCACATTTGCGGTGACCATCTCCAGTTTAGCCGCCGGCCAGGTCATCACCAACACCACCTACGGCGTGCGCTGCGACCAGGTGCCCACTGTAACCTGGGGCACGGCAGTGACCACTACGGTCATTCCCCCGCCATGCCTGTGCATCTACAAGGCCGGGGAACCGGGCCCGATTCTGGCCGGCAGTCTGCTGACCTACACCCTGACCATCACCAACTCCGGCCCGAGTCCGGCCTCGAACCTGGTCATCACCGACGCCGTACCCGCTAACACCAGCTTCGACTCGGCCAGCGATGGAGGCACAGAGTCAGACGGAATCGTGACCTGGAACGTAGCCAGCCTGCCCAGCGGAGCATCCATCAATCGCGTGTTTACAGTGACCATCTCCAGTTTAGCCGGCGGCCAGGCCATCGTCAACACTATCTGCGGCGTATGCTGCGAGCAGGTGCCCACTCCAGTCTGGGGGCCGGCGGTGACCACTATGGTCATGCCCCCCCTATCCCTGGACATCAGCAAGAGCGACTCTCCTGACCCGGTGGCTCCGGGCGGGGTGCTCAACTACACCATCGTCCTCACCGCCACGAGCGGAGCTACAACGGGCGGACTGGCAGACGGCTGGGCGGGGCCGGGCCAGGTTTCTGAGCAACAAACCGTCCCCACCATCCCTACCATCCCTGAATACAACGTCCAGGTGACCGATACCGTGCCAGCGAACAGCACCTGCTGCGCCAGCATCGGGCAGGGTGGTACGTTTATCAGTGCCACAAACACAGTGGCCTGGTCGGGCCTGGAAATCAGCCCGACCGAGAGCATCACCCTGACCTTCGCGATCACGGTGGACAAAAATGCAGCCCCTGGGACGCTCATCACTAACGACGACTACGGGGCGGTGATAACAAACGTCGTAGGAGTGACTCCTACTATGGGCAGCCCGGTCACCACTACGGTGCGGCAGCCCTCTGTTAATCTGCCCCTTATCCGAAAGTGAGAGCTGGACACAACTCTGCTCCAAACATCCAACGGGCGAGGTTCGCAAGAGCCTCGCCCTTTTTTGTACCAGGGGCCTGGCGCTTTTAGCTGTCCCCCATGAAAACCTGCTATTTGATAAACCTGACCACTTGTGATATACTAATAATGAGAAATTCAGTTCAGGTGGGAGGCTGGAAAAATAATGAACTCTAATGATCGGGGTGGCTCTTTTCGTCTTTCAGTCGGGTTCATCATTCTATGGGTCTTGTTGCCCCTGGCGGCTGGTTATCTTCTCTCTCTGGTGGTGGTGCCGAAGCCCAAGATAGGGATCATCCGCATCCAGGACGAGATATGGAGCTTGAATGTGAACACCGCTATTAACCTGCTGACCAAAGCCAAAAAGGACGATACCATCAAAGCCGTGGTGCTGGAGATCGACAGTCCCGGCGGCGAGGTGGCAGCCAGCGAAAGCCTTTATTACGAGGTGCTCAACCTGCGCGGGGCCAAACCGGTGGTGGCTTCGGTGGATGGCATGGCCGCCAGTGGCGCTTACTACATGGCCGTGGCTGCTGATTTCATCTATGCCAAACCTTCTTCTCTGGTGGGCAATATTGGGGTGATTTCGTTCCTGCCCTCGCCCAGTTTCGCGGATGAGGATCTGCTCTTCACTGGCCCTTTCAAGTTTGTCGGGGCCTCTCGCGATAGCTATATCCGGCAGATGGAAATGTCCAAAGAAGGCTTTCTGGAAGCGGTCACCACCCGTCGCGGAGAACGGTTGAAAGTGGATCGGCAGACTCTATCCCAGGGAGAGGCTTACATCGGGATGCGCGCCCTTGATCTGGGGCTGATCGACTCTCTAGGCTCGATCTCCGATGCGGTGGAGAAGGCGGCCAGCCAGGCCGGGTTGACCACCTACCAGGTGGTGGAGATCGGTCGCGTCTCCCCTATAGACCTGTGGCCGGATGCGGGCGTGAGCAATAAAGGACAACGCCTGGACAGTGAGTTGCCGCCGGGCATCTATTACTTATATCTGGGTCTCAAGGAAAGGGTTATAAAGTGAAAACAGCAGGGAAAATTATCTTGGCTTTATTGTTGGTCGGACTGCCGGTGGTGGGCCGCTGGGTGATCCTCAAGTATCCTGGACGTTATACCGCGCCCGCCGTTTCCCAACCGGATTGGCAGAGCATCGAAGTGCCGACCGCTATCAAGAGCAGCTTTGTGGACCGCTACGAAGAAGGGCGGGGCGCTATCCTTTTCGACCAGGCTCACGCCAACAATTACACCAGCACCGAGCTTAACACCCTTCTCTCCAGACTGGCGGCTCGTGGTTACCGCGCCGATCTCCTGGAGGCAGATGACGACCTGGCTGCTAAACTCAGATACGCGAACGCCATGGTCGTCATTGCTCCCGCCCAAAGTTTTACCGACGATGAAACCCAACAGCTCGAAGAATTCGTGGAAAAAGGTGGTAAGCTCCTGCTCGTCACTGACCCCACCAGGTTCACCTACATTTACGACGATTACGGCTTTGCCGTTGACCTGAGGAGCGACGCTTTAAGCATGAACAGCCTGGCGGCTGTGTTTGGCATCGTTTTCGGGGACGATTATCTGTATAACATGGTCAGCAATGAAGGCAACTATCAAAATATCATCCTGCAAGATTTCCCCACCGCGCATCCTCTTACCGCCAGTCTGAACAAGGTGGTCTTTTACGCCGCTCACTCCATCTCTTCTCAGCAGGATAAGCTGATCGTCAGCGACGACGACACCCGCTCTTCCTTGAGCGAACAACAAGGCGACCTGGCCGCCACGGTCCTGGGAGGGGGAGGCCACGTGCTGGCCCTTTCCGACCTGACCTTCATGACCGAGCCTTATAACACCGTCCACGATAACAACCAACTGATCTCCAACATCGCCGATTTCCTGACCGAGCCGGAGCGACGCTATCCGCTGGAGGATTTCCCTTATTTCTTCGCCCAGGAGGTAGACCTGGTATATGCTGGCCCCGAACCCATTAGCAGCGCGGCCATAGAGCAGGGCAGCATCTTGCAACAAACTTTTGAGAAGGCCGACCGACAGCTTATCGTGAGGGAGAAAGAAGATCGCCGCCATGATACACTTTTCATCGGTCTCTACAGCGAGACAGAAGCAGTAGACAGCTATCTGGCAAGCCGCCACATCACTCTCATCCCGCCCGAGGAAAAGAAAGAGGAGACAGGAACGACGACCGCCACCGCAACGGCGACGGCGACGGCCACCGCGCAACCCAAAGAGAAAAGCCCCAAGACCCCTTCTCTGACTCCTTCTCCCGAAACAGAAGGGGCTGCCGAGGAAGAGGAAGAAAAGAAGGTGGGCAAGATAGAGATAAAAGGCATCGGCCCGTTGGAGATGAACGGTACGGCCCTTCTCTACCTGGAGGAGAAAGGAGGCCGCCACGCGCTGATCGTTCTGGCCTCCACCGAGGAGGGCCTGGCCGCCACTCTGAAGTTGTTAGCCCAGGGTAATCTGTCTTATTACTGTCTGGTAGATGGCGATCTGGCCTTCTGCCCCACCGGAGAGCTTCTTCTGCCTCCAGAAGAGGAACCCTATGAGGAAATCTATTATGAAGAGACGCCCCTACCGGAAGAGGAACAGCCTGCTGACGAGACACCCGTGACAGAGGAGGAAACCCCAATCCCGGAATAGACAAGCCCGCCCCTGTAGATAACCTCCAGCCCCTGGATGCTTATCCAGGGATTTCAAAGGCGGGCTACTTGACATTCAGGCCATCTGAGGTTATAATTTTAGTCAAAGAATGTAAGGAGGGGAGGCATGTGACGCAGATCATTGTTGCAAAAGACGAACCTTTTGAAAGTGCTTTGAAACGCTTTAACCGAAAGGTGCAGGCGGATCGGGTGTTGTCTGAAGTGCGCCGCCGTCGTTTCTTCGAAAAACCCAGCGTGGAACGCAAAAAGAAAAAAGCAGCCAAACGGCGTAAGAGTCAAAGGCAAACCCGCAAAAGCAACCGGGGATGATAGAGGTCTACAGTCCCAATTGTCATTTGAGGAGAGAGGATGAGTCTGCAAGATAGGCTGACACAAGACCTGAAAGAAGCCTTACGCCAGAAGGACGAACGACGCAAAAACACCATTCGCCTGGTGAAAGCCGCCATCAAAAATGCCGAAATCGAGCAAGGCCATCCGCTGAACGATGAGGAGATTCTGGAGATCGTAGCCAGAGAAGTCAGGCGCCGTCGTGAAGCTATAACTGAATTTGCCACAGGCGGTCGCCAGGATCTGATTGAGCAGGAAGAGGCCGAGTTAGGCTTACTTCTAGCCTATCTGCCCCCCCAGATGTCCAGGGAGGAGATCGAAACCGTGGCCCGGCAGGCCATCCAGGAGGTAGGGGCTACCAGTGCGGCTCAGATGGGTCAGGTCATGCGCTATCTGATGCCTGGCTTGAAAGGCAAGGCTGATGGACGTTTGGTCAGCCAGGTAGTAAAAGAAATTCTGGCCGCAGAAACGTAAGGGAACTTTATGCCTTGTTTTTAATAATCTGTGGAAATGGGAGCGCATGAGGCGCTCTTTTATTTCTTATGTGGTTGGAGAATTTTAAAAACAGATGTTGGTGAACACCTACGGCAATTTCAATCGACGGGTGCCTTCTACGGAGCAGGCCATAATCTGGCAGACAAAAGCTCGCGCCTTGTTCCTGGGACTGTTTTCTGCCATTATTATGAGTTTGATCCTGGCGTTCCCCATTTTGCCCATCGGCCAGGTGACTATCGACGTCGGGGATGTCAGCCCGCGGGACATTCGCGCCCCGGTGCAGAAAACCTACGTCAGCCAGGTGTTGACCGAACAGGAAAAGGCGCGGGCCGAAGCGGCGGTGCGGGATGTCTACGATCCTCCCGATCCGCAGGTTGCCCGCCGACAAATAGTCAAAGCGCGCCAGGTATGTGATTACATCGATTCCATCCGTCACGATTCCTACGCTACTTTAGAGCAGAAAAGACAATGGATCGCCGCTATCCCTGACCTGAGCCTTTCGCCGGAAATCATTGACGCCATTCTCGTTCTCAGCGCTGAGGAATGGAAAAAGACGGTGGAGCAGACCAGCGAGGTGCTGGGCCGGGCCATGCGCCGCGTAATTCAGGAAAACCAGTTGGCCGAGGCCAAACGTTCCCTGCCCACCGACATCAGCCTCGATCTATCCGAAAACCAGGCTGCCATCGTCATCGAGCTGGTAAAGAATCTGGTCAGACCTAATAGCTTCTACAACGCCGATAAGACGACGGAGGCCAAGCGGCAGGCTCGTGAGAGGGTGGCCCAGATCACGCAGAGCGTGGAAAGAGGGGAGATCATTCTGCGAGCCGGAGATATCGTTACCGCCCGGCACGTGGAAGCTCTCGACGCCCTGGGAGTGCGTCAGCCCAAGATCGAATGGTTGGACGTGGTGGCCGCCATCCTGTTCGCGCTCATCGTCGTGTCTGTTATGGCCCTGTATATTATCCGCTTCCGCCCGGATTTATGGAAAAATTTGCACCACCTGTCGAGATTGTCCTCGTTGCTCATCTTCTTCGCCTTGGTGGCCAAGGTGATGGTCGAGGGGCACACCATTTTGCCGTATCTATTCCCCCTGGCTACCCTCTCCATGTTGCTTTCCATCCTGTTCGATCCGCAATTGGCGGTAATGACCTCTATCCTGCTCAGTGTGACGGTCGGTTTTCTCTCGGACGGTTCTCTGGAATTGACGGCCTATTCTCTGTGTGGGGGGTTGGTGGCCTCCCTCCTTCTGGGCCGGGTGGAACGGCTGAACATCCTTTTCCGGTCGGGAGCTTACGTGGCCGCCGTAAATCTGGCCGTCGTTCTCGCTTTTCGGCTGCCCGGCCATAACTACGATACGTTGGGTTTGCTGACTCTAATGGGGGTCAGCCTGGTCAACGGCGCTCTGGCGGCCAGTCTGACTATGGCGGGCTTCGTTCCGTTGAGCAATATTTTCGGCGTTCTCACTTCCTTTCAACTGCATGAGCTGGCTCGCCCCACTCACCCTCTGCTTCGTCAACTCCTTCTAAAAGCGCCGGGCACCTATCATCACAGCATCCTGGTCAGCAATCTGGCCGAGCAGGCGGCGGAAAGTATCGGCGCCGACGATCTCCTGGCCCGCGTGGGAGCCTACTATCACGACATTGGCAAAACCGTGCGGCCTTACTTTTTCGTCGATAACCAGGTGGAGGGCGCAAACATTCACGACCGGCTCGATCCTCACACCAGCGCCCAGGTCATCATCAGCCACGTCAAAGATGGCCTGGACCTGGCTAAGAAATATGACCTGCCTCCCAGGATACGTGATTTCATCACCGAACATCAAGGCACCGGTCTGGTCAGCTATTTTTATCGAGAGGCTCGCCAGGAGAACGAAATGCCGCAGGCCGTGGACGAAGCTCATTTTCGTTATCCGGGCCCCAGACCCCGGAGCAAGGAGACGGCTATCGTGATGCTGGCCGATAGCTGTGAGGCCGCCGTGCGTAGCGCCCGCCCCAACTCCCCTGAGGAGATCGACAGGCTGGTGCACAAGATCATTAACGATAAACTTTCCCAGGGGGAGCTGGACGATAGCGACCTCACCCTGGACGATCTGAAAAATATCAGGGCCGCTTTCGTCAAAACTCTGCAAGGCGTTTTCCACCCCAGGGTGAAATATCCTGAGCCGCTGAAACAGGCCGTGAAAAAGGTTGAACAAGAGAAACCGAAACCGGCAGCTAGAAGGGTCGAGCAGGAGGCCCCGAAACCGGCAGTGAAAGAGGTCGAACAGAATGCCCAAAGAAGCCCGGAGCGAGTCCGCTGACCGCTCCCCCCCTCAAACGTCAGACGGCTTGCGGGTCAGGGTGCAGTCCACCATCGACCTCGACCTTGACGACGAGTGGCTGGCCGAGGTGGTAGCCAAAACCTTCCACAGTGAGGGGGAAAGCGGAGAGATTGAACTGAGCCTGGTCATCACCGATGACCAAAACATTCGGGAGCTAAACAAACGTTTCCGGGGCGTGGATGCCCCCACCGACGTTCTGGCCTTTTCCCTGGAGAGGGAAGGGGATGGTTTCATCGTGGCCGCCGGGGCTGCGACGCCTTACCTGGGCGATGTGGTGATCTCCTGCCCGCGGGCCGCCCTCCAGGCTCAAGAACACGGCCACTCCCTCGAACGGGAGCTAAGCCTGCTCATCGTTCACGGGGTGTTGCACCTGCTGGGCTACGACCACGCCGACCAGGAAGAACAGGCCAGGATGTGGGCCAGACAGGATGATATCCTGCGGCAGTTGAATAACGTCAGCCCGCCTCTGGCCCCTGGCGACGGTCGGCCAGCCCCATCACGATAGCCAAAACGCCTAGCCCGATCATGAACAGACAGGTCAGGATGTAGCCGAACCAGGCGTCCCAGGGATCGCCGCCCAGGATGGTCATCACCCCCAACACCCCCACCGCGCCGCCCCAGATAATGCCGATCACCCCCAGGACTATACAGCCCAGACCGGCCCACTTACTCTTCACCACTTCGTTGTCCTTATCGTTACCTTCGATCACGTTCAATCTCCTCTTGAGCTAAGGCTGGCATTGATTATAGCCTACAACCAGGAGTGTGTCAATATCAGGCCCTTTCCATTTCGCACGACAATCGCCCCCAGGCCAAAATCAATGTCCTCTCAAGGGCGAGCACTACCTCCCTATCTCGCCCCCCGCGATCGCCTGCGGCGGTTTGAAACTTTGGGGAGGGGGCGCGCCCTCTCCCCAAACCCCACCCCCAGAGACCAGAGCGCGATCAGAGTTTCAGAGGGCCAGAGAGCTTCAGAGGCCAGAGGTAGGAAAAAGCGGGGACAACGCCACCACCCGAAAACCGTAGTTGAAGTTGTAGTAGAGCGGATCGCTCCAGTCGCGGGACGCACAGCGGACGAACCACTCAATATCGAACCACGACCCGCCACGCAACACCCGGCGGCCACCAGCCTCCGCATCTTCACGGCCATCGTCAGCCCTATAAGGATACTCACTATAAAGACTGCGCGTCCATTCCCAGACGTTTCCGGCCATATCCAGCACCCCATACGGACTCGCCCCGCCCGGAAAACATCCCACCGCGCTCGTCGTGCCAATCCTCGTATCCCCCACGTTGCACAGCGCCGCATCGAACTCGTTTCCCCAGGGCCACTCCCGCCCGTCTGTACCCCGCGCTGCCTTCTCCCATTCGGCTTCGCTCGGCAGGCGTACCTCCTGCCCTATCTCCTCGCTCAACCAGCGGCAGAAGGCCACCGCCTCGTACCAGGTGATAACCACCACTGGATGGTTGGGCAGGTCGAACGGTGGGCCGTATCGCTCCGGCTCTGCTCTGTCCTTTTTCCACTTCCATCCGGCCTCCGTCCAGTATTTCCGCTCCCGATAGCCCCCGGCCTCGACAAAGAGCTTATACTGAGCGTTGGTTATCGGGTAGCGGCTGATGTAGAAAGCTGGCAGATTCACTTTATGTTGCTCCCTGCCCTCGCCCATAACGAATTCTCCGCCAGGTATCTCCACCCACTCCGGCGGCAGGGTGCATACTCCAGGACGCGGGTCGCCCAGGCGGGCCAGGACACGGCCACTTTCGGCCCGCAGAGGAGCCTGCACCTTTTCGTCCCCTAACGTCTCTACCAGCGCCCTCACCACTCTCTCTTTGCAAGCCGGAGTCACGCCGCCGGGCCAGGCATCCGCCACCGCCTCCCCGGCCAGCACCGCCGCCGGGCCAGGCTCTCCAGGCGCAGCCTCGATCAACTTCGCCAGAGTTGCGCCAGCCGCTTTGTCGCGCTGCTCCACTATCCCCACGTATCCGATGGTCAGCAGGGCCACCTCGCGCCAGTTGTCGTCCCCCAGGCGCGCCGTCAACGCTTCCACCACCGGTTCAATTCCCAACTGGCCCTGCTGGGCAATCGCCACCGCTGCCAGGTACTCCTGGAAGGTCAGGTGGATGAACCCGTACTCTCCAGGGCCCCGCTCCAGCAGCAGGCCGGCGTAATCGTGCACGTCTTCCAGCAATTGCCTGGCCGCTCCCTCCGGGTCTGGCATCTCTCGCCCGGCGTAAATCTGCTCCAGCCTGCGCCTCATCTCCTCCCGCTTCACCAGCCCCACCCCTGGACTGGTCTCGTGCATCCACAGAGCAAGCGGAGCCAGCACCCGCACGGTCTCCACCACGTCCAGATCGCGGCTGGGAGGACGGTCCAATCCACGCGCCAGGTTCCAGTTTTTGAGCAGCGTCCTCACGTATTGCTCGTACAACTCCACGCGCCTCTCAGGGAGCGTGACCCCCTGCCGCTTCATCAGGGCCAGGATGGTGAGCAGCAGGGGATTGGAGGCCAGTTGCCTGACGCCAGGGTTGCGACGCATAGCGGTCAGCAGCTCTTCCCGCTCCCGTTCGGCTTCGTACTCGGCCACCTGCGTCTCGCCCCGCGCTGCCCGCTCCAGCGCGCCCGTCCATTTCCCCACAAACTGCTCTATCTCCTCTTCCTCGAAATCCACCAGGGTGCATTCCGCTAGCCCCTCCGCTATGGGGCGCACCTCCCGGTAGCCTACTATGCGGCTGGTGAGAATGCACTTGTTGCCTTTTTGCCGCTGGAAGGTGAAGAAGTCCACCACCCGCTCTACCACCAGGTGCCGCTGGCTCAACTCCCTGACCTCGTCCAGTCCATCCAGCAGGAGCAGCGCGCCCCCCTGCGCCAGAGCCTCGTCCAGCATCGGGCCGAGGGGAAGATCGACCCCCCGATCCTGGTAATACTCGTCGATGAAGCGATTCAGGGGCACATCTCGCTCCGCCAGGACGTTGGCGTAGGCCGAAAGGGGCAGCAGCACGGGCAGCCGCTTTCCCAGGCCCAAAGCCTCTCCCTCCCCAATCGCCAGGCGCAGGGCCAGGTACTTGAGGAAAGTGGTCTTGCCCGCGCCAGGGTCGCCCAGGATGATGAGACCGTCGTTTTCCCTGAGCAACTCCAGCGCCGGGCGCGGCTCGCTCAGGCGCCGGCCCATCATTTCCGCTTCTTCGGCGCTGACTTTGCGCCCCGCCAGTTGCAACTGGCGCGCCCAGGTCTCCCCCTGGGGCAATTCAATGCGCGCCTTGAGCGGGACGTACATCTCCAAAAGAGGCAGGCGCAGCGGCACCCGGTCAGAGACGCCCATCCCTTTGAAGTCCAGGTAGCGGTAGCGGTCTACCAGGTGCTTCAGGTAGCTGCTGGTAGCCCGGTGCAGCTCATCTTTTGACAAACGACGAGCGGCAAACCGCTGCCAGAAGTCTCTGGAAGCTTCGGCGGTCATTTGTGTAATTATCACGTTTCCTTTAACGTCGCCGCCTACGGCCACAGCCCTCTCGCCGGAAGCAGTGACCTGCCGCCCGCCTGTTGGGGCAGGAGTGGTCTGCTCTTCGGCAGCCTCCTCCGGCCTCTCTCCACGGAGAGCCGCCAGTTGCTCCTCTACCTGCCGCACCTGCTCCTGCTCGAACTCCAGGTTGTTGAGCAGCGGCAAGGGACGATCCATGCCATACCCGGCCAGCATCTCTTCCAGCTTGCGGATGTTCGCCTGATGCCTGGCCCGCAGTTTCTCCAGGTGCTCGATTTCCTGCTCTCTATTTGACATAAGTTCCCCTCCAGACAATCTACGAAACACCAAACCGGCAAGGGCCAAAATAACAAAGAGCCTGCGCCGGTTTGCGAGGGGCAGGCTCCTGTGGTATGATATCCTCAGAAAGTCGGGTTCTCCATCGCATTCCGGCTACATGGTTGGGCTAAGCCTCGGCTGGTTTTGCGGTCATGCGAGGCTTTGTTTTTTATATACCTATTATATTGGCTTTTATCTTTCTTAGCAACCCAGGCATAACTGGTATTCGCTACAGCAAAAGCAGGCCGAGACCGCATCTTCGCAGGAGGCTCTACTCCATCCGTAAATATTATACCACAAGAAGGTTACTACCAGGTAAAGCCCAGGTTAAAATTCGGTTAAAAATTTCGGAACGTAGGTTCTAAATGCCCTCGAGTGATAGACTTTGTGTCCTAGCCTTGCCCAACAGTTCCACTGCTCCAGCCCGCTCACTTCCTGTCCTTCTTTCGTCCCCTTCCACATCACGCCCTTTCGCCATTGACTAACACACCACGATAGCTCGCCCTTTACCACACGTGTAGTGAAAGAGCGTGGGCCGGCTCTTTGCTCCCGGCCAGGTGAAGCAGGTGATGTACCTTTGCAAAACAACCCCGTCACGCCAAAGATCGTCTTGTCGCCGCTCAAAACGCAGAAGCTTCCGAAGACCGCTTTTTGCGCAGCACAAATGTTCTGAAATTTTTAACCAAATCTTAACCTGATCTTTACCTGTTTATAACCTTTGTGTGGTATAATGATAAGAGCGGATGTCCATTTGAGGGGACATTGCAGGCAGGCTGCTTCGTGATTGATCAGTTTATGGTACAATAGAGCAGAAGTCGAAAGGCGAAACGAGCTATGAATATCACGGACGAACCGTTGAATAATCAACCCGATGAGCAAACAATGGACGAGCCATTGGGCAGTCAATTTGACGAACAGGAAGAAAGGCAGCCTGCCGAGCAAGAAGAAGCGCCTGAGGCTTTAGAGGCCACTCCCCAAGTGGAGCCTTCCGAGATCGTGCCCGAAGCGCCAGCAGGCGATGAGCAAGCGGAAGCGCCTGAGGCTCCAGAGGCCGGGCGGCAGGTCAGTGCTTCCGGTGAAGGAGCCGTATCCGTAGGCCGCGATGTGGGTGGCGACGTAGTAACTGGGCCAAGTGTCAAACTTAGTGATGTTAGAAGCGATATACTTAACATTTTTCAAACTATAATGACAGATGAAAAAGCCCCTGATACGGATAAGTTGCCACTGGCCGAGTTGAAAGAGGAATGGCGCAAAGTGAAAGCGGTATTTGTCCCATCACCGGGCTATGAGGACATGCGAAAGCATGGGTTTGGAACTCATGGAGAAAGAGTTTGCATCGTTCATGGCCCAGAACACGCGGGCAAACTTACCTGCGCCGTGCATCTAGGTCTTGATCTGCACGAGGCAGGGCAAATCTCAGGACATCGGTTTAGCATTTATAAGCGTACAGCTGGTGATACCCGCTCACTCATTGAATTCGCTCAAGATTCAGACCTAGCTGAAAATACTGTTTATATTATTGAAGACGCTTTTGAGAACGGTGTTGACCCGGCTGATTTGTCATCGTCGCCTTATTTGTCTGCAATCAACACTGCGCTCGAGCTAAAAAACGCTTATTTGATTTTGACGACAACATATCAAGTCGAACAGTTAGCTGAATTGCAGGTGGGCAAAATGTCCGCTGCCGTTGAGGATATGCACGCCGTATTTGAAAACCATCTGACTTTATACAGTAGCGATGTAGAGTCAGGTCGCGTGCCAGAGAAATTGATTGAGCTGGTACGTGAAAAGCACGAGGAATTAGAGAAGCACTTCCAGTGGCCATTCCAAATTGATTTATTTTTTAAAAGACTGAGCCGATTGAGCACAGAAGCAGAAATTGATGAGCTATTGGGGCTTGCAAGGCAGGTGGAAAATATTGCTCAGGAGCCCGCCCGTCCCTGGTTCGAGAAGTTGGAAGATAACGTCAAGCTATACGCGATGCTGACCGTTTTATTTGGTGATATCAAACGCCTTATGTTGGATGAAATCTATGTTGATGCGGTGCAGATATTGCGCAACAAAGGGATTTCCAATCTGCGCGATCCGCGCGAGATGGGTTTGAATGATATGTTAGAGAAAATCCAGGCGCAAGAAGAAGCAGGTTTTGTGCGTTTCAGTAGCCCGGCCTTTGAGCAGGAAATCCGTCGCCAGATTGTCAACCATCACCATCTGCTCTGGTCGCTTATAGATCTGCTGCTTGAATTGATCGAAACTTATCAAGCACCTCATTACTGGGAGTTACGTAGAGACCTGGGAGCAGCGCTTGGCCGTTTGGGCATCTATCACAAGTACAAGCTCGACCGTGTGCTGAATACTCTGGCGAAATACGAGCACGGCGGTGTGGTGGCGGTAGCAGGCTATACTCTAAATGAAATTTGCCGTACCGGCTCTGAGCATTACACCTTCGTAACGGAACTGCTTGACCGCTGGATAGACTCAGGGAATCCGAGCTTGATGTGGGCTGCGGGGGCGTCTATCTGGCGTATTTATGACGGGTTAGCCAAGATGGCGCAGGTGGATAGTGGAGAGAGCTTGGAAGCTCGACAGGCCACTGCTGAGACGTTAAAGCATGTGCAGGAGACTTTCACCAGGCTGGCGAGGACATTTGATAGTTTCAACAACGAGGCATTGGTTCAAGCTCTTCAAGTGGCTCTTGGCGAATCGATTAGATCGGACCAAATAGATAGCATAGAATTCAGCTTAGAAGTCGCCCAACGTATGCAAAGCCAGTTAGAAACCTGGGCTGCCCATAATGCAAGATCCATCTTGCATGCCGTGCGTCAGATCGCACCGACTAATTCCAAAGACATCGTCGAGCAGATTACGAACTGGCTGAGGGATGAAAACAGCAACCTATGTATGTTAGGCCAGATGGCGGGCCGTCAACTCTTTTACGAGAACTCCGACCCTGAGATTAAACTTTTGGAAGAACGACATGGGCCTTTGTTGGATCTGATTGGACCACTTCTGTCTACACTTTCAAGGTGTTCTACCAGTGGGGATCACGCTGAACAAGAAGCTATGGAAAGGATTAGGAATTACGCCAAACAACATGTGGTGGGTACGATGATAAGGACCCTGTTGGGATGGCTCCAGCAGAGTCCTGAGTGGGCCAATCGGATTCACGAGGCTTTGCTGCACGTGGTTAACCGCGCTGAGAAGGAAGAGGCCACCGTTCTGTGTACTGTCCTTTCCAAGCACTGGCTGGATAGCGAGGCGCCAGATGCTCAGTGTATCGGGCGAGCGTTGATGGCACGTTCATACGTCATGGATGGAAGCCCGCTGCATATGCCCGAGCATCGCTATGGTGTGATCTTGCTGGATGCTTCGCCCGAGGCGCGTGTGAATCAGACCTGCGCGCGTGCTGGCCGCGAACTTTACGAGCGACTCGATACCCAATTAGATATGCGCGTAATGCGTATGGGGATGATAAAGATGCTGACAGAATCTGGTCAGTCTATCTCTACTGCTGACCTTCAGGCTGAACATGCCAGGCCCCGTCTTCTGCTGCCCCCACTTGAAGAGTTGGATTCATCTAAAGCATATTTCGCTCTGGCCCTGGCCTGGGGTCCGATCATAGACTTTGAAGACATTTTTGCGGGATCATGGTCTGAGCGCCTGATTGTGGCGGCCGCGAAGGGAAAAGCTGAGTGGCCGGATAGGATAACGGTGATCCCGGTCAAGCCCCAGATTTCGGACTCCGATCTGGTTGCCATTGAGGAGGCCGTAAGCGAACGACTGGCGCGGGCGCTGGCAACACTGGGGCCAGAGGAGTGGTGGTCAACCTTACGTACTGAATACGAATCCGCTGACATTGACGCAATCATTGCCAGACTAAACGGCTGGGCAGAGCAACTGGACAACGTTGAGTACTCCAGACATCCCGGCGATGTAGCTCGCACTATTGTCTGCACTAGCTTGTATCTAGCAGCGGGAAACTTGCCACGCTGCGTTGAAATCGTGCGCACATGGCTCACCGAGAAGGAGGAGGAGAATGAATTATCACAGTTGATAGGCGCTGCCTGTGGCAAGGCTCTATTCCGTATATATGCCCAGCGTGATCCAGTGCCTCCCATTGAGTCTCACGCTATCCTACTCGAACTCGCGCCGCTACTTGCTAAGCAGTGGAGTGGAGTCGAAGCAGTCTTGGATGCTGCCCGACGCTGGGCAGTCCAACCTGAATGGTCAGAACGGCTGCTTATGCGTCCAGATGGTAGCTCCAGTGAATTGATTCAGTTGGTTGACGAGGTTATGAAAGAAAGCCCTGATGCCTTAGCAGACGCTTTGAAAGGCTGGGTTAAGCCTTTGGATACGGAAACGGAAGAGGAGGAGATTGCCCCAGAACCAGTGGTAAAGCTGGCGGAAAGATTGCAACTGCACATAGCCCTGGGAACACGCGAGCCGCTGCCCGAGCTTCTCGAGGGTCATACCTATGGCCTGATTGTATTGGATGCTTCCGGTAATGACGACCGAGCGCGCAGTCGCCTTGCGAAGCTTGCCAGCAATGTAATCAAGAAGCTAAACCAGGATAGACAAGAGACTCTTCAGTTGCTTGTTTACCGGATGGGGCAAGATTATCCCGTGGCCTTACCAGGCCAAACGCCCGATGCGGAGGTCCTGGTGCCACCCAGCCTGAACCGCCGCCCGCGTCTTTTAGGTCCTCTGCTGGAAGCACACCAGATAGGACAGGTCAGTTTTGTTCTGTTATTAACCAATGGCCTCGTCTTGGACGCAGAAGATTGGCGCGATACTCCCTGGAGCGAGCGTATCAGCGTTTACAGTAACGCCCGCCGCTCTCCTCCCTGCGCTGAACACTTTACCCCAATTGCCAGACAGTCCCAGTTGGAGGAAGCAGAATCGGTCATACTCCGGCACTTAGCAAGAAAGATAGGAGCGTAATTCAATGGCCCGCGTGATTTGTCCCTTTTGCCTGAAACACCATGATTTTATGAAATCGTTGGTTTGTGAGACTCGTCAGGAGACTGTACCTGCTGTTTACGTGAAGGACTACAACAAAGTGCCGCCATTATGGTTGGTTACCATCGGATTTTCTCAACATGGCAAAACCACGTACCTGGCAGCACTGACGCTTATGTTAGAAAACATTGATAAAGCGTGGCACGATGTGTTTTATCGTCCTCTAAACCAATACACAACTGACTCCATCCGTCAAATGCGACGTGAGGCCATGTATGGCGAACTACCTCCACCCAACCCCAAGGAAGTGCCCCTCCCGCTTCTGTTCAATATACACAATGTACCAGAAAGCGGCTCGCGTTGTTTAGTAATGTACGACGTGGCGGGTGAAATCTACAATTCACTGGACGAAATCCAGGAATACGTACCAGCGATCAAGCAAGCTAGCACAACCTGGTTTCTGGTCAGCCTCGAAGATTTGCAGAATGACAAGGAGGGCAAAACGATCACAGACCTGTTCAACGTGTATCTATCAGGAATGGAGAGCTTGCGAGTTAATCTAAATGATCGAAATTTAATTGTGGTCTACACTAAGGCTGACCGGGTAACCTTCACTCCCAAAATCAAAAAAAACTACTTAAGTACCGATCCGTTCCGGGGGCTGACCCGTAAAGATGCCGAGGTCCTGGAACTGGAAAATTTTTCTCTACATGACTACATCGAGAAGATGAAAGACATCTCTGACCAGCTTCAGGGCTACACCCGCAGGCACGTGCAGGGAGGTTCGGCGTTCATTAACATGGTCAAGGCCAACGGCATGAACCTGGTTTTCTGCCTCACGTCGGCGCTCGGTGAAAGCCCTGATCCCGAATCCGGACGCTTGCTCGTGGATACGTTTCGCTACCGGGTGTTGGATCCGCTTCTGTGGGCGATTATACTCGAAAGTCCTGCCAGCCCCCAACCAATCGGGCTGGTGGTGGATGCCTCTCGCAAAAGTCGTTCCATTTACGATGCGGCACTGCTTCTGAAATTGTGGGAAAATCTCTCGGATTATGGTGAATTAACAATCTATTACCTTGGTCAGACTTTACCAGCCAGCCATCCCGGGCAGAAGCCACCCGAATCTCCATCTCATTTAGCTCGCCCGCGTCTGATTGGGCCGATTCTGGAGCAGGCGTCGCCCGACACACGTTTTATGGTAGTTGGTACCGGCCCCATAATCGACCTGGCGGACTTTTATAATTCGCCGTGGCGGGAGCGTTTGTTACTGGTAATGATGGGAGAAGATCATCAGCAGGATTGGCCGAACACGATTGTCTACCGCACCGGCGACGCTCCAGAGATCCTGGTGGATAAGCTGTTCGCCGGTAAGTGAAGAAGGGGGAAGTAACTATGACAGCGTTGACGTTTAAGTTAGATCGCAGCGGTTTCCCAATGGTATGGGTCGATGCTATCAAGGCTTACATGCACTGGATACCCATCACAAAAATTCAATTCGAGTATTTCCTGTGCGCTGCGCCTGATAGTCATTTTGACGCAGACTGGTATGAAGAAGTACTCTCTCTTAACCCGCGCGTCACTCCCAAAGGCATCGGGGCTAAAAACTACTGGAATGCGTTTTTGACTGGAATTACATCGAGCGAAGTGCAACGCTTTGCCCGGTGGTGCGGTGACAGGTATACTATACCCACCCTGGAAGATTGGTTTACGGCTTACAAGGCGCTAAAAATGCTGTCCCCTGAGCCTCCCGGCGTGGTTGACAGTATGGGGAAGGTGCGAGAGCGCGTGCGAACTGTGTTGACTCGCCTTTACTCTATGTCGCCCACTGTGCTGGCGGAGGTAGGTTACGAGCAGACGCTGGCAGACCAGATGTATATGCGTATGGGAGTAATGGAATGGGTGGAGGGGGGCGCTCAGGGCCCTCAGTGGGGCGGCATGGGGGAGACCTTTCCAAGCTTCCATGGGAGCCTCTTTAGCCCGGATTATGGTCAGCCCCATGCCCCGAACAATCCAGATGAAGATCGACTGTATTACTATGGATTTCGTTTGATCTGGAGGGAAGAATGAGCACTATTCGTGCCGCTCAACTTATTTACACCCGCGTTGAACCAGCCTATTCACTGCCGAGCAAGAGTGGCTTCCAGACGGTGTACAAAAGCGAGTCACTATTGCCGGCTGATGTGAGCGCGATAGAAAAGCGTATCCAGTGTTTCCGGCCCGGTCAGCCCGGGCTGGTTAGACGGCAGTTCTTCACCCTAAGCAGCGGGGCGATTGTGTTGACCAGTACGACAAAGATCGATACGCACCCGGAAATCGTGGACAAATCCCGTCGAGAAGGAGCCTTTATAGCCCATTGCCTGATCCTTAACCAGGCAGATTTCAGTAAGGTTGATTATAATCCCTTTGTGCTTTTCGATCTTTATCATTTCCTGAGTGATGCAGAGGAGATGGTGGAAACCTTCGGACAGGCGACCGGAGTTGCGCCACCAGTAGAAATCAGAGCCGAGGGATGGCGCTGCGGGCCATACTCTGCCTGGAGTGGTGTCGAGGCGCGAAAACTTGTGGCGCTCGCCATGCAGGCAGAAGAACTATCAAAAAAGGCACGCACTGTTCTCCTTATGGGCAAGGATAATGAGATTGATGAAGCGTTGCAGACAGTTTTTTGGCTGGCCCCAAGAAGCAGACGACTGGCATGTACCTTTGACACATATGTCGAACGCTGTCCTACTCAGCGAGGATTATATTGGGCAGTTGGGGCAACCAGACGGCAAAGTGGCGGCTCCTACGTTGAGGTTAATGCAGGCGGGCGACAGGTGGTGAGCCAGGTTGAACATGATTTGGAAGACAAGGATCTATACCTGGGCTGGCTAAAGAGCGTCAGCACACAGGGGAACTTCAAGGCAGCAATGGATCGCGCCTTCACGATCCAGGCGCTCGCCAGGGCTTTCGCGGAGCGCAGCCAGCCCCGACTGAACGACCTGGATGAAGAAGCATGCCAGGAATTTATGAATCTGCATGAGGTGCGCCTAATGCGAGACCTGGAAACGGTAATAGCAAAGGCAGCCGGGAAGAATGTGGCGGCCCCGCTGCTCCACTATTTGCGCCGTGTAATTGACGTACCATCCCTGCTCAGCATGGCAGCCTCTCAACATCTGGAGCCGGCCAGGCTGAGTTCGATCGTGGCCGATTGGATTGTCGAGAAGAAGCCTGACTTGAAAGATGGCGATTGGAGAGATCTCCAGAACCTGGCTCGACAGGGTAGAGATATGCACTTGTTGTATCTGGCGGCGACCCTGGGTAAAAAGGTCGATGTCAAGGGGCGTGATGAAGCCCTTAATAATATGGAAGCCCAAACCTTCCGAAAAGTGCTCAGCCATTTAATGAACCCTGTTGCTCCAGCAGACTTCGTGACCCCGGCTCACTTGCCCCTACTGTTGTCGGATAGGCGGCTCCACAATATGTCCGATGAGCAGTTCAGAGATTTAGTGGAAGCTATCATTAAAACTGAGGCGGGGAATCGGTTGGATGCTCTCGCTACCCGTGTGGGAGTATTGGCAAACGAGCCACTGCTCAAATTGGAGAGGATGGTTAAGAAGGGCTCTAACATTGCCCCAGAGTTCAGGGAAGCAGTGTACGCGCGGCGTGAGGAATTAGGACCACCTCCGCGCCTCCTTGGCTTATTCTGATAACAATTGAAGGAGTGAAGAAAATGTTCCTTTTCAGCAGACAGCGAACCATTTGCCCTTATTGCCTGGCCGAGATACGTGGGGGGAAGAATTTGAAACATTGTCCCCAATGCAGAACAGAGTTGCCGGTCCAGTACGTCCATGACTATAAAGAAAACCCGCCGTTCTTTGTACAAGTATTTGGCTGGACTCAGGCTGGTAAAACTGTTTTTCTCTCCGCGTTGACGCTTATGTTAGTCAATATGAACAAGGTGTGGCCCAGGTATTTCTATACGGCTGCAACAAATGCTTCGCAACGCAAGGTGAAAGAGATCCGTGAGAAGCCTGCTAAAGGCAAGATGCCACCTCCAACCCAACTTGGCCCTCAAGAAGTGTATATTATGATCTTGCGGAATATGGAGCGTTGGGGTGGGAGGACGTTGGTGACCCGTGATTGCGCGGGGGAGGTTTTTGATACCATGCAGGTGTCGGTAGAACAGGCGCCGTTCTTACTGAACGCTCCCACGACCTTTATGCTGATCAGTTTGCCAGATTTGTACCAGTCTGGGGGACGCTCTATGGATATGTTGCTGAACAACTACGTCAACACCCTTATGGAGAAAGGCATCGATTTCAAGAAAGAGCGTCGAAAGCTGGTAGTGGTTTTCACTAAAGCGGACAGCATTCATGATCTGCCAGTAAACTTACGAAACTACCTCGTTTCGGACCCACTCTGGGCAGCAGTAAGCATGCCCGGTTTCCCGGAACAGATGAATGCCACCGCGATGCAAGAATATCTAGAGATTATGGGACGAGTAAGTGATATTATTCGCGACTGGATACAGCAAAAAGCTCCTGGTAGAAATTTTGTGCTGTTGGCAGAAAGCAAAAATATCGATTTGCGTTTCTCGCTCATATCCTCGACGGGGGCGCCGGTTGATGAAAATGGTTCATTGCCCCAGGCTCTAATGCCACGCCGTGTTTTGGATCCGTATTTCTGGGCGATCGAGCTTCAAAGCCGCTAGTACACACCAGCGGGTTAACGTCTCTACAGTGACAGCAGCCCAACCCGCTTTGCGTTTGTCCGCATTGTTATTTTATTGTTTTAACTGTTATTTCTGCATTGTTTACAATAAATGGTATTAGCTATTGAAGCGTTAAGGAGATCAACGTGCCAGATAGCCGACTCGGATGCTACTACTGTTTTAGGACTTTAGATCCCCAGGACAAACAGGATGAGCTTCAAACGTTTATCAAATGCGGCCAGTGTGACACCGTTTATCATGCGGTGTGCTGGTGTCAGGGGGAAAAATGTCTGCGCTGCGACGGGGACCAGGCTCAACCAGTCGAGATTGCGCCACCAGCGCCTTTGCAGACAGAGGCCAAACCACAGGCCTTGCCAATTAAACCATCAGCTATTGTCTATTCAATCGGCGGGATCGTAATTTTAGTGCCTGATGTAATTTACAGAGACGTACTACCTCAACTCACAGTTTGGAGGCCACAAATAATTTCGCTGGCTCGGCGGTGGCGGCTATCATATCATTTGGAATACATATCTTCTATAATTGAGAATAAACTGGCAAAGTATCCATGGCTTCTAGATTCATATTCTAAAGTTGTAAACTATACTCATAAGAACTTCCATATCCTGATTCCGATAGTATTGATTATTTTACTGTGTTGTTCGTGCCAGATAGTAGCAGGTATTGTTGTTCGATAGTCTTAGCTCTGAAAAGAGTAGGAGAGCAACGTGTCAGGTAAGCGACTCTGGTGCTACTACTGTTTTGGGACTTTAGATCCACAAGACGAACAGGATGAACTTCGGACGTTTGTCAAGTGCAGTTACTGTAGTACTATTTATCAT
The DNA here is from genome assembly GCA_034417895.1 of Anaerolineae bacterium. Lineage (GTDB taxonomy): Bacteria > Chloroflexota > Anaerolineae > CAZYHC01 > CAZYHC01 > DAOULT01. The sequence continues at coordinate 13,832 of DAOULT010000061.1, read as the reverse complement.
ACAGTATGCTGGCGTCAATTTGGGAAGTGCCTGCGTTGCGACAGTGCTAAAGCGCAACCAATCCAAATTGTGCCACCGGCGCCTTTGCGAATAGAGACCAAAAAGCGCCCACTGCCGCCCAAGGCAGCATCTAGCTCTCCAGATTACGCCGGCTGCCTAATCGGGCTGTTGGCAATCGCGTTCCCTCTGACTTGTATTTGCTTGGTCGTCCTGGCTGGCATTTTCTTGGATATAACGCCAGCTTCAAAACCCAAGCCTGTACCCAAAATAATGCCTAATCCCACCCCGACGAAAGCGCTGCGCGCTCCACCGCCGGCGGTTCCCTTGATTACACCAACGCCTACCTCTATACAGACCGTTAAGGACACAATTAGCCCTGCTTCTCTGCCCTCACCCACAATTATACTGATACTGAATGCTACTGCTACTCCAATACCGACAAATATGCCGGAATCTACCTTCACCCCATCTATAGATGTGCCAATGCCTACTACCATCAGTTATCGGAGCAAGATCGCTTTTAAGACTAACAGAGAGGGAGGAGAGACTATATATGTTATAAACCCCGATGGGAGTGGGCAGAGGCGATTGGCTCGCCCTGAAATTTACTATGAGGCCTATGAGAGAGACCAATTATCCCCAGATGGAAATGAGATGGTCATGGCTCTTGATAACAGGGGTAACTGGGATATTTGGAAGAGAATCCCTGACGGCACAACTGTGGTTCTAACCACTAATAACTCGGATGAATACGACCCAGCTTGGTCGCCAGATGGTAACCGTATTGCCTTCGTATCTGATCGTTACGCTAAAGGCGAGATCTACTTGATTGGGCGGAATGGAAGCAATGAGTTTGAGAAGCGCTTGACGGTAAGCGAGGATTGGGTATGGAACAAGCATCCCAGTTGGTCTCCTGATGGTGGTCAGATTGTCTTCCATTCAAACCGGGGCGCCGGGCGCAATCAGATTTGGGTTATCAACGCCGATGGAGCTGGTTTGCACAATATCAGTAATAACGGATTTGATGACCAGGATCCCGTATGGATTAAAGAAGATTAAGACGGGGCGCTATCGGTTAAAGCATGTTGAGTCTCATTAAGTTATACCTCCAAAGTCTCTCAAAAAGTCGTATCACCCTCGGGTGGGGTTGAGTCTCATTCACTCGTATCACCCAAAATCTCACAAAGTTGTATCACCTGCCACGCGGCCCAGGCGAAAGGGAGCGCCAGAAGAGATCGTTTTGATGCATTGGAAGGAACTGGAGCCGCATCCGAACAACCCACGCACCGAGTTCCTGGAAGAGCAGGTGCAGGAACTGAAGGGACCACCTTTCAATACCCAAGCATGAAACCAGGCCAGCCAATTGTGAGCCAGATCGCTCACAAAAACCAACATCTCTTGGGCCGCAAATCGTCGCTTGCGTCGGCGACGCAGCAGGAGACCCGTATGAGATGGGGACTGGGAGCGGTCAGACCGTGACTTTGACACCGCCCTATTGGGTAATTTTGTGAACTTGACACAAGCGCCGCAATGGTGTATAATAAAGATAAGATATCAGATATATGCTATCTTATATCCGATAACCATTAGGCCAATGCTTCCGGGTGGCATCCAGGATTCGGCGGCGGAGCAGTGCGGTGGAAAAATCTTTATCCAGACCCACCTTGACAGAGGCGGTGCGCCAGTACTTGATGGAATTCATCATCAATAACGGCCTCGGGCCCGGCGCCCCTCTCCCTCCAGAAACGCGACTCGTGCGCGATCTGGGCGTAGGGCGTAGCTCGGTGAGAGAGGCAGTCAAAGCCCTCCAAACCCTCGGCTTTATCGAAGTCCGTCACGGCGATGGCCTGTACGTCCGCGAGTATAACTTTGACCCCATCGTGGAGACATTCACCTATGGACTGCGTTGGGATCCCACTACTCTCTCAGAACTGGTGCAAATCCGCGTGTGGTTGGAAGCGGCAGTGATCGGAGACGCGGTTAAGCAGACCAACCAAGAGCGTCTACGGCAACTGGGCGCCATCCTGGAAACCTGGGCCGGAAAAGTGGAGGCCGGGCAGCCTTACGCCGAAGCTGACCACCAATTCCACCGCACGTTGTACGAAGCCCTGAGCAACACCACGTTGATCAAACTGCTGGACGTGTTCTGGATCGCTTTTGAGAACGTGGGCATTGAGGGCATCAAGAAAGATCTTGATCCCGTAGAAACTCTCCATGATCACCAGGCCATTCTCGAGGCTGTGCGAGCAGGCGATGCTTCGCTGGCCCGGCGGCACCTGCTTGGACACTTCTCCCATCTCCAGAAACGGATTGATGAAGTGCTGGAGGAATCGCCATCGTGAACCCCCGTGAACGGGTGCTCTCTGCTCTCAATCACCGCGAGCCGGACCGCGTACCGATTGACCTGGGGAGTTGTGGGCCAACTGGCATCCACATTCAGGCTTACCAGCGTCTTCTCAAGGTGCTGGGCATTCAGGAGGAGGTCAGGTTGTGGGACCTCATCGGGCAACTGGCGGAGCCGTCCGAAACTGTGCTGAACCTGGTGGGAGCCGACGTGCGAGGGATTCGGGCCGGGGGCGCAACGTATGCCCCGCAGGTGCTCTCGCAGGACACCCTTAGAGACCAGTGGGGCACGGTGTGGCATCGGTCCAAGGGGACGACCTGCTACAGCATCGTCTCCTACCCGCTCCGGGACGCCAGGCGCAAAGACCTGGCCGCCTACCCGTGGCCTGATGGCGCCGACCCCAGCCGCGTGGCCGGATTGGCCGAAAAGGGAGCGGCTTTGAGAAGAACCTCCTACGCCATTCTGGGAGAGGTGTCCGGCCATATTCTGGAGCGGGCGCAGATGATCCGTGGCTTCGATACCTTTCTTCTGGATCTGGTCCTTCAGCCCGCTTTCGCTGAAGAGCTAATGGATCGCATCCTCGACGTTGAAATCAGTCTTGTTTCCACATTCCTGGACGCAGTGGGGCCCTATCTGGACGTGATCGCCTTTAAGGAAGATGTTGGCATTCAGAACGGCCCGCTGATTTCACCGGCCATGTTTCGGCATTTCCTCAAGCCGCGTATGAAAAAGCTGATCGAGGCCATCCGGTCTCGCACCGGGGCCAAAGTCTGGTTCCACAGTTGTGGCTCTGCCTACTACGCCATCCCTGACCTCATAGAATTGGGCATTGATATCCTTAACCCCATCCAGGTTGCGGCCAGGGATATGGACCCGGCCCGGCTGAAGCGCGAGTTTGGCCTGAACCTGTCGTTCTGGGGAGCGATTGATACGCAGCGGGTGTTGCCTTTCGGCACGCCTGACGATGTGGACGCCGAGGTCAGGCGCCGCCTCCGCGAGCTGGCGCCTGGGGGCGGCTATGTGCTGGCTAGCGTCCACAATATCGAGGCTGACGTGCCTGGAGAGAACGTGTGGGCCATGTTCCAGGCCGCGCAAACCTGGGGACGCTATCCCCTATCCTGGACGGGGGCCACCACAAACGACTAAAGTCATTACTACACTAAAATCGACGATAGATGGGCCGCTGAGAGACGGCTGATCGTGAAGTGGACGTCGTGATGTCACAAGATAGAAGGGAGGGATGGATCATAAGTGAAAATATAGCCCAGGCAACTTTGTATCGCGGAATTTCCAAATTAAATTGAGTGCAAAGGAGGAAAGTAAAAAATGAAGAAGCTATTCACCTTAAGCCTGACCCTGGTGTTTACTCTGTCGTTGCTGCTTACCACCGCTCTGGCAGCCGACCCAGACACCAATATCTACACCGAAGCCTTCCTGGCAGCTTCCAACCTGAATCTGTACCAGACGACGGCCGCGCACCGTCTGGATTCAACCGTCAATGAGGCGCTGGTTGCCACCCGCTGGGACGGCGGCCTGGAGAACCTGCTGGCCGAGAGTTACGAAATGCAAGAAGATGGTCAGGTGTTCGTGTTCCATCTCCGCCAGGGCGTAACGTGGCACGATGGCACACCGTTTACGGCTCAAGACGTGGTCACCAGCCTGAACCTGATGGGTTCGCCCCAGGTGGCCTCTATCTGGAACGCGCGCGTCTCGGATGTCAACGGCTATGATGAGTTCGCAGCCGGGGAAGCAGACAGCCTGGCCGGCGTCACCGCCCCGGACGACTATACGGTTCGCGTTGAGCTGAAGAACCCCGTTCCCTTGTGGCCCAAGCTGAAGGCGGCCCACGTTCCCATCGTACCTCACCACATTCTGGGCGTAATCCCGCCGGAAGATGTGGGCTCCAGTGATTACTGGTCGCAGCGGGTGGGCACAGGCCCCTTCAAGTGGGTGGAGTACAAAGTAGGCGATTACATCAAGCTGGAAGCCAACGAGGACTACTGGGGCGGCAAACCTGAAATTGACACCATGTACTATAAATTCTTCACCAGCGCTGAAACGCAGGTCGCGGCCCTGGAAAGCGGCGAAATCGACATGACCGTCTACGAATCAACCGTCATCGGCCTGAACGAGATTGAGCGCCTGAACGCTCTTCCCAACGTTCAGGTAGTTCCCATGAACACTGGCAAGCCTGTGTACCTGAAGTTCAATTACCACAAAGAGTTTGCCGACGCGCGCATTCGGCAGGCCATTGCCTACGCCATTGACAAGCAGGCTTTGGTCGATGAGATCATGGGCGGTAATGGTATGGTAGCCGACGCCCTCTTCCCGCAGCCCTGGACCTGGCCGGACGATATGGTCAAATATGAGTACAATCCCGACAAGGCCAGAGAACTCCTGAAGGAAGCCGGCTGGGTTGACCGCGAGGTGGACTTTATCTATTACTATCAAGACCCCATCAACGCCGACCTGATAGTAGCCATCCAGCAATACCTGGCAGACGTGGGCTTCACCATCGTTCCTCGCTACGCTGACGACGCCACCATCAACCAAATGTACGCCGACGATTCGTTTGACATTGGCTACTTTGGGTTTGGGGGAGGCTTAGACCCCTCGCTCTTTATCGGCACTCTCGAATGTGGTAACAAACAGGCTCTTAACTTCTGCCGGCCGGAACTGGATGAACTCTATGCCGAGGGCCTGAAGTACGCCACCCAGGAAGAGAGAGCCCCCATCTATCAGGAAATCGTTCGGGAGTTTGCCAAGGAAGCCAATTGGGTCATGCTGTACTACGATGTGCGGCCCCTGGGATTCAGCACGCGCGTGGAAGGCCCCTACGAACACTATTCACAGCAACCGGTAATCTTCTTCAACACCGGCGTTTACAACGAAATTCAGAATTGGACCATCAAGGAATAGCCCCAACTTACTATGAGGTGGGTTTGCCGGTACAGTTTCGGGTGGATGAGTCACGAGTGGCTCATCCACCCCATACTCCGGCATGTAGGTTGAGCACTGGGGAGATAGACGCCAATGTCGCAAGATTTTGTGCCCTCAATGGAGTTGAACGGTCGGACGGCGGTGGTCACAGGAGGCGGCACCGGCATCGGACGGGCTATCGCTTTGGGGTTGGCGCGTTATGGAGCTGAGGTGGTCGTCAACTATTCCAAAAGCCAGAGAGAAGCCGAAGAGACCGTGGCTCAAATAGAAAGCTATGGCCGGCCAGCTCTGGCCTGTCGGGCCGACGTCAGGCGGTGGCCGGAGGTCAAGGCTCTCTTTGAGGCCGCCATAGACAGGTTCGGCCACGTTGACATCCTGGTCAACAATGCTGGCGGCATCGTCGGCCAATACGCCACGCCTGAGATGCCCGAAGAGGTCTGGGATCAGACCTTTGCCCTGAACGTCAAGAGCGTTTTCCTGTGCTCTAAGGCGGCGATCCCCCTTCTGCCCGATAAGAGGGGGCGGATCATAAACGTGACTTCCATTTCCGCCAGGTCCGGCGGCGGCCCGAAAGGAGTGGCCTACGCGGCGGCCAAAGCGGCTGTGAGCAACATGACCCGCGCGCTGGCCAAGGAATTGGCTCCCAGAGGCATTACCGTAAACGCCATAGCTCCGGGCTTCATTGAGACGCGCCTGCACGCCATCCATACGACGCCCCAGGAGGCGGCGACCGTGATCGAGCGCATCCCGCTCGGACGAGCAGGCCAGCCCGGCGATATCGCCGGCGTTGCTCTGTTGTTGGCGTCGGCTGCCGGCGGTTACATCACCGGCGAAATCATTGAGGTCAATGGCGGCCTGCTCATGGCCTGAAGCGGTAACGTCCAGAATGCAGGCCGAAAATAGTTTACCAGATAGGGAGAGTAACAACCATGCCCGCAGGGAGAGTAGTTTATTTGAATGGCGAATTCGTTCCTGAAAAAGAAGCCAGAATCTCGGTTTACGACTCGGCGTTGATGTTCGGCGACATGGTCTTCGAGATGACCCGCTCATTCAATGGTAAGCAATTCATGTTGCGCGAACACATCGCCCGTCTCTATCGAGGTCTCAAGATGTTGCGTATCCCGCTCGACATCTCGCCTGACCAGATGGAATCACTCGTCTACGAAACGATGGAGCGAAACCAGCCGGCCTTCTCCGACACTGATGAACATCGCGTCATGATCGATGTCTCGCGGGGGCCGTTGGGCATGTACCAGATGGTTTTTGAGGGGAAGATAGGGCCGACGGTGGTGATCACCGATTTTCCGGTGAAATGGACCGTAGCCTCGCTGGCTCACTTTTACGATGAGGGCCTTCACGCCGTAGTCCCCAGCCAGCGATCCATCCCGGCCCAGTACCTGGAACCGAAGATCAAGAATCGGAGCCGAATGCACTACATGATGGCTAATCTCCAGGTATCGCTCGTTGACGACCCAAACGCCTGGGCCTTGCTGCTTGACCCCGATGGTTTTGTCACCGAAGGGACGGGCGCTAACTTCTTCATTGTGGAGGACGGTGAATTGCTCACGCCCGAAGGGAGAAATATCCTCAGGGGGACCCGCCGGACTTACATCCTGGAACTGGCGGGTAGACTTGGCATCCCGGCCAGGGAATGCAACATCGAGGTCTACGACGTGGTGAGCGCGGACGAGGCATTTTTCACTTCCACCGCTATCTCGCTGCTGCCCTGCACCAAAATCAACGGCCTGCTTATCGGGGAGGGCAGGATGGGGCCTGTGGCCCGTCGCCTCTTAGACGCCTGGGGCGAAGAGGTTGGAGTGGATATCGTGGCCCAGACCAGGGCCTTCGCCGCCGAGGTGGGCGATGCGCTTTCACTGGGAACCAACATCTACCGCTTCGGCCAGGAAGAAGAATCGCGATAGGATGACCACCTACATACTGCGCCGTATACTTTTATTCATACCCTTGTTTCTGGGCATCTCTTTCATCAACTTTCTGCTCATAGATTTTATGCCGGGTGATGCCCTGACTGCCATGTCCCTGGAAGCGCCATTGCGCAGTGATGAATCGCTGGCAATCAAGAGGGCGCAATTAGGGTTAGACGCCCCTTTGCCGGTGCGCTATGTCGTATGGTTGAAAGGGGTGTTGAAAGGGAATCTGGGCGTCTCGCTTGTGAACCGCTGGGTTATACGGGATGTAATGGCAGAACGGCTGTTAGCTACCCTGGAATTGATGGGGGTATCCTTGCTGCTTTCCATCATCATTGGAGTGCTGCTAGGGTTTGTTTCGGCGGTTAAGACACATTCGCCCGTTGAGTACGCTTTGACCTTCTTTGGTATGATCGGCTATTCGGTGCCGATCTTTTTCCTGGGTTTGTTACTCATCTACGCATTTTCTCTAAAGCTCGGCTGGTTTCCCACTTCTGGGATGAATACGGTGGGGGTCACTTCTATATGGGACAATCTACATCATCTTGTTCTGCCCTGCCTGGCGCTGACCGTACTGCGGGTGGCGGTATTTATGCGCTATACCAGAAACAGCTTATTGGAAGTGTTTTCGCAGGACTACCTGATCACGGCGCGTGCTAAAGGATTGTCTGAGAGGGTGGTGCTATTCAGGCACGCTTTCCGCAATGCGCTTATCCCTTTGCTTACGGTGATCGGGTTGAGCCTGCCGACCCTGGTAGCAGGAGCGGTCTTTATCGAAACCGTTTTTCAATGGCCGGGCATCGGGCTGATGTTCATCACCGCCGTCCAGCAGCGTGATTTCCCAGTAGTGATGGCCGTCACTTTGATGATATGTGTGGTCGTGCTCATTTCCAACCTGGTGACCGATATCGCTTATGGAATAGCCGATCCACGCATCCGTTACTCGTAGATGATTATGACGACGCAAAACGCGATCACTGAGCCTCATTCTCCGGGTTTGGAGGGCGCCGCGCGACAGTCGTTGCGCGCTAGGTTCGGTGAATTTTGGCGCGGCGAGGGGGTCTGGCAGCGGGCTATCCGCCGTTTCCTACGGCACAAACTGGCCGTGGCGGCCCTTATCTTCTTATTCGCCCTTATTCTTTTGACCCTGTTCGCACCCCTTTTGATTCCACGTTCGCCTTATAAGATCAGCCTTTCCGAGCGCAATCAGTCCCCTTCCCTGAAACACTGGTTTGGCACCGATGGGACCGGACGAGATGTCTTTGCCCGCACGATGGTTGGCGGGCGGGTATCGTTAAGCGTGGGGTTGTTTGCCGTCGGCATCGCGATCAGCATCGGGGTAGTGATGGGGAGCATATCCGGCTACTTTGGAGGTCGGGTGGACAGCCTCATCATGCGCTTTACCGATATGATGATGAGCTTTCCAGAAGTTGTGATCATCATCTGCCTGGTGGCTATCATAGGTCCCGGTCTCATCAACACCATCCTGGTCATCGGTCTCTTGTATTGGACCAGCATGATTCGTATAGTGCGGGGGCAATTCCTGGCCTTCAGAAATGCTGAGTTCGTGGTAGCGGCCCGGTGTCTGGGTGTGCCGACGGGGAGCATTATCTTCAAGCACATCTTTCCGAACGTCGTTGGCCCGGTGATGGTCAATGCCACCTTCATGATCGCCGATGCCATAACCCTGGAAGCGGGGTTATCCTTCCTGGGGCTGGGAGTGCAGGTGCCCACCCCCAGTTGGGGAAACCTGATCCGCGACGCGCAGATGTCTATGACCATTATGGTCACTCAGCCCTGGATGTGGGCCCCGGCCGGGATTTTCCTGGTGCTCACCGTGTTATGTGTCAACACCCTGGGGGACGGCCTGCGCGATGCTTTAGACCCTCACGAAATTTTCTGACTTAACTCAATGCGGCTCCTTACATCGTGGAGATTCTAAACACTGTCTGGAACCCATTGTAACGGTCGCTGAGCGGGAATTGATGGATTGACCAGGAGCCAACAAATGCCGATTGCTGATTACGACAGGCCGTTTGCGGCCTTGACCCGGATACTGGACTGGATCGAAGAAAGGATAGACTTGACGCACGTGGCAGCCGTGGCAGAGCGGCACCTAAACGCTTTGCAATGGAAGCCAGTGGACCGACCGCCGGTGACCATCTCCGCGCCGGCGCAGGAGCCATTTGCCACCTATCCCTATCCTGAAGCATTCCACGATCCGACCAGGATGCTGGTGAATGAGTTAGTAGGCCCTGGTATGGTGTGGGGGGCAGGTTCGCCGAGCATCGTCAACAGCGTGGTCATCAAAGATGACTTTCCGTTGCAGATCCGGGCCAACTACGGTGTGGGCCTCATGGCTTCGCTCTTTGGGGCGGAGCTCCTGCTGTTGGAAGACAACATGCCCTGGGTGCGGCCCATCGGGCGGGAGGCATTGACCAGATGGGTCGGGCGCGGTGTGCCAGAGCTGAAAGGCGACCTGTTTGAACGCGTGCTGGAGACGATGGCCTATTATAAAGAGGTTCTGGCTCCCTACCCAAAATGCCGACAGGCTATCCACATTACTCAGCCCGACTTGCAGGGGCCGTTTGACATCGCTGCCGAATTGTGGGGGGGAGAGATTTTGCTCGCCTTCTACGACCACCCCGATCTCTTGAGGGAACTGCTCGATTTGATAGCTGAAACATACGTGCTCGCCTGTCGGAAGTTCGCTGCCGAATCCACCGAGACCGTCCGAGAAAACTTCATCTATCTACACTTCAGTATAAGTCAGGGAAAGTGCCTGCTTAAAGATGACTGGTCTGTCATGCTTTCTCCCGAACTCTACACCGAGTTCATTCGCCCGGCGAACGAAAAGGCGCTTCAGGCTTTGGGGGACGGGGGTATCCACTGGTGCGGGTCTGGCGACCAGTGGCGAGCCGAGGTTGTGGAGACCAAAGGGCTGGTGAGTATCGATTGGGGAAATCCAGACATGATGGCCCTGCCCACCTGGGCGGCGACTCTTGGGGCTTGCCGTCTGCCCGTTTCCAGGATGGAATGGGAGGCGAAGGCTTTTTTAGAAGTTGCTCCCACCCGTCTGTTCCCGACCGGCGCCTCCTTTGTCGTTGCCGTGGACGATCTTGAGCAGGGAAAAGCCATAGTGCGCAGTGGAACATTATAGCCGGTGGTTTAGAGCTGAGGATTACAATGATCAACCCTATCGTGAAAATGAGTCCTGACGAATTAGACCCGCAGGAAATATTCAGTCACCTGCCTCCCACTCGTTGCGGCGAAACAGACCGCCGATACATGAATGAGGTTCTTGAGGCTGGATTCGGGAACTTTGAATCCGCGCATATGCTCCGGCGTTTTGAGGAGGCGTTCGCCGCCAGGTTCGGCGTGGAGTTTGCCATTTCACACAACTCCGGCTCAGGAACGATGTTATCTTGTTTGTTGGCCGCCGGCGTCGGTCCGGGCGATGAAGTTATCGTGCCGACACTCACCATGGCGGCCACCGCTTTCGTCGTCGTTCAGTGCGGGGCCGTGCCTGTCTTTGCAGATAGCGATCCCCGCACATTCAATATCGACCCGGCTGTCGTGGAACGGAAAATCACAGAGTTTACCAGGGCTATCATCCCGGTGAGCGTTTTCGGACTGCCGGCGGATTTCGAGGCCCTTATGAATCTGGCCCGAGAATACAATCTCACCGTCATCGAAGACAACGCTCAGTGCTTCCTGGCAACTTACAAAGGCAGACTGGTCGGCACAATCGGACAGGCCGCCAGTTTCAGCTTTCAAGGCTCCAAACACATGACGACTGGTGCTGATGGCGGCATGGTCATTACCAATGACGAGGAATACGGTCGCCATGTTCGAAAGGCCGCCGTGCAAGGCTACCGCACGCTCGAAGCCCGGCCCGGATCGACCATGATTCCGAGAGATGTTCGCCAGGACTGGGCTTTTGAGCGGCACGATCGGCTTGGCTACAATTTCCGTATGTCGGCCCCCCAGGCGGCGTTAGGTCTCGCCCAACTTGAGCGCCTTGACTATCTTGTCGCCGCCCGACGGTATATCGCTTCTCAGTATGAAGCCGTGATCCGAGAAGAAAAATGTGAATGGCTTATTCCACCCTACGTACCTGCGGGATGCACCCACTCATATTGGTGCTATCCCTGCGCTCTTGACGAAGACCTGTCTGGCGTGGATTGGCGCCAGTTCCGCAAAACGTTCATCCAACGTGGCGGAGATGGTCTGTACGGCGCCTGGAGACCTGTCCATTTGGAACCCATTTTCCAGACTATGGCATTCTATGGGGCCCGTGACCGCGCCCCCAATTTTGACCCCCGTTATAAGGGTCAGACGAAGAGTTATAATAAAGGAGATTGTCCAAATGTGGAGACATTCCAAAAAATCTTATGCCTATTCAAGACGAGTATGCAAACCTTGGATAAAGTGCACGCGCAGGTAGATGCCTTGCAATCGACGATCAGGTATTACGCTTAAGGAGAAACAATGAAAGACTTGGGTATCGTTGTTCCCATTGTGACCCCCTGCACCCTGGGGGGTGAATTGGATCTGGATGGCTTGAAGGCCGTCTGCCACGACATGATGAGCGCGGGCTGCGGCGGTATCTTTGTGGCGGGCAGCTCGGGGCGCGGGCCCTGGTTCAGTCGCAAGGAGCGAGCCACAATCTGCCGTACAGTCGCCGATCAAATTGGCGGAGACGATTCGCTGGCCGCGGGCTGCATGGCGTCAGGGCTGCCGGACATGTTGGAGAACGCGCGAGCCATGGCCGACGCGGGCGCGCACATCGCGGTGGTTACCGCTCCGGGGTATTTCGACTACAGCCAGAAAGAGGTGGAAACTATTCTCTTAAAATTTGCCGACGCCAGCCCCCTGCCGGTGATGCTCTACGACATTCCAGAATTTGCCGGGCTGAAGCTGGATGGAGACGTGATCCTGCGGCTGGCCCGTCATGGCAATATCATCGGCTTCAAGGATTCAAGCGGTGATTTCGACCGTTTCAAGAGCATGATCCCGGCCATGAGTGACCTGCCCAATTTCTACCTGTTTCAAGGCAAGGAGAGAGTCCTGGCCGATTCCTTGTTTTTGGGCGCTTCGGGTTTTGTGGTGAGTATGGTTCACGTCGATCCGCGCCCGTTCGTGGCCCTCCATCAAGCCGTTCGGTCAGGGAAAATGGAACTGGCGCAGCACCTTCAAGCCGAAATGAATAGGGTGATGGACCTGGTTGAAGAGAGCCTGGAGCAGCGGCCAGAAACTTCGACTTTCTTCCATTTTCTCAACCGGGTACTGCGGCAACGCGGTGTCTGCGACAATATTCTTCTCCATCACGACGGGGATTGCCCCCCGTGGGTGGCCGACATTGCAAGGAAAGCCAGCGAAATCTGCCAGGCCATGAGTTCAATAAATCAAGACTAAAAAGGGCAGATGAAAAATGAGAGTGTTTGATATGTTTCGCCTGGATGGTCAGGTGGCAATCGTTACGGGGGCCCACGCCTGGCTGGGCTATGACATGGCCTGTGCTCTCGCGGAGGCCGGCTGCAACATCATTATTACTTCGCGGGTCATGTCACAAGCCCAGGAGACGGCCAAAAAGATCCGGGAGGAGTATGAAGTGGATACGCTCGCCCTGACCATGGACCAACGCTTTCACGATCAAGTGGCGGCAATGGCTAAGGCCGCTCACGCCTGGAAGGGGCGAATCGACATCCTGATCAACAACGCCGGTGGCGGGTCGGGCAAGAGCCTGGCACGTATCTACGAAAGGGCGCCCGAAGACGAGGTCGATCTCATCAGTACCAATCTCACCGGCGTGTTGTTTTGCTGCAAAGAAGTGAGTCGCTACATGGTGGAGGCAGGCTACGGCAAGATCATCAACGTTGCCTCCGTGGCTGGTCTGATCGGCCGCGACCGCCGCATGTATGACCGCAGCGGCATGACCGGTCAGCCCCTTGACTACGCGGCCGCCAAAGCCGGCATCATCGGCATGACAAAAGACCTCGCCGCTATGCTCTCGCCAAAGGGCCTTTACGTGAACGCGATCTCGCCGGGCGGCTTTGAAAAGCCTGGCGACCTGCCCGAAACATTCCTGAAGGATTACGCTGACCGAACCATGCTGGGCCGATGGGGCCGGATGGGGATTGATATCAAGGGCGCGGCGCTGTTCCTGGCCTCCTCCGCGTCAGATTACGTGACGGGTCACAACCTGGTGGTCGATGGAGGATTTTCCGTATGGCAGTGAACTGGAAAGACCAGAGCGGGCTGGGAGTAAGGACCGTGAAGTTCCGGTGGGTAGGGTAGCCAGGCAGGCGATTACAGGCCCCCCATGCTTCGGTCTGAAAAATTAGCCGCAGGCCGAGGCTTCGATTTCCTCACCGGAACCACCCCGGCCTGCGACCCTAATTTCCGGGCCTGAGTTTATTCAAGGCCGATCTCAGCCGCCCGTTCGGCTTCGGCCAGGTTATCCTGAGTGAGCATCACCGGCTCGATCCAGATATCGTGTTCCTCCGGCTCCGCCCCTTTACGCAGGTAGTCCACCACCACGTTGAGAGCCGTGCGGGCCTGCTTGCCAGGGAACTGGTCTACCGTGCCCACCATCGTCCCGTCCTGCACAAAGCCCA
>DAOULT010000060.1:0-142640 GCA_034417895.1 Anaerolineae bacterium | reverse complement strand
ATTTGGCGCAGATACTTTAATCGCTCATCGATAGTCATCTTGTCTTCGGTGGTCATAGCTCCCTCCGGTAACATTATCATTTGGAGGAAGTATACCTCTTCGGTAACATTTTAGCTGAGTGAATACGTGATAGTGTAAAAAAGCCGACTTTGTGGTATAATGTACGCGCTCGACTACGTTCAAGCATTTTCAAGGAGGAACAGAAGGACTATGAAGGTCATCATTCCCCTGGCAGGTTTCGGTAAGCGTTTGCGCCCTCACACTTATACTAAACCCAAGCCCCTGGTCAACGTGGCGGGCAAGCCTGTTCTGGGCCACATCCTCGACAAGTTAAACAATCTGGATATCGAGGAAATCATTTTCATTGTAGGTTATCTGGGAGAGCAGATTGAGGAGTACGTGGAGAACACCTATAACTTCTGCACCCGCTACATTGAGCAAAAGGAGCTTCTGGGACAGGCCCATGCTATCTATCTGGCTAGAGACTACGTCCAGGTGCCGGTGCTCATCATCTTCGTCGATACCATCTTTGAAGCCGACCTGAAAGCCCTGGCCGACCTGACCTCGGATGGCGCTATCTACGTCAAGGAAGTGGACGACCCTCGTCGCTTCGGGGTGGTTACCTTGCAGGGTGGTTTTATCACTCGCTTTGTGGAAAAGCCCAGCCGCCCCGTTTCCAACCTGGCGGTCATTGGGGTTTATTACATCAAGGATGCGGCCATGCTCTTTGAATGCATTGAGGAGCTGATCGCCCGGAACATCCAGACCAATGGGGAATATTTTCTGGCCGATGCTTTGCAGTTGATGATCGAGCGAGAGACGCGCTTCAGCGCTCCCGTTGTGGATGTCTGGGAAGATTGCGGCACAGTAGAGAGTCTGCTTCGGACCAACCGTTACCTGCTGTGTAAGAGGGTCAGCAACGGCCAGGGAGGAGTTAACTCCATAATCATTCCGCCGGTTCACATTGCCAGGTCGGCCAGCGTGACCAATTCCATCCTGGGGCCTTACGTGCACATCGGAGAACGGAGCACGGTGACGGACTCCATCGTAGGCCCTTACGTCAGTCTATCCCCAGACAGCCAGGTGGTCAGCTCCATAGTGAAGGATTCTATTATCAACGAGGGCTCCTTCATCGAGGCCGCCACGCTCAGCAGCTCTCTCATCGGCCAGAACGCCACCGTGCGGGGCGCTTTCGAGCGGCTCAACGTGGGTGACTCCTCGGAGATCGACTCCAGTATGCGGATTATCAGCGATCAGAGCCAGGATTAGGCCAGAAACCATGTCGGAAGAGCCGGAAGGGGTGGAGTGTTATTCGGGGCACACTTATGCCCAGGAGCCGCGCGCTTTTGTCTGGCAGGGCCAGAGCCACGTCGTGCAGGCTGTAGAGTGGGCCTGGCGCACGCCGCAGGGGCCGTGTTTTCGAGTGCGGACCGAGGACGGCAGACGCTTTGAACTCATCTACAGAGAAATAGATGATCGGTGGGCGCTAAGCCTGCTGGTGAGTGAAGAATAACAAAATTGACGAGGAGGTCAACTAAGCATGAGGAACTTTGTCTCTCAAAGAGTGGCCCAGGTGCCGCCCTCGGGCATCAGGAGGTTTTTCGACATTGTGGCTACCATGAAAGATGTCATCTCGCTAGGCATCGGTGAGCCGGATTTTGTGACTCCTCCTGTTATCCTGCAAGCGGGCGTAGACTCCCTGGAGGCCGGGCAGACGGGCTATACCTCTAACTCTGGCATCCTGGAACTGCGCCAGGAATTGGCCCGGCACCTGGAAAGTCTGTACGGCGTGCGCTACGATCCGGAGAAAGAACTGCTGGTCACCGTAGGCGTCTCCGAAGCCATGTATCTGGCCCTGATGGCTACCGTCGAGCCTGGTGACGAGGTCATCGTGCCTGAACCCTGTTTTGTGTCCTACCAGCCGGAGGTGATCTTTGCCGGAGGGGCGCCTGTCTCGGTCCCAACCTACGTGCAGAACGATTTTCAGGTCACGGCCCAGAAGATCGAGGCCGCCATCACCGACAGGACCAAAGTGCTGCTCATCGGCTATCCCAACAACCCGACCGGAGCGGTCATGAGCCGGGAGCGTTTGATGGAGATCGCCCGGCTGGCCGAGCAATACGATCTGCTGGTCATCTCCGACGAGATCTATGACCGTCTGATCTACGACACGGAGCACGTCTGTTTCCCCTCCCTGCCCGGTATGTGGGAGCGGACCATCCTTCTCCAGGGCTTCTCCAAAGCCTACGCCATGACTGGCTGGCGCATCGGTTACGCTGCGGCTCCGCCTGACATTCTGGCGGCCATGCGCAAGGTGCACCAGTACACCATCATGTCTGCCCCTACCACCGGCTAGGCGGCGGCCCTCGAAGCCCTGCGCCAGGGCGAAGAAGAGGTGCAGAGGATGACAGCCTCCTACGACGCCAGGCGGCGGGTGATCGTCCAGGGTCTCAACGATATCGGGATGCCCTGTTTTGAGCCTAAAGGAGCCTTTTACGCCTTTCCTTCCATCGAAAGGTCGGGGATGACCTCGGAAGAGTTTGCCCAGAAGCTGCTGGCGGAAGAGAAAGTAGCCGTCGTGCCTGGCCCTGCTTTTGGCGCTTGTGGGGAGGGTTTTGTGCGCTGCGCCTACGCCGCCTCGATGGAGGACATCGAAGAGGCGTTGGAGAGAATGGGCCGCTTTGTGAGAAGACACGGCTGAAAATAATCTTCCCTGCTCTGTTCCAGCCCCATCGGTAGCGGTACCCTCCAGCGCCCGCTACCGATTTCATTTTGGAATGGCCGCAGCCTGGGCGCTTTCTGCGAGTTTCATCACCCTGTGACAATGCGCCGTCCCGTTTTTTTCAAAGCGTGCTCGATCCCGCTTTGCAGGTTGGCCTGGGTGTCAATGTCTGATAGATCCACCCCCAGGGATACGATGGTCTGCGCCACCTCGGGCGAGATGCCCACCAGCACACACTCCGAACCCAGCAGCGTCGCCGCTCGCGTCACCTGCAAGAGGTGATTAGCCACCCCGGTATCCACCACCGGCACGCCGGTAATGTCAATGATCACCACTTCGGCCTGGTAGCGGCTGATAGCTTCCAGCAGGATCTCCATGACTTGTTGAGCACGCCTGGAGTCAATGCTGCCCACCAGGGGCAGGACCAGCACGCCCTCCAGCACGGGCACAATGGGGGTGGACAGTTCCCGGAGAGCCCGCTGTTGGGCCTCGATGATCTCTTGTTGCAGACGGACCTGCTCTTCCTCCGCCCGCTTGCGCTCGGTGAGGTCGCGGGAGAAGGCGGCCGTGCTGATGGGGTTTCCAGCCTCGTCGCGCAGGGCAAAAAACGTTAAGTGGACTTCAAAGGTGCTGCCGTCTTTGCGTTTGGCCTGGCCCTCCCCGCTCCAGCCTTCGCGCATAGCCTGGGGCATGATCTCGGCGAATCTTGATAACTCCTCCTCCGCCATAAAGTTGGTGGTGGAAAGCCCGATGACTTCTCCACTCTCATAGTCGTAACCGTAAAGCTGGCAAAAAGCATGATTGACGTAAGTGGTCTTGCCTGCCAGGTCGGCCATGCCGATAGCATCCAAGGAATTTTCGGCCAGGGTTTTGAAGATAGCGACCTCTTGCGTGCGTTCGGTGATAATCTGCTCTAGACTTTCCTCCAACCGCTTGCGCTCGGTGATGTCGCGCGTGATGCCGGCCAGGGCGACAGGTTGTCCCTTTTCGTCGGTGATAGCAAAAGCCGCCAACTCAGCCGGAAAATGGCTGCCGTCTTTTCGTTTCAGGAGCAATTCTCCGCGCCAACCCTCGGACAGCGCAATGGGCACGGTGGCCTGAATGCGCTCCATCTCCTCGGCCGCCGCCAGGTCAGGAAACCCCAAACCAATCATCTCCTCCGGTCGGTCGTAGCCGTAAACGGCCGCTTCAACTGGATTGGCGTATAGCATCCGCCCCTCCAGGTCGAGGATCCAGATACCGTCGTGGGCGTTCTCCGCCAGTGTGCGGAAGGTCTGGAGTTCCCTGGTGCGTTCGGCGACCATCTGTTCCAGGTCTTCCACCAGGCGGCGGTTCGCCACGGCCGGAGAGGCCAGACCGATGAGAGCGCGGTAGCTTGCCACCTCCTGCTCGCTGAACTGGTGCGGTTCATCCCAACTGAGGACGAGAAGCCCCACCCAGCGCCCGGCCTGGATCAAGGGGGCGACTGCCGTAGCACGGGCGCCACTCTGGGCCAGCAGGTTCCTTAGATTTTCGTCCACCCGTTCGTCCATGGTGGCGTCGGCGATGAGTTGTGGCTCGCCCGGGCTGACCATAATCAGGCGGGCGAAGGGGAATTCGGACAGACGGAGACGTGTCCCTACCGGAATGGACGGTGGTGTGCCTTCCTGCTGCCAGACGGCGACTATCTCGAGCCACTCCGGCTCACCGGCTTCATTCAGGTCAATATATAACAGGTTGGCCCTGATAGCTCCGGCTTCCAGGGCAGGCCGGGCCAGGATTTGGAGCAGTTCATCTTCGTCGCGAGCCGTGTTCAGGCCCCGGCTGATTTCGTAAATCGTTTCGGCCAGGACCTTTTCCTGTTGCGAATTTGTCTGTCTTTTCACTATGCTATCTCCTTTTCAGTGGGACTGTACAGGGAGAACTGTGCTGTTGGTCATCTAGATTACTATTTTACCACAGAGAGCCATTTGCTGCAAGTTCTGGCTCTACGGAGATATATGTATCATTGCCGGTTACCATTCATTAACCGCCTCCTGGCCCGGCAACAGAGTGGGGGTCAGGCGCACTTTCTGTTTTATACGAATTGTGATATAATAAAATTTGGAAGTACCGAGATTTCTGTCTCTGAGCAAGATGATAACCAAAATGGCCAGAAGAAGAGGCTCGTCCAAAAAGACGGACAAATCCAACTGGATAGATGTGCTCGGCATTGTCCTGGTGGCTCTGGCGCTGCTCACTGTGCTCAGCCTGCTGTCGCCCAGCCAGGGAGAGCTGACCGGCTGGTGGCTGACGTTATTGCGTCAAACCTTCGGGTGGGGCATCTACCTGGCCCCTGTCGGACTGGGAGGGGTGGGGCTGTGGCTGATCCTGGGCCGCTTTGGGATCGAGTGGAGCGGGAGGAGACTCCTTGCTGCCCTGCTGCTGTTCTTTGTGATCCTGGCTCTTATCCACCTCCCCTTCTACCCCAACGCCCGGCGGGTGGCCGAGGAAGGGCAAGGAGGAGGCTCTATAGGGTTTCACATCAGCGAAGCGCTGATTTCCAGCATTGGTCTGTGGGGAGCGTACATCGTCGTCCTGGCGCTGCTAGGCATTGTTCTGCTCATCCTGTCCGGCCTTTCCATCGCCGAGATAGCGCAGAAGGCTAAAGAAGGATGGCAAATCCTGGGCGACAGGCTCTACTACGTCCGTCTCCCTCCTTACAAGGTGAACAAAGGTACTCCGCCGCCGAGCCAGCCCTCTGCAACAGACGCCCAGCCGACAGCCAGCTCCCCTTCTCCAGAGACCACGGATTCCCGTCGTCCGGGCACGGTCTTCCCCCGCATCATCGGCGGAGATCAGGAGTGGCGGGCGCCGGCCATCTCCGAAATTTTCGAGGATAGCTCCGAACAGGAGATCAGCCAGGCGGAAATCCGCAGGCGGGTAAGAATCATCGAGGAGACCCTGGAGAGCTTCGGGGTGCCGGCCAAAGTGGTGGAGGTCAATCAAGGCCCGACCGTCACTCAATTTGGGGTCGAACCGGGCTACATCGAGCGCAAAGATAGCGCCGGTCGGGTGAAACAGGCCAAGATCAAGGTCAGCAAAATCAGCGCCCTGGCTAACGACCTGGCCCTGGCCCTGGCGGCGGCCCCCATCCGCATCGAGGCCCCTGTGCCGGGGCGGTCCATCGTGGGCATTGAGGTGCCCAACGTGGAAACCTCGCTGGTGGCCCTGAAAACGGTCATGGAAACTGAGGTCTTCCGGCAGTTGAAGTCGAAGCTGAAAATTGCCCTGGGCCAGGACGTCGCTGGTCAACCGATAGTGGCCGACCTGGACACCATGCCTCACCTGCTCATCGCCGGGGCCACCGGTTCGGGCAAGAGCGTGTGCATCAATTCCATCGTAGCCTGTCTGTTATGCAATAACACGCCCGACGACCTGCGGCTGTTGATGATCGACCCTAAAATGGTGGAACTGACCAACTATAACGGCATCCCTCACCTGTTGTCTCCCGTGGTGGTGGAATTGGAGCGGGTGGTAGAAGTCTTGAAATGGACCACCCGTGAGATGGACCGGCGTTACAAGCTGTTCTCCAGGGCCGGGGCGCGGAACTTGGAAAGCTTCAACCAGTTGGCTATCGCCCAGGGCCAGCAACTCCTGTACTGCATCGTGGTGGTCATTGACGAGCTGGCTGACCTGATGATGGTCGCCCCCGACGAGGTGGAACGGCAGATCTGTCGCATCGCCCAGATGTCCCGCGCCACAGGCATTCACCTGGTGATCGCCACGCAGCGACCCAGCGTGGACGTGGTGACGGGCTTGATCAAGGCCAATTTTCCGGCCCGCATCTCCTTTGCCGTGACCTCTCAGGTAGACTCCCGCGTCATCCTGGATGCGGTGGGCGCCGAGAAATTGCTCGGCCAGGGCGACATGCTGTACATGGCTTCAGACTCCAGCAAGTTGCTGAGGCTGCAAGGCTGTTTCGTCTCCGACCGCGAACTGAACCGTCTGGTACGCTACTGGAAAGGCATCCGCATCCCTGAACAGATCGAGCCGCAAAAGGCAGTGCAGCGGCCCTTGTGGACCGACATGATCGCCAAAGAACGGGCAGCGGCCCGGCAGGAACAAGATGACCTGCTGGAAGAAGCCATTAAGGTGGTGCGCAAACACAACAGGGCCTCTGTCTCCCTGTTGCAGCGCCGTCTGCGGATCGGCTACTCGCGGGCGGCCCGCCTGATCGATTTGATGGAGGAGCAGGGCGTTATCGGGCCCCAGGAGGGAAGTGGCCGCTCGCGAGAGGTTTTGATCGCGGGCGGCGAAGAAAGAGCAGATTATTAGAAGAAACCAGGGTTTTCCTGCAAACCTGGTTTCTAGAGGTGCCTGGGGGTGGTATACATGGCGATGATGTTTTCTAAGGGCGTATCGGCCTGGATGTAGTGCGCCGAAGCCGCGATGTAGCCTCCACCCCGTCCCAGCAGGCGGCAGCGGTCCCGCACCTCGGCCTGCACCTGGTCAGGGCTTCCAAAGGGCAGGGTGCGCTGGATGTCGATGGCCCCGTAGAAAGATAGCCGCTGGCCGAACTCGGCCTTGATGCGGGCCAGGTTCATCCCGGCTGCCCGCGGCTGGAGCGGGTTCAAAACGTCGATGCCCATCTCCTCGAGGAAGGCGCGGATCAGGAGATAGATGGCCCCGCAGGAGTGATACATGATCTTCACCGGATAGCGCCGAATGGCCGCATTGAGCCGCAGATGGCGGGGCAGAACGAACTCCCGCCACATCCCCTCCGAGAGCAGAAGGCCCTGCTGAGTGCCCACGTCGTCGTAAGTATAGACCATATCGATCAGGCCCTCGGCGGCCTCCAGGACGCGGGTCACGGTGGCGATGTACAGGTCGGTGAAACAGTCCATGATGGCGCAGGCTATCTCTGGCTGGAGCACCAGATCGAGCAGAAAACGCTCGAATCCTCTCAGCCCCCACGACCACTCGAAGATGCCTCCCACCTCGTAGCGGATGTGATACTCCGTGTCGCGGTTGAGGGCTTTGATCTTTTCTTTAAGCGTGCTCACGTCCCAGTGCTCAGGTTTGGCCCAACCTCCCCAGGTTTCCACTTCGGCCACGCTGCAAGCTGCGGCCAGGGGAAACCCGGCGTATTCGTCGTAAGTGCTGAACTGGTTGGACACTTTGTGGCGATGGGTACCCCAGGCATCGTAGTAAGAGCCATCGGGCTGAAGACGAGGGGCCGGCCCGACGTAATCGGGAGCCACCAGCCGACAGTCCACCCCTAACAGGCGCAAGATCGCCTGGTCGTCGTCCACGTCCAGGTAAGCGCGCAGCGCGGCCCACACCTCGGGCACGGCCCAGAAATCGAAGGGTACCCGGTCGGGTTCTTCGTGTCGCAGGGCCATCTCCACCCGTTCACGGGGCGCAATCCACGAGTTCGACCAGTCCGGCAAAGATTCCAACCTCCAACCTCCAATTTTCAACCTCAATCACGATACAGGCCGTGAGCGTAGATATATTCCTCCACGGCCTGCGGCACCTGATACTTGATGGGCAAGCCCTGGCGCACCCGGCGCTGGATATCGGTGGAGGCGATAGCCAGTTCGGGCGAGTCCAGGATGTGGATGCGCGAGGCTGCGCCGGGCAGGAGGGCGTCCAGTTCCTTGATGCTGACCCTGTAACCTGGCCGGCTCAGGGCTACGATGCGACACAGCCTGATGAGTCGCTGAGGCTTGTGCCAGGTCAGGATTTCCATCAAGGAATCCTGGCCCATGATAAAGTAGATATCCACCTCCGGCCCCCATTCATCTTTGAGCATGGCAATGGTATCGACCGTGTAGCAGGGGCCGAAACGGTCGATATCGACCCGCGAGATAGTGAAGTAGGGGTTGGAGGTGATAGCCCGTTCGACCATAGCCAGACGATGCTCCACAGGCGAGATATCCTTGTCTAACTTATGGGGCGGCATGGCGGCGGGCACAAAAACGACCTTTTCCAGCTTCAGGCGCACGCGGGCCTCCTCGGCGATTACCAGATGGCCGATATGGATAGGGTCAAAGGTGCCTCCCATAACCCCTACCCGTCTGCTAGCCATCCCTGCCATTCCAACTCGATATCGCCGACGTATACGGTATCACCGTCCTGCACTCCGGCTTCCTCCATAGCGGCCAACACGCCCATCGCTTCCAGCAGGCGTTGCAAACGCATCGCCGCTTCATCGTACTGCCAGTCAGTCATAGCCACGGCCCGTTCCACTTTGATCCCCCGTATGCGCCAGGCATCTCCCTGGCGGTCAATGGTGAAGGCTTCCTGGTCTTCGTCGAGACGGAAGGTGATCCCTTCCCCCACCTCCACCTCTTCCCTGGGCAGCTCTTTTAACAGTTGGATGGCCCGACGCAACACGGCCTTAACCCCCTGGCCGGTCGCAGCCGAAATACTCATGGCCGTCAGGCCCCGTGCCCCCACAGCCTCCTCGACTGCGGGCCACACAGCCTGAACCTGGGGCACGTCCATTTTGTTCAAGACCACAATCTGGGGCTTATGGGCCAGCCGGGGATCGAACAGAGCCAGTTCGGCGTTGATTTTATCCAGATCGTCCACCGGAGCTTCCGCAAGCCCATCCAGGAGATGGATCAGGACCCGGGTGCGCTCCACATGTCTCAGGAACTTGTGTCCCAGGCCCGCCCCCTGATGGGCCCCCTCGATGAGGCCCGGAATGTCGGCCAAGACAAAATCCCGATCGTCGATGGTCACCACCCCCAGGTTAGGCACCAGGGTGGTGAAAGGATAAGCGGCGATCTTGGGCCGGGCCGCGCTGACGGCCGCCAGAAAGGTCGATTTCCCGGCATTGGGCACGCCCACCAGCCCCACGTCGGCGATGAGCTTCAATTCCAGTTTCAGCCAGCGTTCCTGGCCGGGTTCGCCCCGTTCGGCCAGACGGGGGGCCTGGTTGGTGGACGACACGAAGGCAGCGTTACCCCGTCCGCCACGCCCCCCCCTGGCTACCAGGGCTTGCTGTCCTGCCCTCGTCAGATCGGCCACCAGCTCGTCCGTCTCGGCCTCGCGGACCACTGTGCCGGGCGGCGTGGGGATGAAAAGGTCCTCTCCGTTCCGGCCATGCATGTTCTTGCCCCGGCCATGCACCCCCCGTTCGGCTTTGAAATGGCTGCGCCTTTTGAACCCGATCAGGGTGTTGAGGTTGGGATCAACCACCAGGTAGACGTGGCCCCCTCGACCGCCGTAGCCGCCGTTGGGGCCGCCGAAGGGCACGTATTTCTCGCGACGGAAACTCACGCAGCCGTTGCCGCCATCGCCCCCTTTGACGTAGATGCGGGTCTCGTCGAAGAACACCTTCCCTCCCTCCCCCTTACTTGTGGGCCAAATCGACCATCTGCTGATAAGAATACACGTAAACGCCGTCCTTGTCAAGAAGTCTGGCTTCCAGTTATCTCCCTGCCCATTTCCGGCCTTGCTTCTTCAGGCATCATGCGATATAATTACCTCCGGCGGTTCAAGCCGAACTCTGACCCTCCCCCAGGTTGAGAACCTGCGGGAGGGTATACAGTGTATCCAAAATAAAATAATAGAATGGCAGCAATACCTGAAGTGGCTTGCTTTGATTTCCCCATCCAAAGTAGCGAACTGATAGCAAGGAGGCTAATTTTACATGAACCACTTGGTGGGAAAACGTATCGGATTAGTATCAGTGGATTTGACCCAATCCTACTGGATCATCTTGAGCAAAGCGGCCAGGGAAAAGGCTGCTGAGTTGGGCCTGGAAATATCTGTAGTCTCCCCCCAGGCGCGGACAGGTGAGGAACAGATCCCTCTCATTGAGGGTTTCGTTAATCAAAGGGTAGATGCGCTTCTCATCTGCCCTATAGATTCCCAGGTCATTGTTCCGGCCGTGGAGAAGGCCAACCGGGCGGGCATCCCGGTCATCGCTGTAGATACCGAAATCTGGGGCGGTCAGGTGGCCTGCACAGTACAGACCAACCAGGTCAAAGGAACAAAGTTGGCCGCCGAGTACATCGCCCGGCGATTGGAAGGAAAGGGCAAAGTCATCAACCTCCAGGGCAATCTGAACTTGCAGGCTGGCTACGGGCGTTCGCAGGGCCTGCACCAGGGCCTGGATAAATACCCCCAGATAGAAATTGTCTTTGAGGAACAAACTTATTGGCTGCCGGATCTGTCTCGGGAGCTTGCGGCTCAGGCTCTGCGCGCCCATCCCGATGCTGACGCCCTCTTCGCTGCCAACGATTATGTCCTCCTGTGGGCGCTGGAAGCGGTCAAAGAAGCTGGTCTCCTGGGGCAAGTGGTGCTGGTCGGCTTCGATGCTCTGCCTGAGGTCATGATCCTCATCCACAAGGGGGAAATAGATGCCAGCGTCCAGCAGTTTCCAGCCAAAATGGGGGCTATAGCCGTGGACATGGCGGCCAAAATCTTGCGGGGAGAAGAGGTGCCAGAACGAGTGGATACCGGCGAGACCCTCATCACCGGCGATAACGTGATGGAAGCGGCCACGGAAGGGCTGGAAACTATAGTGACTTTCATTCAAGAGCTGGTAGAGGAAAAAGAGCGGCGGGAAAAGCTCCAGCAAGAAATCATCGACACTCAGAAGCAGGCTCTACAGGAGCTTTCCACCCCCATCGTGCCCCTCACCGACGAGATAATCACCATGCCTCTCATCGGCAGCATCGACACCGGCCGCGCTCAGCACATCATGGAAACGCTGCTGGAAGCCATAGGTCGTTACGGAGCGAAGGTGGTCATCATAGACATCACCGGCGTGTCGGTGGTGGATACCACCGTCGCCCACCACCTCATCCAGGTCACGCGCGCCGCCCGGCTGTTGGGAGCGCAATGTCTGCTGGTGGGCATCAGCCCGGAGGTGGCGCAGACCGTCGTGTCTTTGGGAGTAGACCTTTCGAGCATTGCCACCAAAGCCAATCTCCAATCTGGAATCGAATACGCCTTAAAGATGACGGGCAGGAAGATTGTCCTGGTGTAGCGAAACTTGCAGTGGACAGGTCATTATGGTAAAATGGTGGTTAGAGATAACGGGCAGGAAGATGGCTATATCCAAAGGGGTTACTCCTCCTTAACTCATTGGGAACTCTTGCTTGATAGGAGGGCCACATGAAGAAACAGGAAAAGCCGGGGCCGGAAAAGACTCTGGCCGAAACGCTTTACGAAATCAGCCGCGACCTGAACATGGCCCGCGATAAAGAAGCAGTGCTCCACATCCTGGCCCGGCCGGCCCTGGAAGCCGGGGCCAGCAGAGTGAGCCTGTTCTACATTACGCTGGACGAGGCCGGCGAGCCGGAGTGGGCCGAGATGGTCGCCACCTGGCAGCGGGAAAATGTACGGCCCTCACCGCCAGGGATGCGCCTCCACCTGCCCGATATTTCCCTCAGCCGTCTGATGAAGACCAGTCGGGACCAACCACAGTTCATCGCCGACTTCAGCACAGACGAACGGGTGGACGAAGATACCAGAAACAGGTTTGCTCAGCTTGCTATCCGCGCTATGGCTATCATCCCGCTGTCCCAGGCCGGGCGGGAGGTGGGGTTTATAGCCTTCGAATGGGACAGGCCGCACGAGTTCAGCAAACAGGAGGTGGAAATCTACCAGGCCCTCATCGGGCTGGCCTCCCCGACCGTGGAAAGCCGCCGCCTGGTGGACAGCCTGGAACAGATGGTCGCCGAGCGCACCAGCGAGGTCGCCATCTTCAAGACCCTGGCCGAAAATGCCATTGATGCCGTCTGCATAACCAACCCGGAAGGCAAGATTACTTATGCCAACCCGGCTTTTTGCCGGTTTTACGGCTACGACTATGAGACCGGAGAGATCATCGGGCTTCACGTAAGTGCCACTGTGTCGGAGGGGGAAGAGACAAAATTCCAGCACGTCTTATCCCAGGCTATGAGCGAGGGCTGGGACGGCGACATCAGGCCGAGGCGCAAAGATGGCAGCACCTTTGACGCTCACATAACGATTTTCCCCCTGCGCGACGAGGCCGGAAACCCCATTGGCCTGGCCTCCATCGTCCGCGACATCACGGAGCGCAAACGGCTGGAAAAAGAACAGACCCGTTTGCAGCGGGAGATCATAGAGACCCAGCGCCAAACCATCCTGGAGCTTTCCACCCCGGTCGTGCCCCTCACCGACGAGATAATCACCATGCCTCTCATCGGCAGCATCGACAGCGGCCGCGCCCAGCAAATCATGGAAAATTTGCTGGAAGCCATCAGTCGTTATGGAGCAGAGGTAGTGATTATAGACATCACCGGCGTGTCGGTGGTGGATACCACCGTCGCTCACCACCTCATCCAGATCACGCGCGCCGCCCGGCTGTTGGGAGCGCGATGTCTGCTGGTGGGCATCGGCCCGGAGGTGGCGCAGACTGTCGTGTCTTTGGGACTGGACCTTTCGAGCATTGCCACCAAAGCCAATCTCCAATCTGGAATCGAATACGCCTTAAAGATGACGGGCAGGAAGATTGTTCTGGTGTAGGGTCTGTCCAGGATTTTAGGCAGGAGAGCGAGTTTCTTCAGGAAAGCTCCAACAGTGTAGCAGCACTTGCAGCGAATAGATATTTGTGGTAAGATACGTGCACTACCCTCCCTGGGCCAGCCCCTGAGATGTCAGAAATTCTCAGAAGGTCAAGCAAGCGGCAGGCTGGTCCCCCCCCCCACAACATATATTAACAAGGAGATAGCGACATAGCAATTTTTTCACTTACCCCTGGGAATCTTTGTCTGCTGGTTTAAGAGGGCACGGTTGAGCCGGGATAGAAGGGATAAAGTTAAAGTGCGTTGACGTTACTTCTCCATCGAAGAAGGAGGTCTAGAGTGAATTCCTTTGAAGGAAAGCGTATCGGATTAGTAGTATTTGATTTGAATCAGTCCTACTCAATCATCATGGGCAAGGCAGCCAGGGAAAAGGCCGCTGAGCTAGAGCTGGAAATATCTGTGGTCTCCCCCCGGCGGTGGACGGTGGAGGAACAGATATCTCTCGTTGAGGGCTTCGTTATTCAAAAGGTGGATGTGATTCTCATCTGTCCCATTGATTCCCGGGCCATCGTCCCGGCCGTAGAGAAGGCCAACCGGGCGGGCATCCCGGTCATCGCCGTGGACGCCGAAATCTGGGGCGCTCAGGCGGCCTGCACAGTACAGACCAACCACGCCAGAGGGGCAGAATTGGCCGCCGAATACATCGCCCAGCGCCTGGAAGGCCAGGGTAAAGTCATCAACCTCCAGGGCAACCTAGACTCACAGGCTGGCTACGAGCGTTCGCGGGGTCTGCATGAGGGCCTGGATAAATATCCCCAGGTAGAGATCGTCTTTGAGGAACAGACTTACTGGCGTCCAGAGCGGGCCAGGGAGCTTGCAGCCCAGGCCCTGCGCGCCCACCCCGATGCTGGCGCCCTCTTCGCCGCCAATGATTATACCCTCCTGAGCACATCGGAGGCGGTCAAAGAAGCTGGTCTCCTGAGGCAAGTGGTGCTGGTTGGGTTCGACGCCCTGCTTGAGACCCTGGTTCTAATCCGTAGAGGGGAAGTAGATGCCAGCGTCCAGCAGTTTCCGGCCAGGATGGGAGCTATAGCTGTGGACATGGCGGCCAAAATCTTGCGGGGGGAAGAGGTGTCGGAATGGGTGTATACTGGCGAGATCCTCATCACCCGTGATAACGTGATGGAAGCGGCCATGGATAGGCTGGAAACTACGGTGATTTTCATTGAAGAGTTGACAGAGGAAAAAGACCGGCGGGAAAAGCTCCAGCAGGAGATCATCGACACTCAGAAGCAGGCTCTGCGGGAGCTTTCCACCCCCATCGTGCCTCTCACCGACGAGATAATCACCATGCCTCTCATCGGCAGCATTGATACTGCCCGCACCCAGCAGATCATGGAAACGCTGCTGGAAGCCATAGGCCGTTACGGAGCGGAGGTGGTCATCATAGACATCACCGGCGTGCCGGTGGTGGATACCACCGTCGCCAACCACCTCATCCAGGTCACGCGCGCCGCCCGGCTGTTGGGAGCGCAATGTCTGCTGGTGGGCATCAGCCCGGAGGTGGCGCAGACCATCGTTTCTTTGGGAGTAGACCTTTCGAGCATTGTCACCAAAGCCGATCTCCAGTCTGGAATCGAACGCGCTTTAAAGATGACAGGGAAGAAGATCGAGTTGATTTGATTTCTAAAGAATCTTCCGTCTGGAACTGAAAAAGTGTCCGACACCTGACTTTGGGAAAGCTCTATTTGCGGTGTTCCCTTGTTTTCTGTTTTCTTGACCTCTTGACATCTGGCCGACTTTTCGGTATACTTAAGCTGCAAAATAATCAGCGCTGCTTAAAACTTCTAACAGGTGAGGCAATGGCAGGCTTTCAGAGTGCAGCCGACGTTTTTTGGATCAGCCATTCCTCCAGTCGCCAGAGGGTGTGAGCTTTTGGCCTTTCCGAGAGAGATCAAGCCGGGAAAGGAGGTGAGGTACAAGTTTAACTGTTGGTAGTGACGTCCATGATGCTCAGGCGAGCATCACTCATCAAATACTAGAGATTACAGGGAGGAGTTTCAAAGATGAAAAAGCTAGTTTACTGGTCAGTTATTGTGGCCCTTCTGCTCAGTTCCATGGCTGTCTGCGGCCCTACTTCGACTCTGGCCGCTGAGGAAAGCATTTTGGATTTCCTGGCTAAGGCTGCGGAGCCATACAAGGGTACCACGATACGGTTTATCACCGAGACGACACCGCCCAGTGATGCGCTTGCGGGCTTCCTTCACGAGTTTGAGGAGGCCACGGGCATCGAGGTGGTGATCGAACGTTACGGCCACCCAGAGCTTGAAGAACGGGCCACCCTGGACTTTGCTTCCCAAACAGGCATTTACGATGTCTACAACATCGACACGGCCGACGTCGGTCGAATCGTGGAATCAGGTTACGTGCTGCCCCTCCAGCCATTCATGGATAACCCCGATCTAACTCCGGCTGATTTTAGCATGGATGGTTTCTTGCAGAAGGCGCTGGAAGGTTGTGGCATGTGGGGTGGTGAGGTCTACGGCATCCCCTTCGACCTGGTCATCGAGTTCTGGGCCTATCGAGGCGATCTGTTTGACGAGTATGGGTTGTCCGTCCCCCAGTCCTGGGACGAACTGACCGAGGTTGCCAAGACGCTGACCCTGGATCGCGACGATGACGGCGAGACAGACCTCTATGGGGTAGGCATGATGGCTAAGAAGTTCGTCTCCGTTAACTGGGATTACTTTTTCTACCTGTGGGGCGCTGGCGGTCAGTTGTACGATGAGAACTACGTGCCCCAGGTCAACACCCCTGAGGGTATTGAAGCGTTGGAGTTCTGGCACAGCTTGAAGGAGTACGCTCCTCCTGGCGTGACCACCTGGGACTATAACGAGGTACGGGACGCGTTCGCTCAGGACCTGATCGCCACCGCGATCGAGTGGGACGACCAGTTGGAGCAGGTAGAGGATCCTGATAAGTCTCAGGTTGTGGGCCTCCTGCGTTACGATTCCTTCCCCGGCAAAACCGCTGACACACCACGAGTAGCGCACTTCGGCGGATCATCATTGATGATCCCTTCCAGCTCTAAGAACCCGGAGGCGGCCTGGCTGTTCATCCTGTGGGCCACAAGTCCAGCATTGCAGTCCAAGGCCGCTCCTTTTGGCTACCATCCCACTCTGGAGGCCTTCTACACCCAGCCGGATCTGGCCGAGAAATACCCGGAGGCCAGGGTGCGTATGTTGGATGTCGAGTACCGCGCCGCCCAGGTCATGCACTTCCGTCCTCAAATCCCTGAATGGTCGCCCATTAAAGAAGCCATGATGGACGAACTCTCCAAGTTCATGGCGGACCAGCAAAGCGCCGAGGATACAGCGGCCAACATCCAGAAGGCAATGGAGGAGATACTGGCCGAGCGCATCGAGGGATAGTGAGAGTTAAACTACACTGAGTAACGGTGTGGCATACTGTGCAGGCTGGGCTGTCCTTATGAGGATATCCAGCCTGCATATCCTGTCTATTTACCGGGGAGACTGATGAATCAACTGTCCGTTCCGGGACCGAGCGCAAGAAAAAAGGGACGCCTTCAGCGTTTGAGCGGCGCTGGCTTTTCCGCCTTAGATCGCTGGCTGCCGGTGTTATTCTTGGGGCCGACTATCGTTCTTCTGGCAATTTTGACGATCTTTCCTTTCATCTACTCCCTGAACCTCAGCCTGCACCGCGTTAATTTCGCTGGTTTGGCTCCCCATCGCCCCTGGGTTGGCCTGGGCAACTATCTTAAGATACTATCGGACTCCAATGCCGGCAACGCTCTGCTGGTCACCGGGCACCTGCTGATTTTAGCGCTGCCCCCAGAGCTTGTTTTGGGATTTGGCTGTGCTCTGTTGCTTTACCGCAAAACGCGCGGGATGAGACTTATCCGTTCACTTGTCACCCTGCCAATGGCTATTATGCCTATTGCCGCGGGATTGATGTTCAAACTTATGTACAATCCAGAGTTTGGCGTCCTGGGGTACATCTTAAGAGAGCTAAATCTGGTGACAGTGCCTATCCTGGGAGACGCCAATACCGCGCTTACAGCCATTGCTGTAACTGATATCTGGCAGTGGACGCCCTACGTAGCGCTTATCTTTCTGGCGGGGCTTCAGGCGGTCCCCGTCGATCTGTTAGAGGTTGCTGCCGTGGATGGAGCGTCGCAGATTCAAACCATGTATTACATTACGTTACCTATGCTGCGCCCCCTTGTGTTGTTGGTGCTTTTGTTCAGAACGATGGACCTGATCAAAGCCTTCGATCTTCCCTACCTGCTAACCTTTGGCGGCCCGGGAACGGCCACGAACGTGTATAGCCTGGAGATCTATCGCGTTGCCTTCAGAATTTGGGAAATGGGTTACGCGGCAGCCAATTCTTTTGTCTTGCTAATCCTGGTCACGATCCTGGCTAACATCCTGATACGCGTATTGCCCACCAGCTAGAGACGGAGCGGGAAGAGGATAATACTGAGGATAATGCTAATGAGTTCAATAGCCGTTTCACCCAGAACTTCCAAAACCTTGAAAGAAGTTGTCTGGTGGGCGCTCACGCTGCTGATGTTAAGCGTGTTTCTTTTCCCGATCGCGTGGGTGGCGCTATCTTCCCTGAAAAGACGTGTGGACTTGCTGGCTATCCCTCCCAAGTTGTTCTTCAGCCCCACATTGGCAAATTATCAGAACATGTTAATTGCCAGGCGCTTTGTCGATGTGTTTCTGAATAGCATTATCATCTCCCTGGTGGCGACGTTTACCTCTTTGCTTATGGGTACTTTGGCCGCTTACGTGTTCTCACGCTATCGCCTGCGTGGTGGTCAAAATTTGTTATTCTGGATATTGAGCACGCGCATGTTCCCTCCCATTGCAGCGGTTCTCCCATATTTTGTGCTGATGAGTCAACTACGATTGCGTGACACCTACACCAGCCTCATCTTGCTTTACACGACCTTTAACCTGCCCCTGGTCATATGGATGATGAAGGAATTCTTTGACGAATTGCCCTCTGAGCTGGAGGAGGCGGCCCTGGTCGATGGTTGTTCGCGTTTTGGCAGTTTCTGGCGAATCAGCCTGCCGCTGGTCGCTCCAGGGATGGCAGCCACGGCAGTGATCACTCTAATCTTTAGCTGGAACGAGTTTCTGATAGCAAACGTCCTGACTGGCCCCAATAGCCGAACGGTGCCTGTAGCAGTGGCGGGTCTGGTCGCCTCGCACGAAACCGATTGGGGTGGAGTAGCGGCAATGGGCACACTTTCGCTCGTACCAGTGATGATCTTTGTCTTCTTCGTGCAAAAGCAACTTGTCAGAGGACTGACTCTGGGAGCAGTCAAAGGATAGGCGCAACGGTAGATCGGTGGGCGATAGCCAGAGAGCGGCGTTGCTCCTTTTGATATCGTCGTCAGATGGCTCAGTAGCAAATCATAACGCAGGCCAAACGCTTCGCCCGGCGATCTGGTGGAATGATCAACGGACGGGGCTCCGAGAGAGCCCCTTTCTGATTGTGGTGAGTGTCGGTACTGCCTGCCCTGAGAAGTTCAGGGAGCTAATTATCGAAAGCCCTGGGAACGAAAGCGCGCCGCGCCCCTATCAGGGAGTTGCAGCGTGACCAAAAATTTTCTAAAAATCTAAATAAAAGTAGAAAGGATATATAACAATGGTGCAAAGAGATACGGTAGAAAAAGCCCTGGAAAAAGGCAACGGCATCCTCAGGCTGGACCCAACCTGGGTAGCCAGGGACTTCATACCTGCGGGCAGGCGTTTTGGACTGGAAGAAGAAAAGTACGATGTCGGGGAGCGAGGCGAAATCTCTGAGCGGTGGCTGGGTTCGACCACCAAGGTCGACAATCGCGTTGGCCCCCCGGACGAGGGCCTGAGCTACGTCGTCACCGAAGAGGGCCAAAGGTTCCTGCTCAAAGAGGCCATCGAGGTGGCAGGGGTAGCCATCATGGGCCAGGAGTACGCCAAAACTCACCCTGACCTGGGGCGGCTGCCCAAGGTATACGACTTCGCTGACCGGACGCCCTATCACCTGCACCAGACGAAGGAGAAAGCGGCCCTGGTAGGGGCCAATCCAAAAGAGGAAGCCTATTACTTCCCGGAGAGAATAGATGTGGGCCCCCACCCAGAGACCTTCTTTGGCGTCCATCCCTGGATCGCCGACCAGAAGAAGTATGACATCCTGCTCCCCTACCTGGAGGATTGGGATAGCGACCTCATCCTGAAACATTCCAGGGCCTATCTGCTGGTGCCTGGCGAAGGGTTCCACGTGCCGGCCGGTGTTCTCCATGCTCCTGGCACGACGCTCACCATCGAGCTTCAGGAGGCTTCCGACGTTCACGCCATGCTCCAGGCTCTGGTGGCGGGCAAGATCATCTCCAAAGAACTGCTGTTCAAGGACGTGCACCCCGACGAGAGGAAGAAGAAAGGCGAGCGGGCCATCCTGGAACACATAGACTGGGAACTCTGCGGCGATCCCTACTTCTACGAGAATCGGCACACCGAGCCGCAACTGGCCGTCGAGCAGGAAGGCGGGGTGGAGCATTGGATATACTACAATACCACCAAGTTTAGCGGCAAGAGGCTGGTGGTCAGGCCCGGCCAGAGCTTCACCAGCGTCGATAAAGGGGTGTACAGCATCCTGGTCTGGCAGGGGAGTGGCCGCTACGACGGTCATGAGATAGAGGGAGGCAACTTCGGCCTGGACGAACTGCTGATCTCTTACGAAAAGGCCACCCAACCCATCCAGGTCGAAAACACCGGTTCCGACGACCTGATCATCATCAAGTTCTTCGGCCCCGGTATCAACCCGGATGTGCCCATGATCCCCCCGTACAAGCCGTAGCCGGGCGGCCAAAGGTCGTGGACGCGGAGGTGGACGGTGGA
Organism: Anaerolineae bacterium; assembly: GCA_034417895.1. Taxonomy (GTDB): domain Bacteria; phylum Chloroflexota; class Anaerolineae; order CAZYHC01; family CAZYHC01; genus DAOULT01. The sequence continues at coordinate 122,538 of DAOULT010000060.1, read as the reverse complement.
GTTTAAATCGTGCCTTAATGTCATGGCTGTAATTTTCGCGGTAATAGGTCTGGTGATTGGTCTCGTTTTTGTCATTCTACCCTACGCCTACTACCAGGAGCAGATGTGCAAAAGCGCCGTCAAGTCGCTGGAGGCGACCTCCAGCCCCACTGAGCCGGTGGAGGGGGCCCCCAGTCCCCTTGAGGAAGCGCCTTGTGAACTTAGCCTGGCGGGCCAGATTGATATCGGGCTGACCCTGGGGGCGATAGTCATGTTTTTCAGCGGCTTGAAGATCGTAAGCGATAGCGTCGAGCCGGGAGACAAGAAACCGGACGGCCAGGAAGCCGACGACCAGAAGCAGGAAGCTCAGAAAACTGACGGCCAGAAACAGGAAAAACCGGGGGCTGACGATGAGCAGAAGAGAGTAAGAGCAATTCTGCTATTTCTCCCGGGGATGGGTTTTCTGACCGGGTTGGTCATCCTGATCCTGGGTTTTTACTTCGCCTTCTTCAAGCCTCAGCTCCTTTACATGGCGGTCTACCACATGGTAGTCGGTTTCATGATGTGCATTGTGATCATGATGACGCTGTACGAAAGGCTGAAAAAGGAAAGGCTGAAAAAGAAGCCGGCCCAGGGTTAAAGGCATGACCAGGTGGAAAAGCATGGGGGAGAATATAGCTGTAGCCCTGATCGCTCTCGGCGTCCTCGGCCTGTGTCAGCCCTACGTCATGGCATGGTACACCTGTAGCTTCACCATCCTGCTGATGGGGATGCTGGCTTATATCGTTATCGGGCACATTGGAGGTTAGAATAACCAAAGGAGGTTAAAAATGGCTTTCAAAGATCTGCGTGGGCAGGCGAAACGTCGCCCGCCGGAGGAACTGATCAGACATCTCAACAGCTTCGAGCTGAACCTGAAATTCTCGGCAGGCATCTGGTTCTTTTCCCCTGGAGGGGGACGCTTCCACGACCGCTACGGGCCGGAAATGTCCATCGAGGAGCGCCTGGACGTGGCCGCCGGGCTGGCCGACTATGGGCTGCAAGGCATGGAAGCTCACTACCCGGTGGAGATCGGACCGGACACCATCGACCTGTGGAAGCAATTCGTGAAAGACACCGGCATCCGGCTGGTGCTCATCGCCCCGGCCATCTTCTATGACGCCCAGTTTGAGTTTGGCGCTCTATCCTCGCCGCTGGAGTCGGCCCGCCGGGCGGCCATCGAGCGCACCAAAGAAACCCTTGAGCTGGCTAAAGAGATGGACTGCGACATGGTGGTGGTCTGGCCCGGCATCGATGGCTACGAGAATCCCTTTGGGATGGACCTGGTGGCCGCCCGCCATCGTTTCTGCGCCGGGCTGGCGGAGGCCATGGATGCCGTGCCGGGGGTGCGGGTGGCCGAGGAGCCTAAACCCTACGAGCCTCGTGGCCGCATCCTGTACGGCACCACCCCCGAGGGACTGCTCATGGCCGCCAAAACAGAGAGCCTGTTGCAGAATGAGGAGAACAAAAAACTGCTGGCTGAAGGGCACACCCTGGTAGGCTTGAACCCCGAAGTCGGCCACGTGCTGATGGGCTTCGAGGATCTGCCCAACGCCTTCAGCCTGGTTCTGGAATATGGCCGCCTGGCCCATAGCCACTGGAACAGCCAGCCGCTGGGCAACTACGACCAGGACCTCAACGTGGGCGTCATCTCGCCGGAACAGTTGGAGGCGGCCCTTTACGTGCTGAAGATGTACGGCTACCAGGGCTACTTTGGCATCGACATTAACCCCGAAAGGATGCCCGTCGAGCAGGCTCTCAAAAACTGCATGGACGCCCTGCGCGCCGCCAACGACCGCCTCAATAACCTCGATCACGAAAAGGTGATCTGGGCCACCATGCACCCCGACAGGGCGCGCGGCTGGCTGGAAGGCTACCTGATCCGGATGCGGGCCTGTAACCCGGACATCCTGCCCCTCCTGTGGGACCTGGATATGTTCTGATACAGCAAAGTTCCCAGAGCAGCAAGCAGAACGGGGCGCTGGCGGTTTCATCGGAGCGTGTGAACACCAGTCCCCGAAAGTGCCGCGCACAACAGCGAACGTTCGTTGTTGGCACGGCACTGGCGTTCATACGGTATTGCCAGAAAGCGGTGGCGCCAGGCCCCTGGATGGACCTGAAAAGCCGCAAAAAAGCCAGGCGAGCCCTCCCCGAGGCTCGCCTCTGAAATGATGCTTTTGCCCTCCCCAAGGCAAAGCTCACATTGCGCCTTTAATATACCACTTTGAGGCCGATTTGCGGGTTAAGAATCGGTTGAGAAACAGTGGTGAAAGGGTAAAGATCAGGAAGATTATGTTTGCTGCCATTCTTATCGTCGTTTTCTCTCTTCTTGTTCTCATTGCGGCCCTCTATTTCTACTTTGTCCGTCGCCCGCTGCCCAAAATAGACGGCACGGTTCGCCTCAAAGGACTCGGAGACGAGGTGGAGATCATCCGCGACCGCTGGGGTATCCCTCACCTCTACGCCCAAAATAGCGATGATCTCTTTTTCGCCCAGGGGTACGTCCACGCTCAGGATCGTCTGTGGCAGATGGAACTCATGCGTCGCCTGGGGAATGGCACCCTGGCCGAAGTCGTCGGAGAGCTGGCCCTGGAAAGCGACCGTTTTGCGCGGATCGTGGGTCTGCGACGGGCCGCCCAGGCCGAGCTGGCGGCGGCAGATGAAGAGACGCGCCGCGTGCTGGAAGCCTATGCCAGAGGGGTGAACGCCTTCATCAAGAGTCATGGTCATAAGCTGCCCCTGGAGTTCACCATCCTGGGCCTCAAGCCCCCACCCTGGACGCCCGTGGACACGGCGGCCATAGGCAAGGTTATAGCCTGGGGCCTGTCCTGCAATTGGGAAAGCGAATTGCTGCGCGCCTCTCTCATCGCCAGGCTAGGCGAGGAGAAGGCCGCCGCCCTGGAGCCCGCCTATCCCCGGGGCAACCCCTCCATTGTGCCTTCGCAAAGGATAACGACCAACCCGGACGTCGGCGCTCTCATCCTGGAACAGTACCGCCAGGTGCGGCGCTTTCTGGGGCCTGGCGGTCTGGGCAGCAACAACTGGGTGGTGGATGGCCGTCGCTCCGTCAGCGGGGCCCCTCTCCTGGCAAACGATCCTCACCTCAGTCTCCAGATGCCCTCTGTCTGGTACGAAAACCACCTGACAGGGGCCGGCTTCCAGGTAACTGGCGTTTCTTTCCCTGGCGTTCCGGGCGTGATCATCGGCCACAACGACCGCCTCGCCTGGGGAGTGACCGCGGCCTTCCCCGACGTGCAGGACCTGTACGTCGAGAAGGTCAACCCTGCTAACCCCCTTCAATACCAGTTCCAGGGACAGTGGGAAGAGAGCTTAACGGTGCAGGAGGAAATACGGATCAGGGGCAGAAAGAAGCCCGTGGTCGAGGAGGTGGTCATTACCAGACACGGGCCGCTCATCAACAGCTTCCTCGCAGATAAGGCAGGCGAAAACCACCCCCTGGCCCTGCGCTGGGCCGGCCTGGAAGGGGGCCAACTCGCCAAAAGCATTCTCCTTCTCAATCAGGCCGCAGACTGGGGAGAGTTCGTCGAGGCTCTGCGCCTGTGGTCGGTGCCTTCCCAAAATTTCGTCTACGCCGACGTGGAGGGCAACATCGGTTTCCACATGCCGGGGCAGGTGCCCATCCGGGCCAAAGGGTTGGGATTGACGCCCGTTCCCGGCTGGACGGGAGAATATGAGTGGGTCGGCTACGTCCCCTTCGAGGAGTTGCCCCAGGTTTACAACCCTCCGCAAGGTTACATCGCCACGGCCAACAACCGCGTGGTGGGCGACGATTACCCCTATTTCATCACCCTGGAGTGGACGACCGGCTACCGCGCCCGGCGTATCGTCGAGCTGTTGACCTCCAGGGAGAAGCTATCTGGCGAAGATTTTGCCCTCATGCAAATGGACTTGCATTGCCTCCCCGCCGAGGAGATGGCCCCTTACATCGCCGCCCTGGAGCCGGACGACGAATGGAGCCGCCGGGCGGTGGAGTGCATCAAGGATTGGGACTATCGCCTGACCGCCGACAGCGTGGCCGCCACCATCTACGAAATCTTCCAGTACCACCTCCTGCGTCTGGCCTTCGAGGAAGAACTGGGCGATCTGATGGACGGCTATCTGGGCCGGGGTCGCCTGGACGTTTTTCCCATTAACAGCTATCTGGGACGGGCCGCAGCCCGCTTGCAGCAACGGCTCGACCAGGGGCAACTGCCGGACGAGACGCTGCTCCTGGCCCTGGAGAGGGCGGTGGCCGCTCTACGGGCCGAATTGGGCGACGACGTGGACGGCTGGCGGTGGGGACAGTTGCATCAGGTCACTTTCTCCCATCCCCTGGGGAGCGTCAAACCCCTGAACCTCATCTTTAACAGAGGGCCTTTCCCCGTCGGCGGCGATGCCGATACCATCTGCCAGGCAGCTTACACCCCTGGTTTCCCTCCAGGGCCGGTGCTGGTCGGCGTCTCCTATCGGCAGATCATCGACCTGAGCGACTGGGACCGCTCAGTGGCGGTCAACGCCAGCGGCCAATCGGGCCAGCCGGGCAGCAAACACTATGGCGACATGATCGACCTGTGGCGGAAAGGTGAGTATCACCCCCTGCTCTTCGAGAGGGCCAGGATCGAGCAGGAAGCGGAAGGCAGATTGATTTTAGCTCCCGCCTCTCCGTAGTTCTCCACTAACCGGCCAGGAGGTCTTGCAGCGCCTTCTCGTACACCTGGTAGGCGCGGCGACCAAAGAGCACAAAGCGCACCAGCTCGATGTCGGTACGCTCCTTCAGGTAGCCGATAACCGTGCCCAGGGCGATGGACGCCGCCTCAGCCATCGGGTAGCCGTAGGCTCCAGTGCTGAGGGAGGGAAAAGCCAGGCTGCGGATGCCCTTCTCCGCAGCCAGTTCCAGGCTGCTGCGGTAGGCGCGGGCTAAAAGCTCCGCCTCGCCCTCATCTCCGCCCCGATAGATAGGGCCTACCGTGTGGATCACGTAGCGAGCTTTGAGCCGTCCGCCGCTGGTGAGGCGGGCCTGGCCGGTGGGACAGCCCCCGATCTGGCGACATTCCTCCAGGATTTGCGGCCCCCCGGCGCGATGTATGGCTCCATCCACGCCCCCTCCTCCCAACAGGCTTTCGTTGGCGGCGTTGACGATGGCTTCGGTGTCCTGCTCGGTGATGTCGCCCTCTACAAGCTCTAATTTTGATTGATTAATAGTAGTTTCCATGTAAAACTCCGCTTGCTTAATTGTGCCCAATTTTAGGGGGCACTTCACAGCTTTCTCAATCTATTATAACACCTTTCAGAAGAATCAGCAATCCGCGCCCCCTCCAGCCATCCTCTTGCCTGTTCCTTTTTCTCGTGGTATAATATTTTCGCAGTGAATCCCAAAGACTGGACATAGCCGTAACCAGGATCGAGACTCTGTATTGTTCAGGGTGGCAACTATATTATACAAGGAGGTGATGGCAACCAGATAAGATGTCTACGTAAGCAAGCGAAGCAAAGGAGACTTCGTGCGACAAAACCAAAGGAGGGAAAAAATGTTTAAAAAATGCGTGTACGTTCTGTTTATTCTGTCATTGACCCTGATCTATGCCCCGGCGACCGTCGCTGGTCCTCCGGCGCAAGAGGGCGAAGGAGTGCTGATCTTCAACTCGTACTCTGGCGACCCGCTGCCACGGGAGACGGAAACCGAACTGGTGGCGATGTACCAGGAGGCCAACCCCGACCTGACGATTGTGCACAGCATCGTGGCCCACGAGGACTTCAAACAGGCCATCCGCGCCTATCTGACCTCGTCCACCCCGCCGGACGTGCTGACCTGGTTCGCCGGCAACCGGGCCCGCTTCTTCATTGACAAAGGGTTGATCATGGATATCACCGACCTCTGGGAAGAGCAGGGCTGGGATGAACTCTACCCCAAGGGCTTCAAGGCCATGAGCTCGGTGGATGATCGGGTCTACTTCCTGCCCCAAACCTGGTACTGGTGGGGCATTTTCTACCGCAAATCGATCTTCGAGAAGTATGGCCTGGAGCCGCCAGAAACCTGGGAAGAATTCCTGGAGCTTTGCGAGACCCTCAAGAGCAACGGAGTGACCCCCATCACCATCGGCACGAAGTACCGCTGGACGGCGGCCGGCTGGTTCGACTACCTGAACATGCGGGTCAACGGCCCGGAGTTCCACATCAACCTCATGCTGGGCAAGGAGAGCTACGACGATCCGCGAGTCAAGAAAGCGTTCGAGTACTGGACGGACCTGCTCGAAAAGGGCTACTTCATCGAAAACCCGGCAGCCTACACCTGGCAGGAAGCCCTCCCCTTCATGCTCCAGGAACAGGCCGCCATGTACCTGATAGGGCAATTCGTCCTGGACAGTGTGCCCGATGAGTATGACGAGGACTTCGACTTCTTCCGCTTCCCCATCATCGACCCGGCGGTGGGCGTCGGCGAAGACGCCCCGACCGACGGCTACTTCATTTCGGTTAATGCTGCTCACCCTGAGGAAGCCAAGAAATTCCTGGCCTTCCTCGGCTCCACCGAAGCCCAGCAATTCATGGCCGAGAAGATGGGGCGCATTGCGGCCAACACCGCCGTTGACCCTTCGATCTACAGCGACTTCACTTTGAAGGGCATCGAGTTGATCGAAGGAGCCGATTTCGTGGCCCAGTTCTACGACCGCGACACCACGCCGGAGATGGCCGACAAGGGTATGAACGCCTTCATGGAGTTCTGGGACAACCCCGACGACATCGACGATATTCTGGCCCGCCTGGAGGCCGATAGACAAGAGATCTTCGCAGAAGAAGAATAGCTTCTGAGATGCAGCAGGGAACCGGCCCGTGGCGTGGATACCTCTGACCCCACGCCATGGGCCTCACCCATTCTATGTATCCTGGGAGGGCTACCTATGAGCGCTCGTGTTGTGCGGTCTCGACGGCGACGGCGGATCAACCTGATCCCCTATCTCTTCCTGGCCGTCCCGTTGATCATTTATCTAATCTGGGTCATCGCCCCTTTGTTTTATTCCTTTTACCTGAGCTTCACCAATTGGGATGGCGTGTCCGTGCCCGATTTTGTGGGCTGGAAAAACTACGTCAAGCTATTCAGAGACCCCGTCTTTTACAAATCGCTGCTCAATAACCTCAAGTGGCTGGTCTGTTTCATCACCATCCCGGTGGTGATGGGGCTGGCTCTGGCCCTGCTTCTTAACCAGGAAATCGCTGGCGACAAGATTTTCAAGGCTGCTTTCTATTCCCCGATGGTGCTCTCTTTTGTGGTCATTGGCCTCATCTGGTGCTGGATGTACCACCCGGCCAACGGTTTGATCAACGCCACCCTCCGTACTCTGGGCCTCAACTCGTGGGCCCAGGGCTGGCTGAGCGACAAGGACCTGGCTCTCTATGCCATCATCGCTGCCGCAGTGTGGCGTCAGGTGGGCTACGTGATGATCCTCTATCTGGCGGGCCTCAACAACATTGACCCCTCGTTGCTGGAAGCGGCCGAAGTGGACGGGGCCACCCGCTGGCAATCCTTCTGGCGCATCGTCCTGCCCCTCCTGACGCCGGTCACCGTGATCGTGGTGGTGATCAGCGTCATAGATTCTCTGCGGGCCTTCGACCTGGTTTTCGTCATGACCCGCGGTGGGCCGTACAATTCCTCCAGTGTGCTGGCTAACTACATGTACATCGAAGCTTTCAACAACTATAAAATGGGCTATGGGGCCACTATCGCCGTGATCCTGTTTCTCATCAGCATCTTCTTTATCGGTATCTACCTGTGGCGTATGCTTCAAACGGAGATAGAGTATTAGGGAGATTTCTAAAGCGCCGCGCCCTTTGGAAGTGCACGGCGCTTAGATGGAGGTTAACCATGATCAACTTCAAAACCGTGCGCCGCACCGTGCTTTATCTGCTGCTGAGCCTGTTCACTCTCTTCTGGCTGATCCCCATCTTCAGCACCCTGATCACCTCGGTGCGCACTAACGACGACATTTTGATACGCGGTTTCTGGAGCCTGCCGCAAGAGCTGACTCTGAATAACTTCCTCACCGCCTGGACGCGGGGAGGCATGAGCCACTATTTCCCCAACACTTTCATCATCACTGTGCCCTCCCTTATCGCCACCCTGTTCCTCTCTTCTCTGTCGGCCTATGCCCTGGCTCGCTTTCACTTTCCTGGCAACCGGCTGGTCTACTTTACCTTCGTGGGCGGCATGTTGCTTCCTTTCCAGATTCTCTTGCTGCCGGTCTTTCGCCTCACCGACGTTATCGGCCTCTACGATACCTACTGGGCCTTGATAATCTTCCACACGGCCTTCCAACTGGGCTTCTGCACCTTTCTGCTGCGCAACTTCATGCTCACTGTGCCCGGCGAAATTCTGTCCGCGGCCCGCATCGACGGCTGTAGCGAATTCCGCATCTACTGGCAGATCATGCTGCCTCTGAGCCTGCCAGCTATAGCGGCCCTGGCTACCCTGGAATTCACCTGGATATTCAACGATTTTCTATGGGCTTTGGTACTGCTGCGCTCCGATGCCCTCAAACCGATCACCACCGGCCTGGCTAACTTGCAGGGGCAGTACATCATGGACTGGACGGTGATCGTGTCCGGTTCGCTGATCGCCACCGTGCCCACCGTGATCGTCTTCCTGTTCCTGCAACGCTACTTCATCCAGGGCTTGACCCTGGGGGCCACCAAATACTGATTTGGAGGTTGGAAGTTAGAGGTTAGAATGTAGAATGAGGAGGATTGACTATGTACTTCGGCGCTGATTATTATCCCGAACACTGGCCCGAGGAACGTTGGGCCGAAGACGCCCGGCTTATGCGCCAGGCCGGTTTCAACGTGGCCCGCCTGGCCGAGTTCGCCTGGGCTTTGCTGGAGCCAGAGGAGGGCCGCTACAATTTCGAGTGGCTGGATCGGGCCATCGATATCCTGGCCGAGCACGACCTCCAGACCGTGCTGGGCACCCCCACCCCCGCCCCACCCCCCTGGCTGGTGATTGCCTACCCGGAGGTGCTGCCCGTTGACGAGCACCGCCGGGTCAAAGGGCCTGGCAGCCGCCACCATCGCTGCGCCAACAGCCCCGCCTACCAGGAATATACGCGGCGCATCGTTACAGCTATAGCCGAGCGCTACGGTCAGCATCCAAACGTCATCGGCTGGCAGACTGACAACGAGTTCGGCTGCCATGAGACCGCCCGCTGCTATTGCGAGCGGTGCGCCACCGCCTTCCGCCGCTGGCTGCGCGAGCGTTACGGCGACTTAGCGGCCCTCAACGACGCCTGGGGCGCCGCTTTCTGGAGCCAGGTCTACACCACCTGGGAGCAGGTTCCCCTCCCCTGGGCTGCCCCGGCCCAACACAACCCCGGCCTGCTGCTGGATTTCTACCGCTTCTCCTCCGATTCCTGGGTGTCCTACCAGCAGATGCAAATTGACATCCTGCGCCGCCTGGCCCCAGGCCAGTTCATCACCCACAACCTGATGCCCCCTACCCTCTTCGACCTGCTGGACTATCACCAGCTCAGTGCCCCGTTGGATTTCGTTTCCTGGGACAACTATCATTTCTACGGAGCCGCCCCGGCCATCGTCGCCGCTTCCCACGACATAATGTGGGGTTTCCGCCAGGCTAACTTCTGGGTCATGGAACAGCAGGCCGGGCAGATCAACTGGTCGGTGTATAACCCGGCCCTGCGTCCCGGCCAGGTGCGCCTGAAAACCTACCAGGACGTAGCCCATGGGGCCGATGGCGTGGTCTACTTCCGCTGGCGGGCAGCCCGCAGCGGCTCGGAGCAGTACCACAGCGGCCTCCTGGATCACGCCGCCCGCCCGACGCGAGGTTATCACGAAGCGCAACGTATTGGAGAGGAACTGAAGCGCCTGGCTCCCCTGCTGGAAGGCACCGCCCCCCACCCCCAGGCCGCCATTTTGTACGACTACGATAGCCGCTGGGTCCTGGAGATGCAGCCCCACAACCAACAACTGACCGGCCTGGCGAGCCTGCGGGCTTATTTCCTGAACGTCTACGAGGCGTTTTACCGCCGCAACGTGCCTGTTACCTTCGTTCACCCCCTGGCCGACCTGAGTTCCTACCGCCTGGTGTGGGCTCCGGCCCTCAACGTGGTCAGCCAGGAGATAGCCGACCATCTGGCCGCCTACGTCGAAGAGGGCGGGACCCTGTTATTGGGGCCGCGGGCCGGCTTCAAGGACGAGTGCAACCGCGTCGTGGGTCAACCCCTGCCCGGCCTCCTGGCGGAGATGGCCGGCGTGACTCTGGAAGAATTCGACTCCCCGCCCCCGGAGATAGTAAATGCCGTGCGCTTCGGCGAGGGCCAGGAAATCCCGGCCTCCCTCTGGCACGAGATGCTGGCCCCCGAAACTGCCCAGGTGTGGGCCGCATACACTCAGGACTACCAAGCCGGGCGGGCAGCAGTTACCGCCAACCGTTACGGAGAGGGGCAGGTTATCTATGTGGGCACGCTGGGCGAAGCGGCCCTGTACGACGCCCTTCTTGAGCGCCTGCTGCCCCAGGTGGGGCTGGCTCCGCTGCTGGCTACCCCGCCGGGCGTCGAGGCCGTGGCTCGCGAAGGGAACGGACGGCGCGTCGTCTTCCTCCTGAATCACACCCCCGTAGAGCAACAGGTGGCCCTCGACGGGGTCTACCAGAATTTGCTGACCGGGGGAAAGGTGCAGGGGACGGTGACCATCCCCGCCAGAGAGGTGTTGGTGTTGGGCTGACACGGATTCTGGTCGCGGATTTCACGGATTAGGACTCCAGGGGCGCTGCCAATATCTTTGAATGAGAGGAGATGTCAACTGTGGAAAAAGTGCGATTTGGGGTAATCGGAGCGGGCTTTATGGGCGATTTGCACGCCGGGATAGGCTATCACCTGCCCTACGCCGAGTTTATCTCTGCCGCCGACCCCGATCAGGAACGGGTCAATGCCCTGGCTCAGAAGTACCAGGGCAAAGCCTACGCCGATTATACCGAAATGCTGGACAAAGAAGAGCTGGACGCTGTAGTGATCTGCACCCCGGAGACCCTACACGTCGATCCAGTGATCAAAGCGGCGGAACGGGGGGTGCACGTCATGCTGGAGAAGCCCCTGGCCCGCACCATGGAAGAGGCCGACACTATTATCGAAGCCTGCGAGAAAGAGCAGGTCAAGTTGATGATCGGCTACATCCTGCGCTTTGAACCCACCCACGTCAAACTGAAAGAGGCTCTCGAGACGGGCACTTTCGGGCGTTTCCTGTCGGCCTACGCGCGGCGTAACGCGGCCATTCAAGAAGCGCGGCGACTGGATGGCCGCACCACGGTCACCAACTACATCGCCGTGCACGATATCGATCTCATCCTCTGGTATCATCCCAGAAAGGTGGTCAAGGTGTTCGGCAAAGCCCTACGGGGCAAGGTGCAACGGGAACTGGGCACCTGGGATTACAGTTGGGGCCTGTTCGAGTTCGAGGATGGGGCGCTGGGCATCGTGGAAACCGGCTGGGGCTATCCCGAAAAATGGCTGGACTGGAAGGAACCCCCCACCTGGGGCGGCTTCGGCGACGCCTGCATGAACGTCGTTTGCGAGGAGGGCGTGGCTAACATCAACTTCCTGCCCATGGATATGTACGCCGTAGACGCCGAAAACTGGAAGCTGGCCGAAACCCGACACTGGCCGCAGATGTACGGACGGACGGTCGGGGCGCTCAAGCTGGAACTGGAACACTTCCTGGAGTGCGTCCTTTACGACTGTGAGCCTACGATCAGCGGCCAGGACGGTCGCCGTTCCCTGGAGGTGGCCTGCGCCATCGAACAGTCGATTGCCGAGGGCCGGGAGATCGAATTGCCCCTGGTCAAAAAATCTTGAAAAAGCGCTGAAGGTGTGCTATAATGGTTACACCTCGGAACGAGCCGAGCGCTTTGCAAACTCAATGTATGGAGGTGAGAGTATGATCTAAACCTGTGGGGCTTATTTTCCTGCTGAAAAGACAGCACATAGTAAAATAAAATAAGGAGGATGCTGATAATGAGAAAGTTTAATCGTCGAGATTTTCTGAAGATGTTGGGAGCGGGGACAGCCGCCGCCGCGCTGAGCAGCTACAGGCTGCCCCTGAGAATCGCCAGGGCCGCCGACCCCATTAACCTCGATTTCGTGGTCTGGAGCTACAGCGTGGAGACCATCCTGGAGAACATCGAGAAGGTCCAGGAAGTGTACGAAGGGGCCTTTGAGGTCACCCTGACCGACTTCTCGTGGACGGCCTACCACGAGACCATGGTCAACCGCTTCATGTCTAAGACACCCACCGACGTGTGCTACAACGGTGGAGACTGGCTGCCCGAATTTGCCAAGGCCGGCTGGGTGGTGCCCCTGGATGATTATTTCCCAGAGGAGGTGGAGTACTATAAGGAAAATACCGTGAGCTACGCCATCAAGGACATGACCTACGAGGGCAAGCTGTACGGTCTATCCTACTACGCCGATATCACCACCTTCCAGTACAACGAGAAAATCCTGGCCGATAACGGGATCGAGGCCCCGCCAGCAACCTGGGACGAACTGCTGGAGCAGTGCCAGGCTTTGCGTGAGGCCGGCATCGAGGTGCCCATCGCCCTGGAGTTCGCCCAGGAGATGCCCACCACCCTGGAGAACTTCACGGCTATGACCTTCGGTCGGGGTGGCGAGTTGTTTGACGAGGAGTTCAACGTCATGTTCGCCGAGGAAGGCAGCCCGGCCTGGAAACAACTGCAATGGCTGACCGACGCCGAGGCTGAGGGGCTGGTCACCCTGCTGCCCCACGAAACCGACGTGGTCAAGGCCATGAATACCGGCCAGCACGCCTTCACCGTGCTCTACAACTATAACCTGGCCGAGTTGAACAACGCCGCCTCTTCGCCGCTGGCCGGGCAGTTCAAGATCGCCCTCATGCCCGGCGACACCCACGAGACCTACGGGTTCTGCAAGTTCTACAATATGACCCAGATGGCCGTTGATCGCGGCGAAGAGGTCATAGACGCCTGCTGGAAGTTCATGGAATACTTCGGCGGGGAGTACGAGGGCGGGTATCCGGTCGCCAAGCGCTGGGCCGTGGAGAAAGGTCTGGGCTTCGGTCAGTTGCCTCTCTACGACGACCCCGACGTGCAGGAATCCTTCGCCCAGTGGATCGACCCTGAGATGCTGAAGGAGCAGGCTAAACTGGCCCGCGCCCGCAACCAGACGGTCTGGTACGGTATCTGGGGCGAGTTCATGCGCATCCAGTTGGTGCGAGCGGTGGCGGGCGAAGTGTCGGTCGAAGAAGCGTTGATGGCCGCTGCCGAAAAGGCCGAAGAGCTAAAAGAAGAGTTCGCCGAAGCTTAATAAAATGGCTGTCAGGTGCCTGGCATTTCAACAGCGAACGTTCGTTGTGCCAGGCACCTGTTTGGAGAAAGGAAAACGATGGCATCCAACGGACAAAATGAGGCTGTTATGGGACAGGCGACGAAACGGCGTCGCCGGGGCCGTGGAAGCGCATCGCTCAACGCCTATTTGATGGTCGCTCCGCTGCTTTTGATCATGGCCGTTTTCACCCTCTACCCTTACGGCTACGCGCTGTGGACCAGCTTGCAAAAGATGTCGCCTATCCTGCCGCCAGCCTTCGTCGGGTTCAAAAACTACGAGAAAGTTATCACCAGCACCTATTTCTTTTCTTCTATCGAAAACACGCTGGTCTTCACGGGCCTCGCGGTGCCGATCATCGTTTTGTTGGGAGTGCTGTCCTCTTCTCTGCTCAACCAGCGTTTCTTCGGCGATTTTGTCCTGAAAGCGGCCATTCTTTTGCCCTGGACTATCCCGGCGGCCATCAGCGGCGTGATCTGGAAAGGGGTTTTCAGCGACAGTTGGGGGGCGCTCAACGGCGTCCTGTACTCGTTGGGGATCATCTCCCGTTACGTCGAATGGCTGACCACTCCCCAACTGGCTACCATAGCCGTGGTTACGGCCCACATCTGGATGCAGTTCCCGATGGCGACGGTGCTGACCCTGGCCGCCATGCAGGCCATTCCCGACGAGCTTTACGAGGCGGCGGCTATCGACGGGGCCGGGGTATTGCAACGCTTCTTTTTCATCACCCTGCCCAGCATCAAAGTCATGCTGATCATCGTCGTGCTGTACGAGGTGCTGATGGGGCTGACCACCTTTGACCTGACCTACGGTCTGACCGGCGGAGGACCGGGCACGGCCACCATGTTCATCAGCTATTTCATCTGGTCGGAGTTTTTCAAGATGCTCAGCTATGGCAGAGGGGCGGCTTTGGCCGTCATCCTGGCCCTGGTTTCGGTAGTCATCATCTTGATCATCCTGCAACTCATCCCGCGCGACGCCTTTGTGGGAGGAGAGGAATCGTGAAACTAGGACGTATTATCACTTATATCGGGGCAGTGCTATTGGCTATCTTCATCCTGGGACCGCTGGCCTGGATTGTGCTGTCCAGCATCTTGCCGGAGAATGCCATTTTAGCCGTCCCGCCAGCCTGGTTCAAGCATGGCTTTACCCTCGACAACTACAATTACATCTTCACCGGCACAATCCCCAGGTCCCACCAGGTAACCGGCCAGTTGCGAACCATGATATCGCAAGAGGTGCGCCTGGTGCCCCAAACCATAGTCAACAGTCTAATTGTGGCCTTATCCGTAATGATCATCAACTGTATTGTGGGCAGCCTGGGCGCTTTTGCCTATGCCCGCCTGCGGTTCAGGGGCCGCACCGGCACCTTTTTCTTCGTCACCATGAGCCGCCTGATCCCGGCTGTAGCCCTGGCGGTGCCCTATTACGCCATCGTGCAAAAATTGGGCCTCTTGAACAAGTACGGGGCGCTTATATCCATATACTCGGCCCTGACCCTGCCTTTCACCGTGCTCATCCTGACCCTCTACTTTCGGGGCATCCCCGCAGAGATCGAGGAGGCGGCTCAACTGGATGGCTGCGGCCCATTTCAGACCCTTTTCAGGATCACCATCCCCCTGGCCCTGCCCAGTCTGATCGGCACGGGGCTGTTTTCTTTTATGATCGCCTACAGCGAGTTCCTGTTCGCCCTGTTGATCACTCCGGCCCGAGAGGCCCGCACCCTGCCTGTGATCCTGTCCTCTGTCTCCTGGAACCCAGACGTTACCTGGGGGCTGCTCAGCGCCGGGATCGCCATCGGCCTGGTACCCACCCTGATCCTGGTGGTACCCGTCTGGCGCTACATGGTCAAAGGATTGGTGGCGGGCGGGATCAGGTAGCAGCAGGCGGCGAGTAAAAAGCAACAAGGAGGTTTATTTTACATGAACGCTAATGCTCTGCAAGCCATCGCTTACTCTTTTCCCACCCCGCAGTATCCTTTTTATCACCTCAAGCTGGCGGTGGAGACCGCTAAAGATTGCACCGTGAAACGGGTACTCGCCAACGGCCAGCGAAGGCGCGATTTCCGGGTGTACAACGACGGCCAGTTCAACCGCCATCTGCAATTTCTGGCCCAGGCCGCATCGACCATCGTGGTGCGGCTGGAATGGGAAAACGGTTCGTCCAACCGCGTGGAGGTCGAGGCCGAAACCGAAGGCGGCGAGCGGATCGCCCTGGCCGGGTCTTTCGCCGCCCCGTCGAGCAGCGGCTACTGGAACCCGGCCTGGAAATATTACGCCAGCGCGGTGCTGTCCGAACGTGAGGGCCTGGCCCGCACCAACGAGCCGGTACACCTCACCCTGGGCCTGTACGCCGACCGCTTGACCGCCCCCGAAAAAGAGATGCGGGTGGTAGCCATCGATCCCGGTAGCGGCGTGCCCACCGAAGTGCCCTGCCAGGTTTACGACTTCTCCACCTGGGACGAGTTCGCCGACAAGCATTGCCAGCCAACCACCACCGTCGAGCTGGCTTTTCTGGCCGATGTCCCGGCTTTATCCTCAAAGGTGTACCTGGTCTTCTACGGCAACCCCCAGGCTGAAACGCCGGTCTACCCCTCCGACTTGGTGGTCAGCGGCGAGGGGCTAAGCCTGACCGTGGAGAACGCTTACTATAAGACGCTGCTTCACCCTCTCAGCGGAGCGATCGATGAGGTGCACCTGAAGATGGGCGTCAACGTCATCTTTGACCATCACCTGGAAACCAACGGAGCCTTGCACTGGAATCCGGGCGTTTACGCCCCGCCTCGCACCTGGATCCACGCCTCCGACTGGGACCCGCCGCAAGGATACAATTCGTTTGGCGGCCCCATCTTCTTCACCACCAAGCGTTGGGGGCCTATGCCCCTGTACCCGGAGGTGCAGGTGTCCATCACCTACATCTTCTACGCCCACAACCCTTACATAATCATGACCTCTACCATGGACGTGCTGAAGGACCTCGACGTGGTGGCTTTGCGCAACGGCGAGATAGTGCTCAACCACAACGTGGTGCGGGAATTCGCCTGGAAGAAGCCCGATGAGGAAATCGGCAGCGTGGTCATCAAAGAGCGGCCCAGACACCCCACTCGCGGGCTGCTCATCGAGGCCGACACCCCCTGGCTGGCCTTCTACAACCGCGATCTGGCCTGCGCCCTGGCCGGGATCAACCTGGAGCTGACCCATACGCGACGGCAAACGGGGCTATCGCGGGTGGAGCAGCCCCATATCTACATGCACTGGGGGCCCTGGGCCTACGCCGCTCGTCCCCTGATCTACACCTTCGCCACTCCCAACCCGCAGCGCGTGATCCGGGCGCACGGCGGCAGCACCTATTACGAGAAGATGGCTTTCTTGCCCACCCGGCTGGGGTCTACCGATCAGGATCGCTTTGACCCCATCGACCAGCGACAGCGGATGCTCTCCAACCCGCTGGACGTGTTCGCCGAACTGGATATCGACGAGCGAGTGCCGGAGGAATGGGTGCCGCCCATCCTGGTGGACGAATTCGAGGAGATGGAGACGACTGATGACTGAACTTCTTGAGAAGGCGTTTGCCGAAGTTTCTAAGCTCCCCCAGCAAGAGCAAGATGCGGTCGCCACTTGGATACTCGAAGAGCTTGCTTCCGAACGACGCTGGGAAGAAATCTTTGCCGATTCCGCTGATGTGCTTGCTCAGTTGGCCGATGAAGCGCTGGCCGAGTTTCGCGCAGGCCGAACCCAGGTGCTTGACCCAGATAAGCTATGACATCCCACACGACGGAGCGCTTTCGCAAGGCATTCAAGGCGCTTCCGAAACACGTCCAACGTCAGGCCAGAGAAGCTTACAAGCGTTTCAGGCAAGACCCGACCCGTATCACCCCAGTTTGCGTTTCAAGCAAGCGCATCCAGTGAAGCCAGTTTACTCAGTGCGAATCAGCCGTGATTATCGTGCGCTCGGAGCTCGTGCAGGGGACGAGATTATTTGGTTCTGGATCGGCTCACATGCGGATTATAACAAGCTGCTCTCTCAGAGGTGACAATGGCCGATCACACCCTGTTCCACAAGTACCGTTTTCTACATTTCTACAGTAACCAGGGGAGGTTTCGGATGCGCAACGAATTTACGGCTATCGTGGAGCGCGATGAAGAGTGGTTCATTTCCTACTGCCCAGAAATCCCCGGCGCGAATGGACAAGGTCGTACAATCCAAGAGAGTCTGGACAGTTTGGCAGCGGCGATTGCTCTAATTATGGAGGACCGTACAACGAAATCCCCAATCGGCTGGCAAAGAAGATTGGCCGTGGCCCATCTATTCCTGTCAGGAGCTAACATTTTTGCTTTGTATTAAATCCGTTGACAGTCTCGCTTGTCGTCTTTCTACCCCACTGCACCGCCGCCACCCCGGCGATGACTACCACCATCCCCGCGATCTGGGCGAGGTTCAGCCTTTCACCCAACAGGCACCAGCTTATTACCGCCGTCCCCAGCGGTGTCAGATTGAATACCACGTTTATCTCCAGGGCGGTTAGCTCCTGGAGCGAATGATAGTACAGTATATAGGCGAAGGCGGTGTTGACGAGCGCCAGCCACAGGACAATGCCCCAACCTGCTACGGAAAAGCGGGGCATCCCCTCCAGGGGAAGAGCAATGAGAAGGAGAAGCCCACCGCCAAAGCCCAGGGGAAAAGCGCTCAAAACGAAGGTGTCCATCTGTCGCTCGCGGGCCACTTCTCGCCCCAGGATGGTGAATAAGGCAAACCCCAATAACCCCACAGTGACGATACCTATCCCCAGAGGCTCTCCTGCGCTTAGACCGGGAGAGAAAAAGAGCCAGCTACCTGCCAGGCTGATCCAAACTCCCACTATCTGCCAGGAGGTGGGCATCTCCCGCAGCCACAGAATGCCCAGAAAGAGAACGATCAACGGCATAAAGCTCCACAGGAAGGAAGCCGTCGTGGCCGGGAGGTATTGCAACCCCCAGAAGAGAGCGCCATTGCCCACAGTATAGGCGCTGAGGCCCATCAGGAACAGGCGCGCCCAGGAGCGAGGTGATAAGGAGCCGACTGCCTTTCCACGACGGATCACCAGGGGGAGGAGCAACAGGAAAGCCAGGAAGTAACGCGCCCCGGCCATCGTCAACGGTCTCGTATAAGCCAGCCCCATTTTGATGAAAACGAACGACGAAGACCAGATGGCGGCCACCACAACGCTTTCGAAAACAGCCAGCCAGCGGTCAGATTTGTCAGTCGTTAGCAGACGGTTCATTGGGGCAGATACGCTCCTTAGATTCAATCTAATCAAAGCTGAGAACCACTGTCCCCAGCTCCTCAAAAGAGCCGTCCAGGGGACGATAGACCACGACCGTCGCCCCGTCGTAAGGCTGATCGGGGGGAAGGAGGACGAGATAATCGTCGCGCACCACTTCGCCCTCGACCCAGCGCGAGGTGGGGTAGTGCCCCCACACCGGATGGGGGTTATCCGCCTGGAGAAGCGCGCCTTCGACAAAGATGAATTGACCCTCTAAAGTAGGCCGCACCGAGACGGCGTAGTCGTGATCTATCCTGCTCAAAGCCTGCCAGTAGAAAGCCAGGTGCAGTTTTGTGGTGTTTGTGACGCTTTTTGTTTCCCACTCGTATGCCAGGAGGCGCAGCCTGCCCTCTAGCTCCTCGTCCACAGGGCGCATGTCTGCTATCGAAGGAGCCGCCATCTGGGGGCTGGAGCTTACGGCGATCAGGTTAAGCCCCTGGCCGGAAAGGTGAACGTCCACTAGCCACCGCTCCAGAACCAAAGGGGCCGCCTGGCGGGTGACGTACAGGGGACGCTTCCCGCGCTCCAGCACTTCGGGGGCATCTTCGGGATAGATGGCCTGCACGTCGGGGCGCGCTCCCCAGATCTGGGTCAGGTAGCCGAGGGACAGGTATTCGTCGTGATCGCCGACGATGGCCGCCTGGGGGGCCGGAGCGTCGGCCAGGATGGCCTGGCCGGGTAGCAGGGCGTCGTCCTCGGGGCGGTTGTGCTGGAGGATGCGCGGGTCGCAGGTAGCCAGGCGGCCCACGATCAGGGTCGCCAGGCCCAGGATCACTACCCCTCGCGACCAGGGATTGGCCCCCTCCCGACCGGCGCGCCACAGTCTGGCGGCCAGCACTGCGATGCCCAGTACCAGCAGAGGGTAGATGGGCATGATCACCTGATACCAGTTGCCGTGACGGTCGATGTAGCTGAAGGCGAAGTACAGGGCAAAAGTGCCGTACAGGAAGAAAGCGCGCCGTCTGCCAAGCAGCCAGACGCCGACCAGGGCCAGGAGCAGGCCGACGGGGGTCATCTCCCAGACGATGCGCCACGGAAACTCGGCGGTAAAAGGTCCCAGACCCCAGGTCAGCTCGTCCCATCCCTGGCGGGTGCCGATGAAGGACAGGAACCAGGCCCAGGCGGTCGGCCACTGGCCGGCCCCGCGCCATTCGGGGTGCTGCGCCCCGCGCACGTACACGTAGATGTAGCTCAAGAGGGGCAGAAAGGCGAGCAGCAGGCTTTGGGCCATCAACCTGGGGCGGCGCAGGAGGCGGGGCTGTTTGCTCAGGATGAAGACGGCCAGCGGGGGCAGGATCAGCAACACGGTGATGAGGTTAGCCAGCGCCAGGCCGACCATCAGGGCCAGCAGGAGGAGGTATTTGTCTTGGCCGCTCCGCTCCCAGCGGAAGGCAAAGAGGACGATGAGCAGGCTCTGGAAGACGGCCGAGGTATACTGCTCGGTGCTGATGCTGTAGTACCAGAAAAAATAGGTCACGGTGAAGAACAGGCTGCACAGAGCCGCCACCGGCCAGTTGCCTTCCGTGGTGTCCAGGATGAGGAGGTAGAGGGTCGCCAGGGCCGCCAAAGCCCAGACGGTGGAATAAAGGGACAGAATTTCTATGGGGTTGAAGAAAGGGCGCAACAGGGCCATGCCCAGGCGAAACCAGAGCCAGCCCAGCATGGTATAGAGCGGGTAGCCGGGGGCGTTGCTGGGCCGGGCCTGTACCTGGGCGTACTGGTGGGTGATCAGATCGCCGCCCTTGAGTTCCTCCAGGCGCAGGCCGTTATCCAGGGTGGCTACGTAAAAGACCAGGGCCACGAGTATGACCACTATGCCGGCGGTGGAGGCCGCACGGTTCTCCAGCCTTAATAAGAGGTTCATACCTGGTAATATAACAGAGGCTATTGTCTTTGTCAACTTACGGGTGCAGGGTAACGTGTCTTTCCCAGGGAACATCACGGTTGGTCCTGTGGCCTGCGGATGAAATTCGCAAGCCGGTTCATTGCAGGCAAGAGACAATCGCGGTATAATATATGTAGAACCCGAAGACACTTTATCACATCTTGAATAAAACAGGCCCCGCCCGGTGCACCCACCGGCGGGGCGGTGGCCGGGGGCAGCCCGGCAAGAATAAACATAATACAAAGCGAGTAAATTTATGGCTAAAAAAACTTCTGCGGACAAACCTCCCCACTCGGGGAAAAATGGCAAAGGCCGAAGAAAGGTGTTAGGACCTGTCTCGAACCTTGAAGTGCATGTTCGCCCGGATTGGTGGCGAAGGATTTTTAGCTCTCTTTATCTGAAAACCGATGCGGATGTGGTGGAGGACCAGAACATCACTCGTCAGGAGGTGGACTTGTTCTCCGAGATTCTAAAGCTCTCGCCAGAAGATAAAATTTTAGATCTATGTTGTGGACAGGGACGTCATTCTCTGGAGCTGACAAGGAGAGGCTTTAAAGATGTCGAAGGTCTTGACCGCTCCCACTATCTGGTGCAAAAGGCTAAAGCGAGTGCAAAAAAAGAAGGACTGAATGTTAAATTTCGAGAAGGAGATGCCAGAAAGCTCTCCTCCCCACCTGATACCTTCGATGTGGTTATGATCCTGGGGAACAGTTTTGGCTATTTTGAGACTCTTCAAGATGATTTGAGGGTGCTCAAAGAGATATTTAGAGTTCTGAAACCATGGGGCAGGCTGCTTATTGACGTTGCTGACGGCGAATATTTGAGGGAACATTTCCAACCTCGCTCTTGGGAATGGATAGATAAAAAACATTTTGTTTGTAGAGAACGTTCCCTCTCCCTTGATGGGCAGCGTCTGATATCGAGGGAGGTTATTACCCATGTGGAAAAAGGAGTGATTGCAGACCAGTTTTACGCGGAAAGGCTTTACTCCCAGAAAAGTATTGCCGAACTTATGCAAACAGCGGGTTTCAGTGATTTCGTTCATCATGGAGATTTTTCTCCCGACTCCCAGCGAGATCAGGACTTAGGTATGATGAAGCAGCGCATCATCGTTACAGCCCTGGTTAGAAAGGAATGGACACCGCTTAAGAAGAAACCGAAAAAAGCAATAAAAAACGTGGTGGTAATCTTAGGCGACCCGAGCAAGCCCGATCCTTTAAAGCCGTTCCGTGTCTTTGATGATGATGACTTCTACACCATCGATCAGTTGAAGGCAGCTCTAAGAGAACTGAAGGGATACCGGTTTACCTACCTGACTAATCACGATACCCTCGTTCCAGACCTGATAAGGCTGGTGGGAAAAGTGGATTTAGCCTTTAATCTGTGCGATGAAGGTTATAGCAACGATCCTCGAAAAGAACTCCACGTCCCCGCTTTATTGGAAGAATTGGAGATCCCGTACACTGGCGCTGGACCTCAATGTCTCGCTCACTGCTATGACAAATCGCTGGTGCGTGGCATCGCAAAGGAAATGGGGATCCCTGTCCCGGAAGCCTTTTTCATCAAGCCCGAAGACACCACCTTCGACCTGCCGTTTGCTTTTCCTGTGTTCGTAAAACCCAACTTTGGTGATTCCAGTTTCGGGATAACCCAGAGGAGCGTCACAAACAATATTGAGGAACTTGTCAACGCTATTTCCGAGATCAGGGAGAAACTTGGCTATGATAAACCCATTCTGGTTGAGGAATTCCTCACGGGAAAAGACTTAAGTGTAGGAATAATAGGAAATTCTCCTGAATCTTACACGGTCTTACCTGTTATTGAGGAAGATTACTCCACACTGCCACCAGAACTTCCCAGAGTATGTGGATATGAGGCCAAATGGCTTCCAGAATCACCTTACTGGAACATCAAATCTATTCCCGCCGGGTTAGCAGAGGATACGGAGAAATTTATTGTGGAATGCTGTTTGAAGTTGTTTGAGAGGCTGGAGTGCAGAGACTACTGCCGACTGGATTGGAGGCTTGATTCAGAAGGTAATCCAAAACTACTGGAGGTGAATCCCAATCCGGGATGGTGCTGGGATGGTCATCTTGCAAAGATGGCGAAAATTGCAGGAATGTCGTATACCGAAATGCTGGAAACCATTTTACGAGCAGCCGAGCAACGACTGGGTATTCAAATGGTATCCCAAAAGAGATATAAGACCATCGAAAGCGCGGCAACGGCTCAGGAGGTAGAGGGTAAACGTGGGTAAGAAAGTGCTTGTCGTGGACGACGAACCCACCCTGCTGGAAACACTTGAATATAACCTGGCTCGCCAGGGCTACGAGGTCTGCACCGCGACCGACGGACGGATGGCCCTGGAGGTGGCCCGCCGGGAGCGCCCGGACCTGATCGTGCTGGACATCATGCTCCCCGGCCTGGACGGCTTTGAGGTATGTCGCATCCTGCGGCGAGAGATGAACGCGCCCATTCTCATGCTCACTGCAAAAGCGGATGAGATAGACAAAGTGGTGGGGCTGGAGATGGGGGCCGATGACTACCTGACCAAGCCTTTCAATATGCGCGAACTCCTGGCGCGGGTCAAGGCCCTGCTGCGGCGGGTGCGCCTCATCCGGGAGGAGCTGGTGGCAGAGGGAGAGGCGGCCCAAACGGAGCGGCTGACCTTCGGGGACCTGACCATAGACCTGGCCCGTCGCGAAGTGCTGAGAAGTGGAAAGAAACTGCGCCTGAAACCCAGAGAATACGACCTGCTCCTTTTCCTGGCCCGCAATCGGAACATCGTCCTGTCCCGCGACCTGATCCTGGAGCGGGTATGGGACTGGGACTACGACGGCGACAGCCGCACGGTGGACGTTCACGTGCGCTGGTTGCGGGAGAAGATCGAGCCTGACCCCGCCCACCCCACCCGCATCGTCACCGTGAGGGGTGTTGGCTATCGCTTCGAGGGCTAGGCCATGTTTAGCACCATTCGCTGGCGCATCGCTATCCCCTACGTGGTCCTGATCCTGCTGACCATGCTAGGCTCAGGCGTCTACATCTCGGATCAGGTGCGCAAGGCGCATCTGGCCGACTTGCAGGCCCAGTTGATGGCCGGGGCCAGGCTGGTGGCCGATAGCGCCGAGCCACTGCTGACCGGCGGGGGAAAGACCGAGGCGCTGAATCCCCTGGCCCGGCACTGGGCCACCTTGCTGGGGGCGCGGGTCACCATCATTGGGGTGGACGGCACAGTTTTGGGCGAGTCGCAAGAGGACCCCGCTCAGATAGATAACCACCTGCATCGGACAGAAGTGCAACAGGCGCTGGCTACAGGGCAGGGCAGCAGCATTCGCTTCAGCCGGACGACGGGCTACGAGATGATGTACGTAGCCATCCCGGTCAAGGCCAGGGAGCGGGTGGTGGTGGGCATTGTGCGCCTGGCGCTGTCTCTCAGTCAGGTGGAGGCCAACGTGGGCCGCCTGCGCCAGACCATCCTGACGGCCACGTTGCTCCTGGCCTCGGGCGCCGCGCTCCTGGCCGTGCTTATCGCCGAGCGCACCGCCCGGCCGGTGCGCCGCTTGACTGGGGTCGTGCAACGCGTAGCCGAAGGCGATCTGAGCGCCCGCCTCCTGCCCACCACCCGGGACGAGGTCGGCGCGCTCACCAGGGCTTTCAACCAGATGGCCGACCGCCTTCGGGAGACGATCACCACCCTGGCCGGGGAACGCAGCCTGCTGACCGCGGTGCTGGACAACATGGCCGACGGGGTGCTCATCACCGACGGCGAGGGGCGTGTCCGTCTCATCAACCCGGCCGCAGCCCGGCTCCTCGGCACTGACGAAGAGGCCGCCCTGGGCCGCTCCTTCGCCCAGGTGGTACGCGACCACCGGCTCATCGATCTGTGGCAACAGTGCCGCAGGCGAGGTGAGGAGCAAGTGGAGCCGGTGGAAGTGGACCACCAGGGGGCATTCCTACAGGTCATCGTCACACCGCTACAGGACGCTGAACCGAAAGCCTGCCTGGTCATCCTCCAGAACCTGACCCGGGTTCGACGGCTGGAGACGGTACGGCGGGATTTCATCAGCAACATCTCCCACGAACTGCGCACCCCTCTGGCCTCTCTGAAGGCCCTGGTGGATACTCTGCGGGATGGGGCGCTGGAGGACCCTTCGGCAGCCCAACGCTTCCTGAGCCGTATGGATACGGAGATGGACGCCCTGACGCAGATGGTGCAGGAGTTGCTGGAACTGTCGCGCATCGAGTCAGGCCAGGTGCCCATGCGCCTGACCTCCACGCTCGTGGCCGACGTGTTGTTCCCACCAGTGGAACGGCTGCATCCTCAGGCGGAACGGGCCGGCCTGCAACTCATTGTTGAGTTGCCACCTGACCTGCCCCCGGTGCTGGCCGATACGGAGCGTATCCAGCAGGTGGTCACCAATCTGGTTCACAACGCCATCAAGTTCACCCCGCCTGGAGGGGAAGTGACGATTACAGCGGAAGCGAGTGAGGAAGAAGTAACCGTTTCGGTGCGCGACACGGGGGTAGGTATCCCGGTCGAGGCCCTGCCCCGCATTTTCGAGCGCTTCTACAAAGCCAAAACCACTCGGGCTCGCTCCGGCGGGGGGACCGGGTTGGGACTGGCTATAGCCAAACACATCGTCCAGAGCCACGGCGGACGTATCTGGGCGGAGAGCGTCGAGGGACAGGGAAGCACCCTTTATTTCTCTTTGCTGCCCGCCGAGCAGAGTCGTTAAATAAACCTTTACCATATGTTAACGAAATGTTAACATGCTCTTGAAACGCTGTTAAACGAGGTGTGATATCATTTCCTCAGGTGAGCAAACCAAAAATTTTACTTGAGGAGGTAAGAAATGCGTCGCTTGTGGGTTTCTGTTTTGCTTTTGGTGGCTATTCTGGTCACCGCTTGCGGCAGCGATACGTCCGCCCCGGCTGAGAAAGCGGGTCACATCAACGTGGCTGGCTCGACGACGGTGCAGCCGCTGGCGGAGAAGCTGGCGGAAGCGTTCAGCGCCCATAACCCTGAGGTGGAGATCGACGTGCAGGGCGGCGGCTCCAGCGTGGGCGTCAAGTCCGCCGGACAGGGAACGGTGGACGTGGGAATGGCCTCTCGCGACGTCAAGCAGTCCGAGATGGACGAGTACC
Source organism: Anaerolineae bacterium (assembly GCA_034417895.1). GTDB lineage: Bacteria > Chloroflexota > Anaerolineae > CAZYHC01 > CAZYHC01 > DAOULT01. Next base: position 96,827 of record DAOULT010000060.1, on the reverse strand, counting down.
CCGACCTGGTGGTCTACACCATCGCCCGAGACGGCATCGCCATCGTGGTTCATCCCGACGTGGCGGTGGGTGGGCTGAGCAAGGATCAGGTGCGGGCTATCTTCGCCGGCGAGATCGCCAACTGGAGCGAGGTCGGTGGTCCCGAGGCGCCTATCGCGGTCGTGGCCCGCGAGGAAGGCTCCGGCACCCGCGCCGCCTTCGAGGAGTTGGTGATGGGCGAAGAGGCGCTTATCGTGGATACGGCCATCCTGCTGCCCTCCAACGGGGCGATACGGACGACGGTCTCCACCACGCCGGACTCCATCGGCTTCCTGTCCTTCGGCTACCTGGACGAGAGCGTGAAAGCCCTGGCCGTTGACGAGGTGGAAACCACTGCCGGGAATGCGGTCAGCGGTGTGTATCCTGTGGTGCGTCCTCTCAACATGCTGACCAATGGTGAGCCGGGTGGCGTGGTCAAGGCCTGGCTGGACTTCATCCTTGGCACCGAGGGACAGCAGATCGTGGCTGAAGAGGGGTATATCGCCATTCAGTAATTCCTCATTCCTTTCGCTTCCGGTTTCAGGTGCGACGCGCTCAGGGAGGCGCGTCGCACCATTCTGCTATTCTAAGAACATTGGCATGTATAACGTCAAATTCAAATGCAATGCAAAATCTGAATAATTCGAGGTAAATCAGTGAAGTACAGACAGTTACAAAATTGGGTCGGAGCGGTGGGGCTGGTGCAGAAGGAGGCCTAAATCCATGCAAACAAGATACATCGTTGATCGCAGTATCAAATATTTCCTGTTGCTCAGCGCCCTGGTCTCCATTTTTATCGTCTTTCTCATCTTTCTCTTCACCTTGCGCGAGGGGTTGCCAGCTTTCCAGGAGATCGGCCTGGGCGAACTGCTGTCGGGCCAGGTCTGGCGACCGGGGCGCGAGGAATTCGGCCTCTTGCCCATGATCGCCGGTTCGATCTGGGTCACCATCGGGGCTATTATCCTGGGCGTGCCCCTGGCCCTGGGAGGGGCGATCTTCCTGGCGGAAGTGGCCCCGCAGTGGGTGCGGGCTATAGTTCGTCCGGCCGTGGAGCTTCTGGCCGGCATCCCATCGGTGGTCTACGGCCTGTTCGGCATGGTGGTTTTGGTGCCTCTGGTGCGGCGCATCCCCGCTCCTCGCAATACCGGCTTCGGGCTGCTCTCGGCCTCCATCGTGCTGGCCGTGATGATCCTGCCCACCATCACCAACGTCGCCGAGGACGCCATCCGCGCCGTGCCTAGAGAGTACAAGGAAGGCTCGCTGGCGCTGGGCACCACCCACTGGCAGACCATCGTGGGTGTCATCCTGCCCGCCGCTCGCTCCGGCATTGTGGCCGCCATCATTCTGGGAGTGGGACGCGCCCTGGGGGAGACGATGGCGATGATTATGGTCATCGGCAATTCGGTCATCATTCCCAGGCCCCTGAACAATAACCCGCTGACCCTTTTCCTCAGCCAGGCCCGTACCCTGACGGGCAACATCGCCGTGGAGATCAGCTATGCCACCGGCCTGCAAGAAAGCGCCCTGTTCGCTACCGGGGTGGTGCTATTTGTGCTGATCATGCTGGCGAATAGCCTGGCGCGCCTCTTGATACGCGGGAGGGCGCGATGAATGAGGCCAGGATCGCGCCACGAACCAAGTCAAACCTTGCCAGCCGCCACCTCAGCCAAAAGGCAGCCTTCGCTCTCCTGTGGCTGACCGGGGTGATAGCCATCGCCGTGCTTCTGGCTGTGGTTGGCTACGTCGTATTGCAAGGGGTGAAAGTGATCGACCTCCAATTTCTGCTGACCCCGCCCCGGGGCGGCCTGTCCGGCGAGGGAGGCATCTCCACCACCATCGTCACCACTCTCTACCTGGTGGTGCTGACCATCGGGATCGCCACCCCGCTGGGAGTGGGCGCCGCGGTCTATCTGGTGGAGTATGCCGGCGAGATGCAGGCTCGGAGGGGCCTGCTTCCTCACCTGGTGAGCGTGGCCCGTTTCGGAGTGGAAACTCTGGCCGGGGTGCCTTCCATCATCTTTGGACTTTTTGGCTACGCCCTGTTTGTGTCGGCCATGCACTTTGGTTTCTCGCTGCTGTCGGCGGCGCTGGCCGGAGCCTGTCTCATCCTGCCCGTCATCATCCGCACCACTGAGGAGGCCCTGTGTGCGGTCCCCCGCTCCTACCGCGAGGGCAGCCTGGCTTTGGGAGCCACCCGCTGGCAGACTATCTGGAGCGTCGTCCTGCCGGCCGCCCTGCCGGGGATTATCACGGGCATTGTCCTCAGCGTTGGTCGGGTCATCAGCGAGACAGCTGTCTTCTACGTCACCCTGGGGGGGAGTTACAAATTGCCCACCTCTCTCTTTTCTGGAGGCCGGACCATGGCCCTGCACCTTTACTACCTGGCTATGGACACCCGCGCCTTCGACAAAGCGATGGGCACGGGGGCTATCCTGATCCTGAGCATCGTCCTTATCAACACGGTCATTAATTACCTCTCGCGTCGTTTGACAATACAGGAGTAGTGGTATGGAACGAAATAATGTGAAACTGGAAATGCGAAATTACAGCCTGTATTACAACGGTTTTCAAGCTCTGCGGGACATCAGCTTTGAGATCTACGCCCATCAGATCACGGCTATCATCGGCCCTTCCGGCTGCGGCAAAAGCTCGCTTTTGCGCAGTTTCAACCGCATGAACGATCTTATTCCCGGCGTGTGGGTCGAGGGACAGACGCTCCTGGATGGGCAGGACGTTTTCAACGGGACGGACGTGGTGGAGCTACGGCGCCTGGTGGGGATGGTTTTCCAGAAGCCGAATCCCTTTCCCAAATCCATCTTTGATAACGTGGCCTATGGCCCCCGCGCTCACGGCCTCAAGAAAAAAGAGCGGCTGGCAGAGATCGTGGAAAGGAGCCTCAAGGCGGCGGCCCTCTGGGATGAGGTCAAAGGTATCTTGCAAAAATCGGCGCTGGCCCTTTCCGGCGGGCAGCAGCAGCGGCTATGTATTGCCCGCGCCCTGGCCGTGGAGCCGGAAGTCATCCTGATGGACGAGCCTTGCTCGGCGCTGGACCCGATCGCCACCCTGCGCATCGAGGAATTGATGCGAGAGCTGAAGAAAGAGTACACCATCGTCATCGTCACCCACAACATGCAGCAGGCGGCGCGGGTGTCGGACTACGCCGCCTTCCTGATGGTGGAAGAGGATCGGGCGGGACAATTGGTGGAATACGGGCCAACCAAACAACTCTTCACCAGACCCCGGGACAAACGGACAGAAGGCTATATCACGGGGAGATTTGGATAATGAATAAGATGGATAAGAAGAGAGTGTTGTTTCTGTGCACTGGCAACTCGGCCCGCAGCCAGATGGCCGAAGGGCTGGTCGATCACTTCCTGGGAGAGAAGTGGGAGGCTTACTCGGCGGGCATGAGTCCGGCCGGCTACGTGCATCCTCTGGCTATCCAGGTGATGGCGGAGTGGGGGATCGATATCTCCACCCGGCGCTCCAAGTCGGTGGACGAGTTCCGCGACGCCGACTTTGACTTGGTGATCGCCGTGTGCGACGATGCGGCCCGCACCTGTCCCCTCTGGCTGGGAGGCGGTCAGGTGGTTCGTATCGGCTTTCCCGACCCGGCCCAGGCCACCGGCAGCCAGGACGAGCGGCTGGTCGTCTTCCAACAGGTGCGGGATGACATCCGCAAACGGGTGCTCCGTTATCTAACCATTTGGGAAGGCGAACCTTCCACGCTTGACGAAGAGGAGGTTTGACATGCGGCCAAGAAAAACTTTTGAACGGGAGCTGCAACGCCTTCAGGACGAGGTATTGGTCCTGGGCAGCATGGTAGAAAAGGCTCTGCTGGAGTCAGTGGAGAGCCTCAAGAAGCGGGACCTGGAAGCAGCCCGGCGTCTGGTGGCTGGGGATCGCTTAATCAACGAGAAGCGCTTTGCGGTTGAAAACGATGCGCTCATTCTCATCGCCACGCAGCAGCCCATGGCCGGCGACCTGCGCACCCTGGCGGCCGTGCTGGAAATTGCCACCGAACTGGAACGAATGGGAGATTACGCCAAAGGCATTGCCAGGATCAACCTGATGATAGGGGAACAGCCTCTCATCAAGCCTCTCATCGATATCCCCCGCATGGCCGAGAGAGCGCGGGATATGCTTCACCGGGCGCTAGAAGCCTTCGTGCAGCAGGACGTGGCCCTGGCTCGCGCCATCCCCGGGGAAGACGACGAGGTGGATGCTCTCTACAACCAGGTTTACCGGGAGTTGCTGACCTTCATCATGTCCGATCCGCGCACCATCGATCAGGCCAACTACCTGCTGTGGGTGGCGCATAACCTGGAACGCACCGCCGACCGGGTGACCAACATCTGTGAGCGGGTGGTCTTCACCGTCACCGGAGAGATGATGGAGATGGATGACGAGGAGGAGGGCCTGCACGCCATCGGCTGACACGGCATTGGCGGCCTCGTCGATGATAAAATAGTGCGCTACTCCCTGGGTCTAGCCTTGAGCGGTGACCCGGCCTTTGAAGGCTACTCCTCGTCAGAAAAGGCAATTTTGAGGAGAGTTTTTCAACACCCTCAGCCATTAACTGTTGACATCATCCCTCGATTGGAGTATAATAGCTCCCGGCTATTTATCTCACCTTGCCTTATTTGCTGATTTCTTCTGACCGCCATCTCAGGAAGGAGAAAAAGCTGAAGGGTTAGGCTTACACCATATCAAGGAGGCGTATCGATCGTGAGTTTAGGAGAGAGGGAGACTACAATTTTAAGTTCGTCGGAACCTATTTCTGGAACGGAGGGAGGAACAGAGGGACAAACAGAGGAAAAAACGGCGGCCATGTCCGAACTGGATTCTATATCAGATGAATCGGATAAAGAGGATCCTACCGCCGACCTGTCCTCAGAGACGGAAGCAGCACCGAATTCTTTCCCCAAAAAAGTCGTCAGGCTGGCCCTCGGCATGGAGATACAGGGGAGAGTGACCTCCGTCGCCAGATTTGGAGCCTTTGTAGACATTGGGGTGGGACGCGATGGGTTGGTACCCATCTCTCAACTAAGCCCCAACCGCGTGGAAAAGGTTTCCGACGTGGTATCCGAGGGAGACGAGGTGACGGTCTGGATCAAATCTCTGGATCGCAAACGAAACCGTATCGGGCTGACCATGCTGAAGCCGCCGGAAAGGGACATCCGCGATCTGAACCCAGACGATATTGTCGATGGGAAGGTGACACGTCTGGTACCCTATGGGGCATTCGTGGATATCGGCGTGGGACGCGATGGGCTGTTGCACATCAGGGAAATGTCCGAGGGTTACGTCCGCAACCCGACCGACGTGGTGGACGTGGGCGACCGCATCAAGGTGCGTATCCTGAAGGTCAACCCCAGGAAACGCCGGGTCGATCTCAGCCTGAAGGACCTGCCTTTCCCGGCAGAGGCCGTAGAAGTCGGGGACGAAGAGGAACATCTGCCTACAGCTATGGAAGTGGCTATGAAGCAGGCTTTCGCCAGACGAGAAAAAGAGGAAAACGAGCGCCGAAAACGCAAAAGCAAAAAGGCTGCTCGTCCCCGCAAGCAGGATGACATCATTGCCCATACCCTGCAAATCCACAAGGAACGACAAAAATAGACCGCCGCTCCAGACTCTTCCAGGCTCCCAGGGGCCTTTAGAAACCAGGTTTTTGCCGAAAAACCTGGTTTCTTTCAACCTGGGGTTCAGCCGCGCGGGTGAACTCCCGTTCATAGACGGCTTCCAAAGCGCCAGGGGCCTGCATTTTTAACACCCGGCGATGTTGACTAAACGGTAAGTTTAGGGTATATTATGGACGTGTAGAGAAAGAGCAGATGTATGGCCTGTTCACAGCGTGGAGGCTGAAAAAGTGGTCAGAAAAGAAGTGCTGAAGGGCGCACAAAAGGTGTTGCTGGTGGTGATGCTCATCATCTTTCTGGCCGTTCTGTACCAGAGTTGTCGGGCCTGTCGCGCTTTAGGCCAGGTCGGGGCCCAGACCACTCCCATCGCCTCCGGCCCCACCGCCCCAGGAACAGGGTGGCCCCCGCCCCCCACCAACACTCCCCAACCGACGAGCACCCCCATTCCCCTGCCGGGAACGCCCACCGTACCCCCTCCCAAACGGGTAGGCATCGTGGCCGGCCACTACCTGCACGATTCGGGGGCGCTCTGCCCCGACGGATTGCGCGAGGTGGACATCAACCTGCCCGTAGCGCAGCGGGTGGTGGCTATTCTGAGGCGCAAGGGCTACCAGGTCGAGCTGCTCGGCGAATTCGACCAGGCTCTCACCCACTACCAGGCCGACGTTTTCGTGTCCCTGCACTCCGACTCCTGCGACGTGCCGGGCGCCTCCGGCTTCAAGGTCACGCACGTGGCTCATAGCGCCATCCCCGAAGAAGAAGATCGCCTGGTGAACTGTCTGACCAGGGAGTACGCGGAGGCCACCGGGCTGACTTTCCACGCCAATAGCATCACCGAACACATGACCTATTACCACGCCTTTCGCAAGATCGCCCTCGATACCCCCGGCGCCATCATCGAGATGGGCTTCATGCTCGACGACCGTTACGTCCTGCTCAACAGGCAACACCTGGTAGCCAGGGGAATCGTGAACGGCATCGTCTGTTTTCTGGAGGGCGGCGAGGATTAAGCCGACACAGATTTTGGTCACGGATTTCACGGAGGAGAATATATGCCGTTTCAACATAGCCTGTTTCAAAAGTACTATCCTGAAATCGAAGAAGACCTGTGTTTCGTGCTGATGCCCTTCGCCAAAGAGTTCCAGCCTCTCTACGATGACCACATCAAGCCCACCGTGAAGAGGGCCGGATTGAAGTGCGTGCGGGCCGACGACCTCTTTGGCCCACGAGCCATTATCTACGACATCTGGAAGTACATCGGCAAGGCGCGGGTGGTGATCGCCGACCTGACGGGCAAGAACCCCAACGTCTTCTACGAGGTGGGTCTGGGCCACGCCCTGGACAAAAGGGTGATCCTTCTCACCCAGAGCATGGACGATATTCCCTTTGACCTCAGACACCTGCGCTGCATCGTCTACCGCTATGACCCACGAGGGGCGGCGGCCCTGGAAAGAAAGCTATCGAGGGCGATAGAGGAAGTGCTTCAAGAGCCTGTCGTGCCCCTGGCGCAAGAGGGTTCGGGGAAATCAAGGCCGGCGCAGCAACCTGCGACATTTCTCAGGAGAGCTATCTGGCCCATTCTACTCGTCGTCGCTCTGTTAGCGGGCGTGGTTATTGGCCCGCTTCTCAATCAATGGCTGAAGCCGCCACCTGCGGTGATGGTCAGCCCCACGTCCACCAGGACGCCGACCGCCACGCCACAGCCGAGCCATACGCCCACGCCGACGGAGGTACAAATCGCTGCGGCCACAGCCACCAATACGCTAACCCCAACTCATACGCCGACGGCCATACCCACCGATATGCCCCTGACGCCCACTCCCACAGACACGCCAACAGCCACACCTGTTCTCGGCATTGGCTCGACCAAAATCAATCCCATAGATGGGGCAGAGATGGTCTACGTTCCGCCTGGGGAGTTCACGATGGGTAGCAATGAGTACGATGACGAGAAGCCAATACATACCGTCTATCTGGACGCCTTCTGGATATACAAAACCGAGGTGACCAACGCTCAATACAAAAAGTGCGTGGAGGCCGTGGCCTGCGACCCACCATCTGATACGAAGTACTACGACGATCCTGACTATGCCTACCACCCGGTGGTCTACGTAAATTGGTACCAGGCCAAAGCCTACAGCGAATGGGCCGGGGGGCGGCTGCCAACCGAAGCCGAGTGGGAGAAGGCGGCGCGGGGGACGGAGGGGCGCATATACCCCTGGGGGAACGATTGGGATGCGAACAGGCTAAACTCGAGCGAGGCCGGGCCAGACCGTACAACCAAAGTGGGCAGCTACCCGGACGGAGCCAGCCCCTACGGGGCGCTGGACATGGCCGGGAACGTGTGGGAGTGGACGAGCAGTCTTTACAAAGATTACCCTTACCAGGCAGATGACGGCAGAGAGGATGTGGAGGCAGGTGGCGCGCGTGTTTTGCGCGGCGGGTCGTGGTCCCGTAGTGAAAGGCTCGCCCGCTGCGCCTTTCGCCTCGACTTCGCACCTGACTACTTCCGCGTCACCTTCGGGTTTCGGGTGTGCGCCCTGGCTGCCTTCTGAATTCTGTCTACTGGCTTCTGACTTCTGAAAACCCTTAATCCCGCCGAAGGCGGGACGCCGCTGGCGGAAAATGAGGTTTTCGCGAACTATCCAGCGCCGTTGAATCGCGAATAAGCGAATGAAGCGAATGGGACGAATCGAATGGAGCGATAGGGGGCGCGATATTTCGCCAGATTCGGGAGATTCGCCCATTCGTGGTTCTATCCGTGAAATCCGCGACCAAAATCCGTGTCTGCGGACAAAATCAATTGAGGTAAAACCTTTTGAAGAGAACGTCTGAAACGAGCGTAAAGGCTCAAAAGAGAATATGGCCCGACCTGGCGGTGGTGGCTTTGCTGGCCGTGTTGTGTGTGCTCTTTTTCTGGCGCATCGTCACCCCCAGGGCCACCGATAGAGCTTCTTTCCCGCAGGGCGATTTCGCTGAGCAGTTCTACGCCTTCGCCCGCTACGAGGTGGAGCAACTCACGGGCGGCCACCTGCCCCTCTGGAACCCGTACACCTTCAGCGGCCATCCCTTTCTGGCCGACGTGCAGGCCGCGGTGTTCTATCCTTTCAGCCTGCTGACCATCCTGCTCAACGCTCCGTGGGGTTTCTCGCTGTATGCGCTGGAGTGGGAGGCCGTCTCACACTTCTTCCTGGCGAGCCTGTTCACCTATCTCTTTGCCCGGCGGCTGTTTCGGCAGCGGTGGGCGGCGCTTATTTCGGCCCTGGTGTTTGCCTATGGCGGCTATCTGACTTCTTATCCGAGCCAGCAGTTGGCCGTCCTGGAGGTGGACGTGTGGCTGCCGCTCATTTTGCTCTTCCTGGAAATAGCAGCCAGCAGCAAAGCCCGATTCCCAAATCCCGATTCCCTGCTCTGGTTTGTATTGGCGGGGTTGGCGCTGGGCGTTTCCATTCTGGCCGGCCATCCGCAATCGTCGCTGTACGTCTTTTACGCCTGCCTGGCCTATCTCCTGTTTCGGCTCATACAGGAGAGAGCGCCTTTTGTTTCTGCGCTCCTGCACGTTGCCATTTTTCTGCTTGTCGGCTTTGGGCTGGCGGCGGTGCACCTGGGGCCGGCCCTGGAGTTCATGCGCCTTTGCACCCGCGCCCAGGCCAGTTACCTGGAGATGTCGGGCGGTTTTCCGCGCCAGGACCTTTTGCAACTGCTTCTGCCCGGCTCGGTGAGCGTCATGTCGCCGCTGTATGTCGGGATTCTGCCCCTGCTGCTGGCTATATGGGCTGTGCTCTCGATGCATAAACGTAACCGCCAGGTGATCTTCTGGGCCATTTTGGGGATGCTGGCTCTGCTGCTTTCCTTTGGGGGCCACACTTTCTTTTACAACGTCTTTTACGTATTCGTCCCAGGCTTCGGCCTGTTTCGCTCCCAGGAACGGGCCGCTTACCTGTTCAGCTTCGCCCTGGCCCTGCTGAGCGGTTACGGCGCTCTTTCCCTGGCCCATCCTATGACCAGGGCGGTCAAGGTCTGTTATCGAGGCTTTCGGCGGTCTGTGGCTTACCTGTTCGTGGGGGCGTTGGGATTGGTTTTCCTGTTTTTCTACGGCTGGCTGGAGGCCGCCTGGAGCAAGGACAGCTCTTTTGGGCCTCTTCTGGGTCGCAGCGTTTTGTTGATGCTGTTTTTGCTGTTCAGCCTGGGCCTGTTTCACCTGCGGGAGCGGCGACTGGTGCGCGAGGGCGTTTTGCTGGCTCTGATGAGCGTTCTGGTCGTCTTCGACCTGTTCAGCGCCAACTGGCGGAACAATTTGCAGGAGGTGAAGCCCGAAGAACACTGGGCCCCCACGCCCCTGGCGCAACTGCCCCAGGCGGACGGGGACATATTCCGCCTCTACAACGAGTGGAGCCTGCCCGGCAACTACGGTTGCGTCTACGGGCTGGAGGACGTGTGGGGGGCCAGTCCTCTGCGGTTGGCCCGTTACGACCAGTTTTTCTCCGCCCTGCCCATCGAGCGGGTCTGGCAACTGTTGAACGTCAAATACGTCATCACCCACCGCAAGGTATTGCTGCCGCCTTCCGAGGTGCTGTACGAGCAGCCAGAGGGAGAGAGCGTCATCTACCTGCACCGTCTGGAGGAGTTTGGGCCGCGCGCTTACCTGGTACATCACGTCGAAGCCCTGGCAGACGACCGCATCCTGGAGCGCCTGGCCGACCCCGACTTTGACCCCCGGCGCACGGCCATTTTGAGCAAAGACCAGGCGCAACAGGTGCCCGGCACTTCGGAAGCGCCAGGCACCCTGGAAGGTGAGGCGGTGCGCTTCGTGGAGCGTCGGCCTGGCCGCCTCTGGCTGGAGGTAGAGGCGGCGTCCGATGGCCTCCTGGTTCTGAGCGAAGTGTATTATCCCGGCTGGCAGGCTCGCGTGGACGGCCAGGAGACGGACATATACCAGGCCGATTACGTCCTGCGGGCCGTGCCCCTGGAGGCGGGCAAACACCAGGTCGAGATGGTCTATAGCCCGCTCTCCTTCAAGATCGGGCTGGCTCTTTCGGGGTTGACGCTGGTGGTGGCGGTCGGACTGGCGGCGCTGGCGATCCGTCGAGGTAAAGGGCGCAGACAATGAGAAGCGAGAGAATGAGACAGCTCCTTTGGCTAAGCATTCTGATTTTACTGGCCTTTGCCCTGCGGCTTTACGGCCTGGACGTACAGGCTTTGCGCGGCGACGAATCCATCACCCTGACCAACGCCGAACAAAGCATGGGCTGGATCATCGCCCACGTGGGCGGCACCGATCCCAACCCGCCCCTGATGCACCTTTCGGTTCACCTGTGGATGGGGCTGGTGGGCCGCAGCGAGTTTGCTTTGCGGTTCTACGCCCTTTTCTTCGGCGTCCTGATGGTGCCTCTGATCTATCGTTTCGGGAAGACGCTGGCAGGGGAGGAGGCAGGACTGATCTGCGCCATGCTGGTGGCTGTCAACCCCTTCCAGGTCTGGCACGCTCAAGACCTGCGCAACTACACCCTGTGGCCTGTGCTCAGCCTGGGGGCGGTGTGGTTCTTCGTCCGCTGGCTGGACGAGGAGCGATGGGAGTGGTGGGTCGGCTACGTCCTCCTGGAGCTGGCGGGCCTCTACGCCCATTACTACGAGCCGTTCGTCGTTCTGTTTCAAAACCTGTTCTTTCTGGCCGGGTGGCGCAGGCATCGGCCTCTGCTGAGCCGCTGGATTCTGGCGCAGGCTGTGGTGGGCGGGCTGTATCTGCCCTGGCTTCTTTTCGGCACCACCATGCCCCTCCAGTACGACCCCAACGCCACCACCCCCACGCTGCTGGACGTCTTCCGGGACTGCATAACCATCTTCACGTTGGGCGAAACCGTGCCCCAGGCGCTCGCGGCCTGGCTATTCCCTGTGCTCCTGGCGGCCCTGGTGGGCAGTTTGGTGATCGCCTTCCGAAAGGAGCGGCGGCTATTCTTCTTCCTGACCCTGTACGTGCTCGTGCCTTCGCTGTGCAACTTCGTGGTGGCCCAGTGGAAGCCGCTTTTCCGCGCCCGCTATTTGAGCGCCATCGCCCCGGCCTATTATTTCTTATTCGCCTATGGTCTGACCTCGCTGTGGGCCGCGCTTTGTAGTGAGGATGTGGATTATTATTCTCGAATCTGGCTGCGGTTGGCCTTTCTGCCGGTGGCCCTGGTGTACCCGGCGCTGGCCGGTTATTCGCTGGATAACTACTATCACGACCCACACTACGCCAAAAGTCGCCCCTGGCGGGAACTGGCCGACCACCTGCGGCCTCAACTGCGGGATGATGACATTATCATCTGGAACTACCCCGATCCCACGTACAAATATTACTTTCCCGGGGTGGCAGGCATCGTGTTGCCCGTCGGCTACCCGCTGGATTGGGAGGCCACAGAAAACGAGCTGGCCCATCTGGCCGCCAACCACGAAAGGATGTGGTTCGTGCCGCAGCGGGCCGAAAACTGGGATAAAGAGGGCCAGGTCGAAAACTGGCTGGATTACCACTGCCAACAGATAAGCGCCGAAACGGTGGCCGACTTTCCCCTTTACCTGTACGCCACCAGCCGGGTCTTCCTGGCCGAGATGGAAGAGATAGGAGCCAACCTGGGAGGCCAGGTGGAACTGCTAGGCTATAACCTGGAATCGCTGACCGTCAGGCCCAGGGGGGCGCTGCGCCTGACCCTCTACTGGCGCGCCCTGGCTGAAATGGACACCTCGTACACCGTCTTCACCCATTTGCTGGGGCCGGAGGGGAGCCTGCGGGGCCAAAAAGACAGTCTGCCGACGGGCGGTGCGTATCCCACCACCGAATGGCAGAGCGGAGAGATCATCGTCGATAGATACGTCATCACCGTCGCCCCGGACGCGCCGCCCGACAGCTATACCCTGGTCGTCGGCATGTACGACGCCAACAGCGGCCAACGCCTGTCTGCCCCGGACCAGGCCGACCAGGTGACGCTGATGCAGGAGATAACGGTGGAGTGAGCGCGGCAGGCGCGTAGAGCGCGGGCAATAAGGAGGAGAAGATGGACAGGAGGTACAAAGAATCTGAAATCGAGCGGCTTATCCGTGACCTGGGAAATAGAAATTGGATGGTGCGCGAGGAGGCGCTGGAAGCCCTGGTGGAGATGAGCTTATCAGCAGTGGAGGCTCTGATCCGCTCTCTGGAAGATGAGGATTGGCGGGTGCACGAAGGGGCGGCGGTGGCTCTGGGAAAGATAGGCCCCCCAGCGGTGGAAGCTCTCATCCGTACCCTGGAAGATGAGTATTGGGTTATGCGCTGGAAGGCGGCCACATTGCTGGGGGAGATAGGCGATGGGGGGGCGGTGGAGGCCCTCATCCGCGCCCTGGGAGATGAGAGCGGGGAGGTGTGCGAAGAGGCGGCAGAGGCCCTGGGGAAGATAGGCCCGCCAGCAGTGGAACCCCTGATCCGCACCCTGGGAGATGAGAGTTGGGAGGTGCGCCAGAGGGCGGCGCTGGCTCTGGGTGGATTGAAATACGACGGGCTGCCGTCTGTCCGTGGGGCCTCAGCAGCGGTGGAGGCTCTCATCCGCGCCCTGAGCGATGAGCATTGGGAGGTGTGCAGGCAGGCAGCGGAGGCTCTGGGGAGAATAGGCGATGTAGCAGCGGTGAAGGCCCTCGTCCGCGCTCTGGGGCATGAGCATGGGGAGGTGCGCAGGAGGGCGGGAGAGGCTCTGGTGAAGATAGGCCCGCCGGCGGTGGAGGCCCTCATCCGCGCCCTGGGAGATGAGAGTTGGGGGGTGCCCAGAGGGGCGGCGGAGGTTCTGGGGAAGATAGGCCCACCAGCAGTGGAGGCTCTGGCCCTGGCCCTGGGAGATGAAAGTTGGCAGGTGCGCCGCTGGGCAGCTAAGGCCCTGGTGGAGATAGGCTCGCCGGCGGTGGAGGCTCTCATCCGCGCCCTGGGAGATGAGAATTGGCAGGTGCGCAGCGAGGCGGCGCTGGCCCTGGGGGAGATAGGCCCACGGGCGGTGGAGGCCCTCGTCCGCGCCCTGGAAAATGAGGATGGCAGGGTGCGCAGTGAGGCGGCGCTGGTGCTGGGGAAGGTAGGCCAGGTTGAACAACTAACGGGAGAACAGCGAAGGGGAGAAGATGAGGGGCCTGACACCCTGGAAGCGCCAGGCGACTGGATCGGGAGAGTGGTGGAGGCCCTTATCCGTGCCCTATGGGATGAGGATGGTAAGGTGCGCGAGGCGGCGGTGGAGGCCCTGGCGAGGATAGGCTGGATTGAAATAGACAGACCCCCATCTGTCGGGGGGGTGGTGAAGCCTCTCAGCCGCGCCCTGGGCGATGAGTGTTGGCAGGTGCGCCGGGCGGCGGCCAAGGCCCTGGGAAGGATAGGCCGGATTGAAACGCGGCAGACATCTCGTCTGTCGGCAGGGACAGCGGAAACCCTCATCCGCGCCCTGGACGATGAGAGCGAGTGGGTGCGCCGGGCGGCGGCCTGGGCGCTGAAGGAAATAGGCCCGCCAGCAGTCAAGCCCCTCATCCGTGCCCTGGGCGATAGGGCGCGGGGGAATCGCTGGGGAGTAGCGGAGGTGCTAGGGGAGGTAGGCGATGCGCAGGCGGTGAAGCCTCTCATCCTGGCCCTGGCAGATAGGGATGAGACGGTGCGCCGAACGGCGGCGGAGGCCCTGGGGAAGATAGGCGATGGGCAGGCTGTGGAGCCTCTCCTCCGCGCCCTGGGGGATGAGAGTTGGGAGGTGCGCCGGGCGGCAGGGGAGGCCCTGGCGGAGATAGGCCCACCAGCAGGGGAGGCCCTCATCCGCGCCCTGGGAGATGAGAACTGGCAGATGCGCCGGACGGCGGCGTGGACGCTGGGGGAGATAGGCTGGCTTGCACAGCGAACGGGAAAAGACGAGGCGCCAGGCATCCGTGTCGGAGGGGCGGTGGAGGCTCTCATCCGCGCCCTGGGAGATAAGGACTGGGCGGTGCGCCGGACGGCGGCGGAGGCCCTGGGGAAGATAGGCGATGAGCGGGCGGTGGAGCCTCTCCTCCACACCCTGGGAGATAGGAATTGGGATGCGCGCCAGGCGGCGGCCTGGGCGCTGGTCAAAATAGGTCCTTCGGCAGCGAAGCCTCTCATCCGCGCCCTGGAAGACAAGAATGATGAGGTGCGCGAGGCCGCCGCGGAGGCCCTGGGGGAGATAAGCCAGACTGAAATGCGACAGACATCTCGTCTGCCTGTAGGGGCGGTGGAGGCCCTCGTCCGCACCCTGGGAGATAAGGATTGGGACGTGCGCCGGGCGGCAGCACAGGCCCTGGTGGACGTAGGCCCCCCGGCAGTGGAGCCCCTCATCCGCGCTCTGGAAGATGAAAACGTGTACGTGCGTGGGACGGCGGCCAAGGCCCTGGGAGAGATAGGCCGGCTTGAACAACGAACGGAAAAATCGACAGACATGCCGTCTGTCGGGGGAGCAGTGGAGGCCCTCATCCGCACTCTGGGAGACAAGAATCAGAATGTGTGCGAGGCGGCGGCCAAGGCCCTGGCGGACATAGGCCCCCCGGCAGTGGAACTTCTCATCCTGGCTCTGGGCGATCCGAACGAGATCGCGCGCCAGGAGGCGGCCAGGGTGCTGGGCGAAATCGGCGACCGGCGCGCCCTGGAAGCGTTGCGACAGATCACCTCTTCTTTGAACCGCTACGATTCCCTGGTGACCAAACGCATCGCTCTCCAGGCCATCAAGAAGATCGAGGGGCGTTATGGACAGAGTTGAAAGCCAGGCACGGGCGGTTATTCTGGACATCTAAATTCGTGGCACGATGGTGGACATAACAACAACGAACGGGAGAAGACAACGAACTAAAATCACCTTTAGAGATGTTCGTTGCCATTCTGGTGTTCGTTGTTGTTGGTTGTGTACAATTCGCTCCATTCGTCCATTCGCGATTCAGAGCGGGGAGTTTGCTTTATTCGCAGATTGGTGTATAATAACTTTCACTATCGGAGGAGGCTATTTTTTGCACCGTTTGCAGGCCCTTTTGGTAACCGAAGACCGCTGGCTGTCCGGCCTGGCGATTGTGGCCTTGTGCCTGGCGGTAGGGCTGTTGGGCGGGGGGCTGATCGCCTTTCTTACCGCGCCGCTGGCTCTGGCCTTGCTGGTGGCCGTGGCGGGCTGGCTCTTGATGTTGCGCAGCACCCAGATGGGGCTTTTGGCCCTGGTGGGCGTCATCTGTCTGTTGCCTTTTGCCGCCTTGCCCATCGACATCGGTTTTTCGCCCACCTTCTTGGACCTGGTGTTAGGAGTACTTTTTGCCGTCTGGTTCATGCGGGTGGTCGCCAGAGAAGGAGAGATGGATTTCGCCAGCACGCCGCTGACCGTGCCTATATTGATTTTCATCGCTCTGGCGTTTGTGGCCTTCGTGGCCGGGCTGGCCCACGCCGGGCTGACGGCCAACGTCTTGCGCCATTTCGCCGAGATCATCATCGGCATTTCGCTTTTTTTTGTGGTGGTCAATTGCGTGCGCGCCAGGCAGGAGCTTGCATGGATCACGCGGGCCATCATCCTGGTGGGCTTTGCCGAGGCGCTCATCGGGGTAGGGCTTTACTTCTTGCCGCAGGGCTGGACGGTGCGGCTGCTTTCCGCTCTGCGGATAGTGCGTTATCCGGCGGGCTGGAGCGTGCTGCGCTTCGTCGAAGACGACCCCAGTTTGCCCATGCGGGCTATTGCTACCTCGGTGGATCCCAACATCCTGGGCGGGCTACTGATTTTGATCGCCGCCCTGACCGCGCCGCAGCTTTTCGCCAGGCGGCCACTGCTACCGCGCTTCGTGGTGGCCCCCATGCTGGCCGTGATGGGGTTATGCCTGATCTTGACCTTTTCGCGGGGGTCGATGGCCGGGCTGGGCGTGGCCCTGGTGGTGTTGGGGCTGGTGCGTTACCGGCGGCTGCTGCTCTTGCTGGTGGTGGTGGCGGTTATCTTTTTCGCTTTGCCGCAGACCCAGGAGTACGTCGCCCACTTCTGGGAGGGGATACAGGGGCGCGATAGGGCCACCCTGATGCGCCTCGGCGAGTACAAAGACGCCCTGATCCTCATTGCGCGCTATCCCTTGCTGGGGGTGGGCTTCGCCGGGACGCCCGACATTGACACCTACATCGGCGTGTCCAACGTCTATTTGCAGATCGCCGAGCAGATGGGGCTTATCGGCCTGGCTGCTTTTTTGCTGGTCATCGTCGTTTTTATGGTGTACACCGTGCGGGGCTACCTGGCTCACGACTCGGACCTGAAGGAGATTTTGCTAGGCTTTCAGACGGCTATAATCGGGGCCCTGGTGGGCGGCATTTTAGACCATTATCTTTTCAACCTGAACTTTCCTCACGCGGTGGCTATTTTTTGGCTCTACCTGGGCCTGGGAGCGTCCGCAGCCCGCATGATGCTTATGGAGAAACAGGAAACATGACCGACGCCGGTCCATTTCTTTCGGTTGTTGTCCCGGCTTACAACGAGGAAAAAAGAATACATAACGTCGAGCGGATCGTAGACTACCTTGAGGAGCAGAGTTACGGCTACGAGCTGATCGTGGTGGACGACGGCAGCACCGACCGCACCGTGGAAGTGACGCGGCAGATGGCGGGCCAAAATGGCCGGGTGCGCATCCTGGAAAACGGCTGCAACCGGGGCAAAGGCCACGCCGTCAAAGTGGGGATGCTGGAAGCCAGAGGCCAATACCTGCTGTTCACCGACGCCGACGTTTCCACCCCCATAACTGAGCTGGAAAAATTCATGGCCTGCTTCGACCAGGGTTACGACGTTTTCATCGGCTCCAGGCGGCAAAAAGGAGCCAGGGTGGAAAAACGCCAGACCTGGCATCGGGAGATGATGGGCCGCTTTTTCACCTGGCTGACCAACGCGCTGGTCACGAAAAACGTGTCCGACGTGACCTGCGGATTCAAATGTTTCAGCCGCGAGGGGGCGCGGCAGATTTTCTCCAGGCAGCAACTCGACGGGTGGAGCTTCGACGCCGAAATCCTCTTCATCGCCCAGAAGCATGGCTATCGCATCAAGCAGATACCTGTTACCTGGTATAACGACCCCCGCACCAAAGTAAGACTGCTGAAAGATACGTTTCTTTCCTTCTGGGGGCTTCTTCAGGTCAGGTGGAACGATTGGCGGGGTAGATACGATTAGAGGGAGAGTTGTGTACTTTCCAGATTTGCTGTATAATTAATGAGCAAGTGAGCATGTCCGAGCCGAGCGATGGCTCTGTTATTAAGCGATAAGGAGGTTGAGCTGTGAAAGTTTCCTGCCTGCAAGAGAATCTGGCTAAGGGTCTTTCCATCGTCGGCCGGGCGGTGGCTACCCGCAGCACCCTGCCGGTCCTGTCCAACATCATGTTGTCCGCCGAAGAGGGACGCCTCAAGCTCTCGGCCACCAACCTGGAGATTGGGATCAACCATTGGATCGGGGCCAAGGTAGATGAGGAAGGAGCCACCACCGTGCCCGCTCGCCTGCTGACCGATTTCGTCAACTCCCTGCCGCCGGAACGGATTGACATGGCCCTGACCGTCCGCACCCAGACCCTCAACCTCAAGTGCGCCCGTTTTGAAGCTAATATCAAGGGCATCGATGCCCAGGAGTTTCCCATCATCCCCACCGCCGGCGATGAGGAAGGTGAGCCTGGCCTGCTCACCTGTTCGCTGGAGCCGGCCACTCTACGCCACATGGTAGATCAGGTGATTTTCGCCGCCGCCACCGATGAAAGTCGGCCCATCCTGACCGGAGTGTTGACCAAATTCGAGGGCGATACTCTCACCCTGGCCGCCGCCGATGGCTTCCGTCTCTCGGTGCGGACCGCTCCCCTGGACCCGCCGGTATCCGAGCCTGCCAGCGTCATTATTCCGGCTCGCTCCCTGGCTGAACTGGCCCGCATAATTCAAAGTCACAACGGCGAAGAGGAAACAGCTATCGAAGTGATCATTACCCCGCATCGCAACCAGATTCTTTTCCACATGCCCAATGTCGATCTGGTTTCTCAGCTTATCGAGGGCAATTTCCCTGACTACAACCAGATCATTCCCAAAGAGCGCGCTACTCACACTGTGGTGAACACCACCGATTTCCTCAGAGCGGTGAAGACGGCCAACATCTTCGCCCGTGATGCGGCCAACATCGTCCGTCTTCAGGTTACGCCTGGCAGCGAGTTAACGCCGGCCCAGATGGTCCTGACCGCCTCCTCCGCCGAGGTGGGCGATAACGTGGGCCAGATCGACGCCACCGCCGAGGGCGAACCTGTTGAGATCGCTTTCAACGCCAGGTACCTCATCGACGTTCTGTCCGTCATGGACACCGAGCGGGTAGCCTTAGAGACCAACGTTTCCTCCAGCCCCGGCGTCTTCAAACCTGTAGACGCCGAGGGTTTTCTGTGCGTGATCATGCCCATGCACATCTCACAATAAGGCTTCAGATAAAGCAACGCCCTCCCGATTTGAGAGGGCGTTTTTGTTTATTCTTGGCGCAACACGTAGAGCAAAGAATCGTACTCCCGAAAGCTTTTACACTTCCGCCTGATGACCTCCACGTCGGCGTATTGGGCCAACTCCCGCGCCTTCTCTTCGTTCAAACGTCGATATTCGGTGTTTTTCTCCAGGTAGGGGATCACCACCTCGCTTTTAGGGTGAGCGTAATCTTCTGGCTCTTTCCTCAAGCGCAAGGGATAGCCAAAGACCCGCTCAAAAGTCTCCGGGCAGGCAAGCAGCCAGGCTTCTAACATCTGCACCGCCACGCCGATGATAACCGGCACGCTCAGACCCTCCGGTATCATGCCTTCCAGCCTGGCGCGACGCTCTCCGTGAGGCCGCTGGTCGTTATCGACCACGACTATTCCTGACCGCACATCCATGTACTGGAAGCTGTAAGTGTACCCGACAAAATTCTTGCGCAAAGCCTGATAGCCTCCCCGATATGGAACGGGAACAGGCTCCACCTCCTGACCCAGCAGTTTCTCAGTCAGGACAGGCACCGCGCCCCAGTCGGAGTCACCTTCCACCAAGAAACCGAGCCGCATGGTCAGCTTTCTCCGTCCTGGCTCAACAGGCCGGAAAACCACATCTCGCCCAGCGACCCGCCAAATTCTTCCAGGCGCTTCTTCAGTTCCTCCGGCTCAGGGATAGGCTCGATGGTGGTGGGGCCGGTCCTGCGGGTGAGCAGCGCCAACTCGCCGGGTTCCAGGCGGTCCACCAGGTACGGGGCGTGGGTGGTGAGGATGAACTGCTGCCCCGACCGCCTGGCCTGGCCCCGTAGCAGCTCGATGACTTGGAAGAGGCGGGTGGGGTGGATGCCGATTTCCGGCTCCTCAATGATGACCAGGGGAGCTTTGACCGCCCCGTGAGCGATAGCCAGCAGAGCCAAAAAGCGCAACGTGCCATCGGAGATTTGATCGGGGTAAAAAGGCTCCCGCTCTCCTTCTTCGACCAGGGCGATGACTTTTTTGCCCGGCTCGGCGGCCTGGAGTTTGATTTCTTTAACTGGCGGCACGGCGGTACTCAGTTCGCTGGCGATAGCCTCCAGGGTACTGTGAGGCAAAGTGTCGAGCAGAGCGGGCAAGCCTTCGCCGTACGCTCCCAGGCGGGGATCAGATATAATGGTGGCCGACCGACGTATCGCATCGGGTTCGAAGCGAAAGACGGTGGTCTGAGCCAGCGCCGCTCGTAGAGCCATGATGTGAGGAATTTCTGGTGGATTCCATCCTGGAGCTAGCATTAACTCATATGATTCTACAAACGTCCACCCTCCCTCTTGTTCACTTTCGATCCGCCACAGTCCTCTACTCTTATCTTCAACGCGTTTCAGGAGAATTTTCTCCTCGATAGTGAGTAATTCCCGTAGCACGGCCGGACTTCCGGTCAGTGCCTCCGGGCCAATAGCAACATCGTAGTGGAGGAAAGGTGACGTATCTTGGTCGGCCATGGGAAACATAGCTTCAATCTGAAAACGAATTTCCTTAAGCTGCGCTCTCCGGTAGAGTACAGATTGGAACGAGCCACGGCCAAGCTGAAGAAGAGCTTCCCCGATACTAATGAACCTTATGCTATCGGCCAGGAATTGCAGCGCATCCACCACGTTGCTCTTGCCCGAGGCGTTCTTGCCCAAAAGCACCGTCAGCGGCCCCGGCTCCAGCCGGATGTGCTCTATACTGCGGTAGTTAGAAATCTCTATAGCTTGAAACATTTAACCTCTCATTTCAGCCCTGTGCTGACTCTAGCCTCAATTCAATGCCCTCGCGCTGGACGTTTTGCCAGTACATGGTTCGGCGTTGCTCCATCTCGCTCCATTGCTCCTGGCTGATGATGTGGGTATTGAACAGGACATTGTGCTCAAGTGAGACCCGGGCTGCCATTCGTCTTATCTTCCGGGCCAGTTCCCGATCATCGGCGTCAACAATGATCAAGATGTCAATATCCGAATCTACTGTATCATCGCTGCGTGCCTTAGAGCCGAAAAGCACTACGGAACGAATACGAGAGTGAAGTTCAGTAAACAGGCGATTGACGCAGGCCATAATGGCTACTCGATCTGATTCCGTCAGGTGCAAAAGATCTCTCATAAGTAACCCGTCTGCTTCAGGTAAATTTCTGCACGGGCAGCGAACCGTCGCGCGCTGTCCAGACTTTCTACTGCTGTTTCCTCATCAGTGGTAACAGTTATTTCATAGTCACTGGACATGCGATAGTCCATCACGTCTCCATAATCGTCACTGTATCTGACTTCAATCAAGCCGGTTTTGACAAAATGCTGGCGAAAGGCGGCGATCACGCCGGAGTGTTTGCTACGTTGCAAACCTTTGGTTGCCAGCAAAGCGTTGGCGGCATAGAAAATGGCGTAGTAGGCGCGGTTAATGGCTGTTGAGTAGTGACCGAGGGAGATGTTGTCTTCAGCCGCTTTTAGCGCCTGGTGTGCCCGCTCCAAGTATCGCTTCACTTCATATTTTGCGTTATCTGTAGATATCTGCATCATCGTGTTTCTCAGGAGACTCCAGCCATCACCCTCAGAAAACGCTCGTAAGCCTCGTCCCAGCCGGCCTTGTCGCCCGGCTCGTATTCGATCACCTCGAAGGAGCGGCGCACCACCTCACGGCCTTCTTCCAGGGCAGTCACGTGGCCCAGGGCCAAAGCCTGCATGATGACGTTGCCGATGGATGTGGCTTCGACCGGACCGGCCACCACTGGCCGCCCGGTGGCGTCGGCGGTCAACTGACAGAGGAGTTTATTTTTCGACCCGCCCCCCACGACGTGAATGACCTGCAACTTGCGCCCCAGTATAGTCTCCAGCTTTTCAAACACCCAGCGATATTTGAGGGCCAGGCTTTCCAGGGCGCAGCGGACAATGGCCCCCTTATCTTCAGGAACAGACTGGCCGGTGCGCTGGCAGACAGCCCGGATGGCCTGTGGCATGTCGTCGGGGCGAAGGAAGGCATTGTCGTCGGGGTCCACCACGGGTCCGAAGGGCGGAGCCTGGGCGGCCATGTCCGTCAGTTGGTCGTAAGAGAAATCTTTGCCTGCCCTGGCCCACGCCCGGCGGCAGGCCTGGACGAGCCACAGCCCCATGACGTTCTTCAGAAAACGGAAAGTGCCGACCACGCCGCCTTCGTTGGTGAAATTATAGGTCAGGCTTTGCTCGGTGATGATCGGGTCTGCGACCTCGATGCCCATCAGCGACCAGGTGCCAGAGCTGATGTAGGCGTAGTCTTTTTCACGGACGGGGACAGCCGCCACCGCCGAGCCTGTGTCGTGACAGGCCGGGGCGATAACCGGCACCTCTCCCAGACCGACCTCCTCCGCCACCGAAGGCAAAAGCGGCCCCAGCACCGTGCCGGGGGGCACGATCTCTTTCAGGATGTGAAAAGGCAAACCCAGAGCCTCAAACAGTTCCCTGGACCACGTACCCTGGCGAGGGTCGTAAAACTGGGTGGTGGTGGCGTCGGTAAACTCGCACACCTTGCTTCCGGTCAGCCAGAAGTTGAACAGATCGGGCATCATCAGCAGGGCATCAGCCGCAGCCAGGGCCGGAGAGTCGCTCAGGGCCATCGAGAAAAGCTGGTACAGGGTATTAATCTCCATAAACTGGAGGCCCGTCCATTCAAAGATTTGCTCCCGCGGGAGGCGGCTGAAAACCTGGTCATACATCCCTTCGGTGCGGCGGTCGCGATAGTAATACGGGTTGCCGATCAGCACGTCGTCCCGGTCGAGCAGAGCGAAGTCCACGCCCCAGGTATCGAGGCCAATGCCGGCCAGGTCTGACCCGTGCTCCTGGACGCAGCGGCCCAGGCTGCCTTTTATCTCCTGGAACAGGCGCAATACGTCCCAGTGCAGGCTGTCCAGGAGGCGCACCGGCCCATTGGGAAAACGACGTACCTCGCTCAGCGCCAGGCAGTCGCCGTCGAAGCGGCCCAGCACACCCCGGCCACTTTCCGCTCCCAGGTCGAAAGCCAGAAAATTGACAGTCTGGTTCATTGATCTCCTCCTGACTCAAATAATGATCCTGAATTGCTCCTTCGACTGGCAGGCTTGATCTACGGTAAAATTTTACCTGAAAAGCCCGGAAAGCGCAAGCCAGGGGGAGGTATTTTGTCCTCCACGACAAAAACGGGCGAGGTTACAGCGCCTCGCCCGTTGGGTTTTTGGAGCAGTTGCAGTTGTGTGCGGCTCTCACTTGCGGATGAGGGGCACATTGACGTCATAGGCCCCTCGCACCATAGTATTGAGCGGGCTGCCCCAAGAGGGCTCCACTCCCATGGTGCTCGTCAGCACCGCCCGGTAGTTGTAGTTGGTGATGAACGACCCCACGTTTGCATCCTCGTCAACCGTGACCGCGAAGGTCAGGGTGATGCTCTGGTTAGCGGTAAGGGTCAGACCCCGCCAGACCAGGGTGTCCCCGAACAGCACGCCACCCTGACCGATGCTGGCGCAGCAGGTGGTGTCCATGGGCACGACGTCGACCACCTGGACGCCATAGGGGAGGGTTTGCCGCTCGGAAACCTGGCCCGGCCTCTCCCAACTGCCTGCCAGCCCGCTCGAGGAGGTGATTGGGGCCAGAGCAGTGATGACGATGGTGTAGTGGAGAACCTCGCCTGGCTTCACCGGGTCGGGGAAGGCGCTCTTGCTGATGGGAAGCACCGTCGCCGTAGTGTTGACCGCGCTGCCCAGGCCGGTGGTCACTCCCTGGGTGCTGGTGACCACCCGGTAGGCGTCGTTGGTGATGGTCGTGTGGTTGGGCACCTGTCCGACCGTGACCACGAAGGTCAGGCCGATGCTTGACCCTTTGGGTACGGTCTGATTGGTCCACACCACCTCGTTGCCGACCAGCGTACCGCCCTGGCCGATGGAGGCGCAGCAGGTAGTGCTGACAGGCACGGTATCGGTCACCTGCACCCCGGTAGCGTCTTCCCGTCCCTCCGTTTCGGTCACGGTGATGGTGTAGGTCAACAGGCCGCCGGGGGCCACCACGCCAGGGTAGGCGCTTTTGCCGATGGACAGCTTAGGGGCAGGTTCATCAGCGAGCACAACGACAAAAGTATCAGCTTTGCCAGCGTTAGCCGCCTGGTAGGGGTTTTTGGTGTCGAAGAATTTGGTGGAGGTAGTCATGCCCGACACGTAAGCGTTGCCCTGCCCGTCCAGGGCGATGTCAGTGCCCCCGTCACTGCCGTTCCCCCCCAGGTAGGTGGAGTAGACCAGGGCGGAGCCGGCGGCGTTGAACTTGGTGACGAAGGCATCGTCCCAAAGGCTTTCGCCCCGATAGGGGTTCTTGGTGGGGAAATAGGCGGAATAAGTGCTGCCCGTCACGTGAGCCTGGCCGTCCCCGTCCACGGTGATGGCGCAGCCGCTATAGTAGCACTCATCACCTTCTCCTCCCAGGTAGGTGGAATAGACCAGGGAGTTGTCGCCGCTCTTGGTGGTGTCTATCTTGGTGACAAAGGCGTCGTAGTAGTAATCGCCGTCATAGTTGCAGTTGCCGTCGGTGCCGCAGGTCGTGTCGAAGGCCCCCACCGTGGTAGGGAAGTTGATGGACCTGGTCAGTCCCGTCACGTAAGCGTTGGCCGCATTGTCCACGGCGATGCTATAGCCCCAGTCCTTATTGCTCCCCCCCAGGTAGGTGGAGTAGAACAGGAAGTCGCCGACGGCGCTGATTTTGGTGACAAAACCATCCCAGTCCCCACTGGGCGTTGCCTGATAGGGGTTTCGGGTGGGGAAGTCGGGGGAAGAATAAGTCTGGCCCGTCAGGTAAGCGTTGCCAGCCGCATCCACGGCGATGCCCAGGCCGCGCTCAGTCTGGCTCCCCCCCAGGTAGGTGGCATAGAGCAGGGAGGCATCGCCGCTCTGGGTGGTGTCTATCTTGGCGAAAAAGGCGTCCCAGGTGGTGTTGTCACCAGCCTTCGTTCCCTGGTAGGCGTCCGCGGTGACGGGGAAGTCTGACGAGAGGCTGGTGCCCGCCACGTAGGCGATGCCTGTCCCGTACACGGCGATGCCATAGCCTGTCTCCTCTCCCGGCAACCACGAGTTCTTCCCCCGCAGAAAGGTGGAGTATAGCAGGTCGTTGCCTGCGGCGTTGAGTTTGGTGACAAAGGCGTGCTCGCCGCCATTCCAGCTAGGGCCGACTGCGGGGTAGTCGTAAATCGTGTCCTGGTAGGCGTTCTTGGTGGGGAAATCTTCGGAGCGAGTATCTCCCGTCACATAAGCGTTACCCGCTCCGTCCACGGCGATGCCACGGCCATGGTCCTCAAATTCCCCTCCCAGGTAGGTGGAGTAGACCAGGGAGGCGGCGCCGCTCTTGGTGATGTCTATCTTGGTCACAAAGGCGTCAACGCTACCGCCGCCAAACGTCCCCCGATAGGCGTTCTGGGTGGGGAAGTTGGTGGACGAAGTCTGTCCCGTCACGTAAACGTTGCCCGCCCCATCCACGGCGATGCTATAGCCCCGGTCATCCTCGCTCCCTCCCAGGTAGGTGGAGTAGAGCAGCAGGGTGGGATCAATGACCAGCGGGTAGCGGGGGTCGTAAGCGCCCTGCACCGCGAAGCCATAGGTGCGCACCCCGCGCAGCACAAACTCCACATCTACCTCCACCCGCCGCCCGCCGATCTCCTGGTAGGCGTAGGGTTTGGTGTCCTTCAGCTCGCTTCGGGCGGCCAGGATGAGCAGGTTGCCCTCTTCGTCCAGGCGCAGCCCGGCCGCGCCCCCGTAGGCCAGCCGGATGTGGGAAACGTCCGCCCCAGGCCGGGCCACGAAGGTGTACTTGAGCGCCCCCGTCTGCCCGCCGTAGCGCAAATCTATGCCGGGGTAGAGGTCATGGTAGACCACCTGGCCGCAGGTGGGGATGTCCGTCTGCCACCTGGCCGGGTCGTTCCCGACGAGGTAGTTGACTTTGGCTGCCCTCTTCTCTGCGCCGAGCGGGGGGGTGGCTTTGGCCCCCACGAAGCGCAGCCGTAAAACGGTTTCGTCCAGAGCCACGACCACCTCTTCAGCGGTGAAGTAGATGGAACGTCCGCTGCTCTGGACGTAGTAGCCGACGCGCTCATCCACCTGCCCCTGGTTGGCGATGAAGTGCAGGGGCAGGTTCAGGTAGGCGTCTATCGTCCGCTGTTTATCGAGGGGTCTGGCACTTCCAGCAGAGAACGTTAGTTGTCGTTCGCTGTTGTGCCAGGCCCCTGGTGGGGCCTGGGCCGCCTCCATCGACGGCGCAAGCGACGGCACAAAGCCGACCAGCAGGGTCAGAACCAGCCAGAATACAAGTGCCCTTTTGATAGAGATGTTTTGCATTGTTGCCCTCCTTCTCCTCTTCATTTTAGAATGTTCTGCTCCACATCCAGACAGGCTGATTATAGCATACCCAGGAGAGGGTTGTCAACGGCACATGGACGGGTTCAGGGCCATGCAGTTTTACAGGTGCCGGGCATTCAGGCGTGAGATGCCCGGCCCTTCGCCCAACGAGGTAGAAAAAAACCAAGTTTTTCCCCACAAACTTGGTTTTTTCCTCCCTAAAAAGTCTCTTCAAGCTGGCCTTACGGGTCTGGCAACAGTCACCCTTCTTCCTCAGGTTTTTCGAATAAGAAAACCGTGACCCCGATCTGAATCTCGTCCCCATCTTCCAGGACGTGCTGTTCCACTCGTTGACCATTGACCAACGTGCCGTTGGTGCTCTTCAGATCGTAGAGGAAATATTTGGGCCCCATGCGCACGATTTTGGTGTGGTGACGAGAGACCACTGCTTCGGCCACGATGATATCACAGTCGTCGCCCCGCCCAATTATCGTTGTTTTTTTATCCACCGTGAACCGCGCGCCCTTCCCCACCCCTTTAGTGACGGTCAGGGTCGCCTGGGTGGTGAGCACCGGTAAAGCAGTCGCTACCAGAGTGGCGTCTTCCTTGGCAGCCTGGATGGTGGGTAAAGTAGCATCCCTGGCGACATCCGTTTGGGGGCGCCTGACAGGTGTAGGCTCTGACGGCGGGGGAGAAGGAGAAAAGGGGCGCTCTGCCTTAGGAGGGGAAGAAGGGCGAGCCTGGGCCGGAGCGGGCCTATTCCTGGCTACGATCATAAAGATGGCAAAGGCCAAAAGGGCCAACCCCAAAGCGGTGGCTATCGCCAGGCCAATGAACAGCCAGGGAGAGGTCCCGACAGAAGACGGGGGGGTGAGCGGAGGAGCGACGGTCGGCGCAGCCGCAGAGGTGGGAGGGAGAGTAGTTGGCGTCTCCACCTGGGGCGCGGCGGTCGGTCTGAACGGGGTGGGGACTTCCCGCAGGCGAAAGGTGCAACTGGCCTTGCCTCCCGCCTCGTCGCTGGCGATGATCTCGTATACGCCCACAGGGAACTTGCTTTCATCGGTGGGGGCAAAGGTGATGATTTTAAAATTCCCCTCACCGTCCGTCCTGGAGGCCAGCGTCAGGTCAAAACCCTCGATGCTCACCACGCTTTCGGACTCGAAACTTTTGCCCACGATGTAAAACTGCAACCCATACTCTCCTTCGTCGGGTTTACAGTCCAGGGTCGGCGCCTCCTGGGCCAGCGCCAGCGGAGCGACGAACAGGAACACGATAAAACAATATAAATATAATAACGTCCCTTTCGCCCGCATTCCAGCCTTCATCGTTTTCTCCCCCTTATCCGAAACGCGAAAACTGGCCTCGCCCCTCTGTGCGCCTTTCGCACCAGCCATTGGTAGCATTATACCCGAAGGATAAAGGATTGTCAAATCGTCCACTTGATTTTTCGGCTCAGGTCTGGTATAATTGTAACACCGCAACGACTCTCGGCGCAGTCATCAGGCAACGTGCAACCCCAAATTCTCCGAGAGAGTTCAATGGGGAAAAATGAGGAGGAAAAGGAGGTGGGGCCTGGGATAATATTTTATCGTTTATGGGCTTCAATAGACAGCTATTGAGGCCGTTGTTTTTTTCAAAGGTACAACTCCACAATAGAAAAGGAAGAGAAATGAGAAAGCTGTTGATAGCCATTCTGGTGGTGGCTATTCTGTCTCTTATCCTGGGGCCGGTAGCGCTGGCCCAGCAGCCGGTAACCGTGGTCATGGCTGCTGGCGCGGTGGGCAGGGAGATGGATGTCCTGAAAGAACAGGTGGCTATGTTCGAGGAGGCCAACCCCGACATCAAGGTCGCACTGCGAGCACTGCCGGAGTCGTCCACCGACCGCCACGACCTGTACGTCACCTGGTTCGCCGGCCAGGATTCCAGCGTGGACATCTACATGGTGGACATCATCTGGCCGCCGGAGTTCGGGGCGGCTGGCTGGCTCTTGCCTCTGGACGATTACGTGGCAGAGTACGCAATCGACATGGACGACTTTTTCCCAGGCGTGGTGCGTGGTAACACCTGGGAAGGCAAATTGGTGTCCATGCCCTGGTTCACCGATGCCGGGCTGCTGTATTACCGCCAGGACCTGCTGGACAAGTACGGCTTCGAGCCGCCGCAAACCTTCGCCGACCTGAAAGAGCAGGCCCTGGCTATCATGGAAGGCGAGGGCGCGGACATGCCCAATGGTTTCGTGTGGCAGGGCAACCAGTACGAGGGTCTGGTCTGCAACTACCTGGAGTACGTGTGGGGCAACGGCGGGGCGGTGCTGGACGAGAAGGGCAAGGTGGTGCTAGACAGCCCGCAGGCGGTCGAAGCCCTGGAAGTGATGATCGACTACATCTACTCGGGAGTCAGCCCCGAGGGGGTGACCACCTACATGGAAGAGGACGCCCGTAATATTTTCCAACAGGGCAAAGCTGTGTTCATGCGCAACTGGCCCTATGCCTGGTCGCTCACGAACGCCGACGATTCGCCGCTGAAAGGCAAAGTAGGAGCCAAGCCGATGGTACACGGCGAAGGCAAGGCAAGCTCGGCCTGTCTGGGGGGCTGGAGCCTGGGCGTCAGCATTTACAGCCAGCATCCCGACGAGGCTTTCAAGTTCATCGCCTTCCTGACCAGCGCCGAACAGCAGGCTTACAAGGCCATCGGCAGTGGGCAGAACCCGACCCGCGCCTCGGTCTACGGGGTAGCAGAGGTGATTGAGGCTAACCCCTTCTGGGCGGATTTCCTGCCCGTTTTGCTCGGCGCTAACCTGCGCCCGCGGCATCCCGCCTATCTGGAGATATCGGACGCCATTCAGAGAGAAGTGCACGCCGCTCTGGTAGACGAGCAGGATGCCGCCCCTGCTGTGAAGAACATGACCAGACAAATCGAAGACATTTTGGCCGCGGAATAAGCCAGGCCAATTAGAGGGAGTGGATGCTGATAGCCCTCAACTTCTCAGACCAGGAAAAAGATTTGTCTTAATGTCAGGATACGTTGGCTTGCCATCACGTAACACATCGAGTATAATATTGGCTATGAAAAGTCGTATCATTTTGCCCACTCTGTTGCATTGGGATAGTGTCCCTCAACTGCCTTGATGAGCCTGGCTCAACCGGGGTGCCACCAGGTGGGGGCTACGGCCAGGCACTACCCCCACATATAGTGGTCATGACTCGGCGGTTTGCTCGTCACGGAAGTTGAGGGACAATACCTGCACTGGCCCTGTAAATGACAGGAGGTCTGGCGTTACCCTCCCTGGGCCGGCCCTCAGGATGCCAGAGATTCCCAAATTTGTCCAGTGGGAGGCGGGCTGCTGTCCCCCACACCACATATTATACGAGGAGGTGATGCCTGGAGTGATATTTTATCGTTCATTGGGCCTCAATGGACGAGCATTCGGGTTGTGGTTTTTTAAGATAAAACTAAACACTAAGGAGGAAAAACAATGAAAAAGCTGTTGATTGCCATTGTGGTGATCGCCATCCTGGTGCCGGTAGTGACAGCCCAGGAGGAGGCCGAAAAGCCGTATGAGGGCGAGACCGTCACCATATTTGGCGCCGCCCAAGAGGAGCAGGTGAAGAAGTTCGAAGAGAGCATGGTCCCCTTCGAAGAGCGCACTGGCATCGAGGTTGTGTATGAAGGATCCGCTGACTTCGAGACCATCGCTCTGGTGCGAGCCGAAGCAGGTGACCCGTTCGACATCTACAACTTCCCACAGCCGGGCCTGATGGCCGACTTTGCCCGCAGCGGTTTCCTGGTTGATCTGGGCGAGTTCCTGGACGAAGACTACATGAAAGAACAGTATACCCAGTCCTGGATCGACCTGGGCACAGTGGATGGGACGTTGGTCGGCGTGTGGCACAATGCGGATGTTAAGAGCCTGGTCTGGTACCCGGTACCCGAGTTCGATGAAGCGGGCTACATGGTCCCTGAGACCTGGGATGAGCTGCTGGCCCTCATGGACCAGATGGTGGCTGACGGCAACACCCCCTGGTGCGTCGGCATCGAGAGCGGCGGCGCGACCGGCTGGCCGGGCACCGACTGGATCGAAGACATCATGCTGCGCACCACCAGCCCCGAAAACTACGACAAGTGGACGAGTGGCGAGCTGAAATTCGATTCCCCGGAGGTCAGGAACGCCTTCGACATCTTGGGGAACATCTGGTTCAACCCGGACTACGTCTACGGCGGCACCACGTCCATCCTGCAAACCTTCTTCGGCGACGGACCGACCCCCCTGTTCGACGATCCGCCTAGCTGCTACATGCACCGCCAGGCCAGCTTCATCGTGAACTTCTTCCCGGAGGGCACGGAAGTGGGGCCAGAAGGAGACGTCAACTACTTCTACCTGCCGCCCATCGACTCGGACTACGGCAAGCCGGTGCTCGGCTCTGGTTCCATCATGAGCATGGGGAAAGACACCCCCGCCATCCGCGAGGTCATGCAATATCTGACTACCGGCGAGTCCGCCAAAGCCGAGGTCGAGGCCGGAATCCTCATCGCCCCACACCTGGACGCCAGCCTGGACTGGTACCCGGACGCCACCACCCAGGGTTTTGCTGAGATCCTGATGGCGGCGGATACCTTCCGCTTCGACGGTTCCGACCTGATGCCGGGCGCGGTGGGGGCCGGTAGTTTCTGGACCGGCATCGTCGACTGGGTGGGTGGCGAAGACCTGGACACCGTGCTGGCAGATATCGACGCCAGTTGGCCCGAATAAGAAGCCAATCGTTACCACTCTAGGAGGTTCATCCGGTAAGTAGTTACTAAGGAAGCAGGGCAAACCAGACCTTGACTTGCCCTGCTTCCTTTCTCCTTTTAGTTGCAGGAGGAGGATAAGCACACATGGAACAGAAAACACAGAGCAATAGGCTCTTAGACCTGCTTATGACCGGCCCACTGCGTGTGGCGGTGTCTTTTATTGTGCCGGTGCTCGCTTTCCTGGCGCTGCGCTGGAGCTTCATCTTCATGCGCGACAGCGAGGCATCCAAGCTCCTGATTGGGCTGGTGGCAATCATCGTCGGTGTGGGCGGGGTGTGGATTATATTCATCCTCACCGATAATCTGGTATCGCTTTTGCCAAAACGTGTCGGGGAGCGCGTGCGGCCCTTTGTGTTTGTCGGGCCGGCGCTGGTGATCCTGTTTGCCTACCTGGTTTATCCTACCATTCACACGCTCCTTCTCAGTTTCCAGGATGCCAAGTCAGAGAACTTTGTCGGCCTGAAGAACTATGCCTTTGCCTTGACCGACCCTAAAATGTTGGTCGTGTTAAGAAACAACGTGCTGTGGCTGGTATTCGTGACGAGTCTGTCCGTAGGGATAGGGCTGGTCATCGCCGTGATGGTTGATCGCATCGGCAGATGGGAGCCGGTGGCAAAATCAATCATCTTCCTGCCGATGGCTATCTCTGCCGTCGGGGCCAGCGTAATCTGGAAGTTCATTTACTACTACCAGCCCCCTGGCCGATCCCAAACCGGCCTGCTAAACGCCATAGTTGTCACCCTGGGCAGCGACCCGGTCGGCTGGCTGCTTCAACGCCCGTGGAACAACTTCTTCCTGATGGTCGTTTACGTCTGGCTGCTGACCGGGTTCTGCATGGTGGTCCTCTCGGCCGCGGTCAAAGGGGTGCCGGCCGAACTGCTCGAAGCCGCGCGCATCGATGGCGCAAACGAGGTCAGGATATTCTTCTCGGTCATCATTCCCTACATCCAGGGCACCCTGATTACCATAACGACCACGGTGTTGATCATGGTGCTCAAAGTCTTTGACATTGTTTTCGTGATGACCAGCGGACAGCATAATACCGAAGTGATCGCTAACCGGATGTATGCCGAGATGTTCAAATTCCGTGATTTTGGACGCGGCAGCGCCCTGGCTATCATCCTGCTCTTAGCGGTGATTCCGGTTATGATCTACAACGTTCGCGGCTTGCGCGAAGCCAGGAGGTGACCCGATGAGTGTGTCTACACAAGCAAAGCGAAGCTCCGGGGGAAACAAACTGCGGGAGACCTTGTCAGCGGCGCCCATGCGGGCTATCCTTTTGATTATCTGCTTCATCTGGACGCTGCCGACAATTGGGTTGCTCATCAGTTCTTTCCGGCCGCCAGCCAATCTCCAAAGATCCGGCTGGTGGACGGTGTTTGCGCACCCGTTTGAAGCCGCCCAGTGGACGGTGCAGAACTACATAGATGTCATCAGCGCAGACAGGATGGGCGATGCCTTCCTGAACAGCCTGCTGGTCACGATTCCCTCGGTCGTGATTCCGATCACCATCGCCGCCTTTGCCGCCTACGCCTTCGCCTGGCTGGAATTTCCGGGCCGAAACCTGTTCTTCGTGATCGTTGTGGGCTTGATGGTGGTGCCCTTACAAATGGCCTTGATCCCCATGCTGCGCCTGTATACGCGCTTTGACCTGAATGGCACCTTCCTTGGGGTGTGGCTGGCGCACACCGGTTTTGGTCTGCCCCTGGCGGTTTATCTGTTATATGGCTACATCTCCACCCTACCGGGAGAGATCGTCGAATCGGCTCACATCGATGGCGCTTCACCCTTCACGACCTTCACCAGGCTGATCCTGCCCCTCTCCGTGCCGGTGATCGCCTCTTTCGCCATCTTCCAATTCCTGTGGGTGTGGAATGACCTGATCGTGGCGCTCGTATTCCTGGGAACGAGCAGGGAGGTCTACATCGTGTCCACCAGGCTGGCAGAGTTGGTTGGACAAAGAGGCCAGGACTGGCACGTGCTGACGGCTGGCGCTTTCATCACGATGATCATTCCGCTGATCGTCTTCTTCTCGCTCCAGCGGTACTTTGTGCGCGGGCTGACGGCTGGCTCGGTGAAAGGCTAATCTATCACTGTCTGATAATCACCGGGATGCCCAACTCGGCCCAGTGGTAGATGGTTTGGGCTGCCCAGTCGCTCAGGATGACGCAGCCGTAGGAGACGCGCTGACCGAGTAATCCGCTCCACATCTTCACCCCGTCGCTCCGCCGGATGGGCAGGGCGTGGATGCCGTTTTCGTACTTGCCTACCGGGTAGATGCCCAGCCAGTAGGGCATCCGCAGGTCCCAGATGCTGGCGTAAGCTTCTGGGATCTTGCTTTGCACCTGGTAGTAGCCCGGCCTGGTATCCCGTCCCGGCTCCCCCGTGGAACAGACGAAGCTGTAGACCAGGACCTCTCCCTCGTAGGCGTAAAAGTGCTGCTCGGAGATATCGATCTCGATGCGTTTGTTGGTGGGGATCGGGGTGGGAGTGGGGGGAGTGAGGAGCAGGATCACTTCGGCCAGTCTGGTCTGGGCCTCTGTGCCGTCGCTTTGCACCTCCAGGGCGCGCTGGTATTCTTGTTTAGCTTCGGCCAGGTGACCCGCTCGCTGCAAGCTCAGGCCGTAGTTGTAATGGGCGCTGTAGAGCAGAAAGCGAGCCTCCTTGTATTCGGGGTCCAGATCGTAAACCGTAGACAGTTCCTCTATGGCCTGAGTCCAGTATCCTCGGCGGTGACTCTCCAGGCCGGCCAGATAGGCCGCGGCCAGCCGTCTCTCCCGCCGGGCGGTCTCTTCCTGGGGGTTAAGCGCCAAAGCCTGATCGAACTGCTCTATAGCCCGCTCCAGGCGATTGCTTTCCACCAGTTCCAGGCCGTAAAGCAGATGGGCGGCGCACAACCTCTCGCCTGAGCCGGGGTAAGCAGGGTCGATGTCCTGAATGCGCTCCAGGAGGGCGATGATCTGCGGCCACTGCCCTGTCCCCCAGGTGCGGTTTAGTTCCTGACGGAGCGGGGCGATGCGCTCTGCCTGGGTGGGAGTAGGAGTTGAGGTCGGCGTCGGGGTAGCCATAGCCAACTGCCAGGTCTGCGCTCCGACGCCGACCGCCATCAAGATCAGGCTCAGGCTCAGGCTCACCACCACTGCCGCCACCACCAGCCGCCGACACGTAACCCCCTTGAACGACCTTCTGGGAGGGGCCTGGCGCCTGGATTTGGAGGGCGCTATCTGTCGCTGGTCAACACCGTCGGCCATCTGGCT
This sequence comes from Anaerolineae bacterium, assembly GCA_034417895.1. Taxonomy (GTDB): domain Bacteria; phylum Chloroflexota; class Anaerolineae; order CAZYHC01; family CAZYHC01; genus DAOULT01. Next base: position 62,352 of record DAOULT010000060.1, on the reverse strand, counting down.
TCACCCTGGCGTGGTAGTCATCATTTACAGGAGTACACTTTATTCACCATTATTGTACTCCAAATTTGGCCCGGTGGCAAGTGACGACTTCAGTCGTCAGGATTTCCCTGGCAAAGAATAGGTTACGATTCGGCCAGGGCAGCGGAGCGGCGTCGGTAGCACATCACCGCCAGAAAGCCGACAATGGCTACCACGGCGATCAACTGCGCCACGCGAATACTGCCTATCATCCAGCTATCGGGCCGCAGTTGCTCGACGACAATGCGCCCCAAAGAGTAGAGGATGACGTACAGGCAGAAAACGTCGCCGTCCCGCAAACGAGTGTGGTAGTGGCGGGCCAGGTACATCAAGAGGAAAAAGACCAGCAGATTCCACAGCGATTCGTAAAGGAAAGCAGGGTGAAAACGTTCGTAAGTTTCCAGCCCTGGCAGACGGTAGCGGGGGGCGATGTAGAGGCCCCAGGGCAGGTCGGTGGGATAGCCGTAAAGCTCCTGGTTGACGAAGTTGCCCCAGCGGCCAATGGCCTGGGCCACGATCAGGGCCGGGGCCCCGATGTCCAGCCAACGGAGAAAGTTCAGCTTGTTAAAGCGAGTGTAGAGATACAGCCCGATAACGCCCCCGATAAGCGCTCCATAAATGCCCAGGCCGCCTTCCCAGATCTTCAGGATGGCGAGGGGATTCTGGCGATAGAAATCCCAATTGCGGCTGCCCCCTTGCGGAAAAGAAAAGACGTGGTACAGACGAGCGCCGATCAGACCCAGAACCAGACAGACCAGCAACGCGTTCCAGACGTGATCGGGGTCTCCGCCTCGTCTTTTGGCTTCCAGGCTGGCTACGAAGCCGCCCAGCAAGGCGCCGCTCACCACCAATATCCCGTACCAGTAAACAGTAAAAGGCCCGATTTTCAACGCGATGGGGTTCATTCTCTCCTCCTTGAAAGGTGACGTTGGGAGATATTATAGTCGAAAAGGCTTTTCTTTACAACTCTCCACTTGACATCTGACTAACCTTTTGTTATCATGGGGAGCAGGATACGAAATACGAAATTCGAGATTTGAGATGGGAGACTCAAACAGCGAACATTCAACAGCGACCGTTCATTGTGCTCTCGATTCTTTGTTCTCCCCGTCAAAATCTTTGTAAAATACCGAAATACTATTATCTTGAAGGAGGAACAGTGAGCGATAACTTGGATCAACTATGTATTAACACCATCCGTATGCTGGCCGTAGATGGGGTGCAAAAAGCAAACTCCGGCCACCCAGGGATGCCTATGGGAGCGGCGGCGGTGGCCTACGTCCTCTGGACTCAGTTCCTCAAGCACAATCCCACCCATCCGACCTGGCCCGACCGTGATCGTTTCGTCCTCTCGGCCGGACATGGCTCGATGCTCCTCTACAGCCTGCTTCACCTGAGCGGCTACGATCTCCCCCTGTCGGAACTACAAAGCTTTCGTCAATGGGGGAGCCGCACCCCCGGCCACCCGGAATACGATCCGGCCATCGGGGTGGAGACGACCACCGGCCCACTGGGGCAGGGTTTCGCCAACGGGGTGGGCCTGGCCCTGGCCGAGAAGTTTCTGGCCGAACACTTCAACCGTCCCGATTATACCATCGTCGATCATTACGTCTACGCCATCGTCAGCGACGGCGATTTGATGGAAGGGGTAGCCTCCGAAGCGGCTTCGCTGGCCGCACATCTGCGCCTGGGCAAGCTCATCTACCTCTACGACGATAACCACATCACCATCGAGGGCAGCACCGACCTGGCTTTCAGCGAAGACGTGGAGGGTCGTTTCCGGGCCTACGGCTGGCAGGTGCAGCGGGTCGATGGCTACGACCTGGAGGCCATCGCCGCCGCCATCGAAGCGGCCCAGGCCGAGACGGAGCGCCCTTCTCTGATCATAGCCCGCACTCACATCGGCTACGGCAGCCCCCATAAACAAGACACCGCCGGCGCTCACGGCGCTCCCCTGGGCGCAGAGGAGGTAAAGCTTACTAAAGAAAATCTGGGCTGGCCGCTGGAGCCTGCTTTCTACATCCCCGACGAGGCCCTGGCCCACTTCCGAGAGGCAGTCAGAAGGGGACGTGACCAGGAAGAGGAGTGGCTGGTCCGTTTTAAGGTCTACGCCCACGCCTATCCGGACCTGGCGGCTGAATGGAAGATGGTCATGGACGGAGAGCTACCGGCCGGGTGGGAGGCCGATCTGCCCACCTTCAAACCGGAAGATGGGCCTTTAGCCACCCGCGCCGCTTCGGGCCAGGTGCTCAATGCCATCGCCGCCCGGCTGCCCACCCTGCTGGGCGGTTCAGCCGACCTGTCTCCTTCCAACAATACCTATCTCCAGGGCTACGGCGATTTTGGCCCTGAGAACTTCGACGCTCGCAACCTGCATTTTGGCGTCCGCGAGCACGCCATGGGCTCTATCCTGAACGGCCTGGCTTTGCACGGGGGGATAATCCCCTACGGCGGCACCTTCCTGGTCTTCTCCGATTACATGCGCCCGGCCATCCGTCTGGCGGCCATGATGGAACTGCCCCTCGTCTACGTCTTTACTCACGATAGCATCGGGTTGGGCGAGGACGGCCCCACCCATCAGCCCATCGAGCATCTGGCCGCTCTGCGAGCCATCCCCAACCTGACCGTCATCCGTCCCGCCGACGCCGCTGAAACGGTGGTGGCCTGGCGCGTGGCCCTGGAGCACCAGGATGGCCCGGTGGCCCTGGCCCTCACCCGCCAAAAGCTCCCTGTCCTCGACCGCAGCAAATACCCTTCTGCCGAGGGGTTGGCGCGTGGGGCCTACGTCCTGGCCGATGCTGAGAAACCGGACCTGGTGCTGGTCGCCAGCGGCTCCGAGGTACACCTGGCCCTGGAGGCCGGCGATAAACTGGCCGCAGAAGGAATCGCCGCCCGCGTGGTCAACATGCCTGGCTGGGAGCTATTCGAGCAGCAGCCCCAGGAGTACCGTGACCAGGTCTTGCCCCCGGTTCCAACCCTGGCTATCGAGGCCGGAGTGCCCCACGGCTGGCACCGCTACGCCGACCAGGTGTTCGGCATCGAGCGTTTTGGGGCCTCTGCTCCCTATAAAGTGGCGTTTGAGAAATACGGCTTTACGGCGGAGAACGTGGCCGCCGTCGCCAGGAGGCTTCTGGAACGGAGCTAGTTACGAAGTTCGCCCCTTCAGCCACAGAGGACGCAGAGTTCACGGAGGGAAAGAACCTCTTTTGCTGTTGTTCTCCGTGCCCCCTGTGGCTTGATTAAGAGAGTGCCAGGAGAGGCTGGATACTACAACTTGATCGATTACGATAAAATCGCCTCGGAATACGCGCAGCATCGTCGAGTCCATCCGGGAGTCCTGGAAAGCCTTTTCTCGGCCAGCGGCGTGGGAAGCGCCTCCAGGGTGCTCGAAGTGGGATGTGGCACAGGTAATTACATCATTGCCCTGGAATCGCTGGCTGGCTGTTCGTGCTGGGGCGTCGACCCCTCTGCACAAATGTTGTCCAGGGCCGGAGCACGATCGGGCAAAATCAATTTTCAGCCTGGCCGGGCCGAAAGGCTTGATTTCCCGCCAGGCTTCTTTGACCTGGCGTTTTCGGTGGACGTGATCCATCACGTGGACAAGCGGCTTAAGTTTTTCCAGGAAGCTTACCGGGTGCTGAAGGCCGGCGGCAAGGTGTGTACTGTCACAGATTCCGAGTGGATCATTCGCCATCGCCAACCGCTGGCAAACTACTTTCCAGAGACCATCGGGGTTGAGTTAGACAGATACCCCCGCATCGCTGCCCTCCGAGAAATCATGGAGCGGGTCGGGTTCGGCCAGATCGCCGAGAATATGGTGGAATTTTCCTGCCCCCTGACCGACATCCAGAGCTACCGCGACAAGGCGTTTTCCTCTCTCCATGTAATTGGAGAAGAGGCTTTTCAGCGGGGAATAGAGCGCCTGGAGCGGGACTTACGCGCTGGACCGATCCCATACGTGTCTCGCTACTTGCTTCTGTGGGGAACAAAGTAAATGATGCGCACCGACCTGGCAGAATTCAGACGGCTCAGAGCAGAAGGGCGACTGACCGCCGAGGCCACGGAGCGTCTGTCGGGGCGGGCCGCTTCCGACTTCATGGCCCACTACCACCGCACAGGCGGGTATCTGCGGGAGGCCATCACCCTGCTGTGCGAAATCGCCACCCTGGACGACCACAGCCTGGCCCGTCCGGGACTCAGGGGCATCTTCTCCTTTCTGGTGGAGAGGTTGAGTGATTCCTTCGACCCGGACTATTGCCCGCTGTACGACCGCATCTTCGCCCAGGTGGTCGATTTCTGCCGTCGTCTGCCAGCCGGCAAAGCCCTGGACGCCGAGCTGAGACGATTCGGCCTGCTGACTGAGGGCCACCTTCTGGAGCGCAAGGCCAGGACGAAGCTCCGCCGTTCTATCCATGCAGGGCACCCTGTCAGGAAGGCGTTGGTCCTGTCGAGGGTCACTCTGGGGGCGGAGGTGGCGGTCACCAGCGTCGTGCTGGCGAAGATGAAGCGGGCCTTTCCCCAGGCCGAGCTGCTCCTGCTGGCCGCTCCACAGATGGGGCAGTTGTTTAGCGGGATCAGGGTGCGCGGCGTCCGATACGAAAGGGATGGGGGGTTGATCGAGCGCCTCAACAGTTGGCTCGCTGTCCTGGAGGCCATAGACGACGAGATAAAAGGTTTGAGGCCCGAAGAATACCTGATCGTGGACCCTGATTCCAGGCTTACGCAACTGGGCATCTTCCCCCTGGTGGAAGACGAAGCGCCCTACTGCTTTTTTGAGAGCCGGGGCTACCGAAAGCCGGGCATAGAAGGCATCAGCCAGCTTACCGTGAGCTGGCTAAACGAGCTTACCGGCCAGGAGCCCGCCCAGGACGACAAGCTCTATCCTTACCTCAGTCTGCGCCAGGAGGACCAGGCTCTTGGGCAGGCCCTGGCCCAGAGGCTCCGCACTGGAGGAGGGGCCTATCTGGTGGGCGTCAACTTCGGCGTGGGGGGCAACGAGCGCAAGAGGGTGGGCGACCCTTTCGAGGAATCGTTGCTTTCGAGCCTTATAGACGACGGGGGGACGGTGATCCTGGCTAAAGGGGTGGGCCGGGAAGAAATAGAGCGGGCCGACAGGCTGATCGAAGCCCTGAGAGAGAGGGGCAAGGCGGTGGTCGAATTTGACGAAGGCGCCGGTCACCTGCCGGAGACGATCCAGGCCGATGTCCTGGCCTGGCAGGGAGGTGTTGGCCTGTTCTGCGCCCTGATCGCCGCCAGCGACGAGTACATCGGATACGATTCCGCCGGTCAACACCTGGCCGCCGCCCTGGGGGTGCCGACTATAGATATCTTTGCCGACCATAGTTATCCGCTCATTTCCGAACGCTGGCGGCCACATGGGCCGGGCATCGTCAGGGTCGTGAAGGCGGAGGCCGGGGACGATCTGGACCGCATACTGGATAAGGTCATGGCCTGCCACCGGGAGATAAGGGATTTGGAATCATAAAATAAACAAACAAGGAGGAACGAACAATGGCGTTAACGGAAAAACCGGTAACCACTTTTCTGGACGAGCTATCCAGCTCGGCTCCGGCTCCAGGCGGGGGCAGCGTGGCGGCCCTATCCGGGGCTTTGGGCGCCGCTCTGATAAGCATGGTCTGTAACCTGACCGTGGGCAAGAAGAAGTACGCCGCCGTGCAGGACGACGTCAGAGCCATATTAGAGCAGTCCGAGGCCCTGCGTCACGAGCTGGTCGATCTCCTGGAGGCCGACGTGGCCGCCTACACCAGGGTCTCCGAAGCCATGAAGATGCCCCGCGATACGGAGGAAAAGAAGGCGGCTCGGGCCGAAGCAATGGACAGGGCACTTAAAAACGCCACCGACGTGCCCCTGCAAGTGGCCGAAGCCTGCGTCAAGATCATAGACCTCTGCCAACCAGCGGCGGAAAAGGGCAACGTCAACGCCGTCAGCGACGCCGGGGTGGCCGTGCTGATGGCGGAGGCCGGCTTGCGGAGCGCGGCCCTCAACGTGCTCATCAACCTGGGCTGGATTAAGGACGAAGCGTTTGTGATCGAGAACCAGGCCAGCCTGGACGCTCTGCTGGAGGGCAAAGCGGCTCTGAAAGATGAGCTCTATGATCTGGTGGTGGAGAAGCTATAAGAAGAAACCAGGTTTTTCAGCAAAAACCTGGTTTCTAGAAGTCAAAAAAGTCAGGAGGTTCAGATAAGATGAGCGCAACGATCCTGGATGGGAAAGCTTTGGCCAAAACCATGCGCGGGGAAATCAACCAGGAGGTAGCCCAGTTCAAGGAGGAGCACGGTTTTGCCCCGACCATCGCCGTAGTGCGGGCCGGGGAGGACCCGGCTTCGGTCAGCTACGCCGGAGCTATTCAGCGGACTTTCGAGAAGCGCAGGATGGGTTTCAGCCTGCACACTCTACCGGAAACGGCCAGCCAGCAAGAGATCGTGGCCCTGGTGACCAGGCTCAACGCCAACCCGAAGGTGCATGGTATCATGATTCAGGAACCACTGCCCAAGGGCATCGACGAGGCGGCGGTCAAGGCTGCCCTTTCGCCGGACAAGGACGTGGACGGCGTCCATCCCGTCAACGCCGGGCGACTGGCCCAGGTGGCGCCTACCGGCCGGCCGCCGGGGGTGGAACCATACTTTGTGCCGGCCACCCCGGCCGGAGGAATGGAAATGCTGCGGCGAAACGGCGTGGAACTGGAAGGCCAGAGGGCGGTGGTCGTCGGGCGGTCTAACATCGTGGGCAAGCCCATGGCCCTTCTCCTGCTCCAGCAGAACGCCACCGTGACGCTCTGCCACTCACGCACCAGGGACCTGGACGCCGTTTGCCGTCAGGCAGACATCCTGTGCGCCGCCGTGGGCCGGGCGCAGATGATCAAGGGCGATTGGATCAAGCCCGGGGCGGTGGTCATCGACTTCGGGGTCAACTTCGACGAGACAGGCAAGATGCTAGGTGACGTGGATTTTGAGGCGGCCCAGAAAGTGGCGGGCATGATCACCCCGGTGCCGGGCGGCACCGGGCCGATGACCAACATTATGCTGATGAAAAATGTGATCGAGGCCGCCAGAAGACAGGTGAAGTGAAAAGCTTCTTAAAGGGACTGAGGGGCCAGGCCCCTCAGTCCCTTTTTCTCCCTCCTCTCACTCAAGAAGTTCTCCCCCATCGCCGCTCTGAACTCAGGGATCGTAGTAACCGTAAGGATAGTATGGGTAGTACTGTCCCCAGGAGTAATACCTGGGATAGCAATAGGATGGATAGTAGTTGTAACCGTAGCCATAGCCATAGCCGTAGTAGGGCTGATAGCTATAGCTGTAGTAGGGCCGATAGCTATAGGCATGGTAAGGATAGGACTGATACCATCCACCCCCGGGGATGACCAGGTTTTGACCAGCGTAGATGCGGTTAGGATTGCTGATGCCATTGGCCCGGGCAATAGCCCAATAGCTGACCCCGTAGCGCCGTCCGATGGAGGCCAAAGTTTCACCACGTCGGACGTAGTGATAGACGGGGCCGTCAGCCGGTGGGGCCGCCTGAGCTACCTGGACGCTGATCCCGGTCAGCAGGCAGAGGGCCAAAAGAACGACCACTACTACCTTGCTCAAGACATGGGGAGGGCAAACACCAGAGCGAAGAGAACTGAAGTTCATGAGTCTCCTCCTGTAGAAACTAGGCGGACAGGCGAAGGACAATCGTGTTCAGAAACACGGGGGATGTGTGCCTGCCCAGTGAAATTCTTTCCCATAGCAGTTGCTCAATCCAGCGTAGGGAAACAGTCTGAAACAGGGCAGAGAAGAACGCAGGGAAGCGTCTTCTACAGCCGAAAATCACGTCAGCCACGATGGGGGAAAGTTGCTACCATAATTATAGCCGAAAATCGCTGAAAACGCAAGAGTTGTACAGCGTTGAAAACTCCCACCACAACCGCCCCCGAATTTTTTGACAAATGGGTGAAAGTCGTGTATAATAACTTGACTGTAGGCTCTTGATGAAGCCCGTGCATAGTATCATGTCGTTCCTGAGGAGGTATTTATTTGATGCAGGCCGTGTTTGAGATGGGTGGAAAGCAATATAAAGTCCGAGTGGGTCAAACCGTCGAAGTGGAAAAGCTGCCTTACGCGGTGGGGGAAAGCGTCGAGCTGGACCGGGTGCTCATGGTGTTCGGCAAAGATGAGGTCAAGATAGGCGCCCCCCTGTTGGAAGGGGCCAAAGTGAGGGCCACTGTGACTGAACAGGGGCGGGGCAAGAAGATGATTGTCTTCAAATACAAACCTAGAAACCGCTATCGACGTAAGCTTGGTCACCGACAAGCCTATACCCGCTTATTGATCGAGGATATTATAGTTTAGACTGGGAGGTGAATGGACATGGCGCACAAAAAGGGAGGCGGTAGCAGCCGCAACGGACGAGATAGTCGAGCGCAAAGATTGGGAGTCAAGAAATTCGGCGGTGAGGCGGTGCGGGCCGGCAACATTATCATCAGGCAACGTGGCACCCGCTTCAAGCCCGGCGACAACGTGGGACTGGGCAAGGATTATACCATCTTCTCCATAATAGACGGCTTTGTGAAGTTTGAGACGGTCAGGAATGGCAGGAAGAGGGTTAGCGTCTACCCGACCCCCTGAATAAGCATCAACCAGCAGTAGAAAGGTAACAGTTGAAGATGAAAAAAGGTATTCACCCTGAGTATTATCCAGAGGCCAGGGTTGTCTGCGCCTGCGGCAATACTTTCACCATCGGCGCCACCAAGGAGCTGATCAAAACCGATGTCTGCTCGGCCTGCCATCCCTTCTTCACCGGCGAACAGCGTATTGTGGACACCGCCGGACAGGTGGAACGCTTCATGAAGCGGCTCGAACGCCGAGAGGAGTTTACGGCCCAGGAGGAGGAAGCCCCGGCAGAAACCCCGGCGGAAGAACCCTCTGAATGAGCCGAGGCGAACCGCACAGGCCATAGAGTTCACAGAGGTTCAATAGAGAGGGCTGGCTGGTTAATAAAACAAGACGAGTGCAAGGGGCAGGTTGTAATATCTGCCCTTTGCCTTTGGCTTGAGGAGGGACGATGTATTACAGGCAGCGTGGCGGCTGGGTAGAACTGATCTGCGGCAGCATGTTCAGCGGCAAGACCGAAGAGTTGATCCGCCGCGTCAAGCGGGCACAGATAGCCAAACAGAAAGTGCAGGTTTTCAAACCCAGCCTGGACTCCCGTTACGTGGCAAAGAAAGTAAGTTCCCACAACGGCATGCATCTGGATGCCACCCTGGTGAAGGAAGCGGGAGATATCCTCCGGCTGGTGGAGGACGATACGGACGTGGTGGCCGTGGACGAGGTGCAGTTTTTCGATTGGACCATTGCCGAAGTGTGTAACACATTGGCGGACAGGGGCGTGCGGGTCATCGCCGCCGGGCTGGACATGGACTTCCGGGGCGAACCTTTCGGCCCGGTGCCTTTATTGATGGCCGAAGCCGAGAAGATCGACAAGCTCCAGGCCATCTGTGTCAAGTGTGGAGCGCCAGCCAGCCGCAGCCAACGCCTCATCGACGACCAGCCGGCCTCCTACGACGATCCGGTTATCATGGTCGGGGCCAGCGAGGTTTACGAAGCCCGCTGCCGTCATTGTCACCAGGTGCCGGGCAAGAAATGAATTTTTGCTTTATGACAACAACATGCAGTCGCCAAAACTGTAAAAGCGGTAGCCCTGCTCGATAGCTTCTCGATAGGCTCTGTCGATGAGTTCCTTACCGGCGAAAGCGGCCACCAACATGAGGAGGGTCGAACGGGGGAGATGAAAGTTGGTGAGGAGGACATCGACGACGCGAAAGCGAAAGCCAGGGTAGATGAACAGGTCGGTCCAACCATAATACGAGGATAGGAGTTCATCTTTTCCCTTATCCCTATTCCCCCTTCCCTCATTCCCTACTCTGGCGGCGGTTTCCAGCGCCCGCACCGAGGTGGTGCCCACGGCCACGATCCGTCCGCCCTCCCTTTGGGCGCGGTTGAGCCGCTCGGCCACGGTCGGGCTGAGAAGACAATACTCGCGGTGCATGGGGTGCTCTTCCACCTCTTCCGTTCTGACCGGCCGGAAAGTATCCAGGCCGATATTGAGGGTGACGAAAGCAAATTCCACCCCTCTGGCCTCGATTTTCGCCATAAGCTGAGGGGTGAAATGTAGCCCGGCCGTGGGGGCGGCCACCGAACCATTGACCCTGGCGTAGACGGTCTGATAACGCTCCGGGTCGGCCAGCGGCTCGTGGATGTAAGGAGGCAGAGGCACCACCCCCAGGCCATCTAACAGCGGCTCAAGCGGGGTGGAAAAGGCGATCAGGCGTCCCCCTGCTTCAGTCTCGGCCCGAACCTCTCCGTAAACCAGCGGTTGCCCGGCGGCGTGTAGCCTGATTCTGGTCCCGACCCGCACTCTGCGCCCCCTGACCAGAGCCTCCCAGGTGTCCTGGCCCCGTTTGGCAACCAGCAGCAATTCCACCTTGCCTCCGGTCGGCTCCTTACGACCGTAGAGCCGGGCGGGGATAACGCGGCTATCGTTGCAGACCAGAACGTCCCCCGGCCGCAGATACTCGACAACATCGCCAAAGAGGCGATGCTCGATCGTGCCTCTGGCCCGCGAGAGTACCATCAAGCGCGAGGCGTCTCGCGGCTCAATAGGTGTCTGGGCGATAAGGTGGGGAGGCAGATCGTAATCGAACTCGCTGGTCTTCACTGCTTTTCCTCTTCTGTAGAGATTGCACACCCGCATTGTACTCGAATCGTCGGAAAAGAGCAAGCATCACGACCAAAGGCCGCCTGCAGGGGTCTGATGGTCTCGTAGAGTGGACAAAACCTGGTCAATATAGTAAAATATCATCTGTACAACTATATTTGATGCGAACGGAACTAATTATGAACGAAGCGCTTTCCGTCACCCTGGACTCCTCTGCGAAGGAGGGACAGTGAGAGGCTACCCTATCCTGCTGGTCAATCTGGCCCAAGAGCGGTGTGTGGTGGTGGGCGGGGGAGCGGTGGCCGAGCGTAAAGTGCGTGCTCTCCTCGAAAGCGGGGCGCAGGTGACGGTCATCAGCCCCTCGGTGACAGATGGCTTAGAAAATCTGGCTGCAAAGGGACAGTTGGAAATTGTGCGTCGCCCTTATCGGCCGGGTGATCTGGAAAAAGCCTTCCTGGTCATCGGAGCCACCGACGCTCCGACCGTTAATGAATCGGTCTGGCGCGAAGCTCACTCCCGCCGTTTGCTGGTTAACGTCATCGATGACCCGGCTCACTGCAATTTTTTTGTCCCCTCGGTTGTCCGCCGAGGAGAGTTGACCATCAGTATCTCTACCGGAGGATTAAGCCCGGCCCTGGCCAAGATGATCCGTCAACGGTTGAGCGCCGAATTCGGCCCTGCCTACGCCTGCTTTCTGGCATTACTGAGCGATCTGCGAGAGAGGATCAAAAACGAGATTCCCGACGGTGAACGACGGGAGATGGTCTGGAAGCAAGTGGTGGAATCTGACGTTCTGGCCTTGATCGAGGCCGGTCAGGAGGAGGCAGCCCGTCGGCAGGCGGAAGAAATCGTGGGAAAAATTGTGAGGGAGCTGAAATCTTGTCCCTGACGATAGGCACCAGAGGAAGCGCCCTGGCCTTGTGGCAAGCCGAACGGGTAGCCGCCGAACTGAAACGGTTGAAGCCAGAAATCGAGATCGCCATCGAGAAGATCAGGACTAAAGGGGACATCATCCACGACGTGGCTCTGGCTAAGATCGGGGGCAAAGGTTTATTCGTCAAGGAGATCGAGAACGCCCTGTTGGAGGGTAAGATCGACCTGGCCGTGCATAGCCTCAAGGACCTGCCCACCGTTCTGCCGCAAGGGCTGACCATCGGCGCGGTGCTGGCCCGCGAAGACGCCCGCGACGCCCTGGTCTCCCGTCTGAACCTGCCCCTGGCCCACCTGCCGGAAGGAGCCCGCCTCGGCACCAGCAGTCTCAGACGGACAGCCCAACTGCGGGCTTACCGGCCAGATTTTCGCATCGTCAATCTGCGGGGCAACGTCGATACCCGTCTGCGCAAGGCCATGAGCGAAGATTACGAGGCCGTCGTTCTGGCCGCCGCTGGCCTGCGTCGCCTGGGCCACGCCGACCGCATCACCGAAATCCTCCCGCCTGAAGTTATTATGCCCGCCGTGGGCCAGGGAGCTTTGGCCGTCGAGGTGCGGGCCGACGACCAGGCCACCCGTTCCCTGGTGGCTCTCCTGAACGACTCCCAGGCGCAGATGGCTACCAGGGCCGAGCGGTCCTTTCTCCAAAGGCTGGGGGGCGGTTGCCAGGTGCCTATCGCCGCTTACGGCCTGATCGAGGATAGGGCCTTGACTCTGCGGGGGCTGGTCGCCAGCGTGGACGGCTCCCAGGTGGTGCGCGGTCAGAAGACGGGGCCTCCTGACCAGGCGGAGGAGGTGGGCGAAGCTCTGGCCGAAGAGCTTTTGGCTCAGGGGGCAAGCGAGCTGCTGATGTAGGAGGTGAAGAGATATGAAGAGAGTACAACTACCGTTAATTCCTGCGCCTCATATATTTGATAGTTTTGAAAAAGACGGTCGAATTATTTTGCATTTGGGTGATGCTTATAATTTTCTAAGTTCAATACCATCTGGAATTGCAACGCTTATCATCACTTCACCGCCTTACAACTTAGGTAAGGAGTATGAAACCAGATTAAGTATAAGGCAATATCTTAAAGAGCAAGAAATAGTGATAGATGAATTAATAAGGATCTTGAATACCAACGGTAGCATTTGCTGGGAAGTAGGCAATTTCGTTGAAAATGGAGAGGTGTTTCCCCTGGATATATTTTATTATGATATTTTCAAAGAAAGAAAACTAAAGTTGAGAAATAGAATTATTTGGCACTTTGGTCACGGTCTACACGCTTCCAAAAGATTCTCAGGGCGATATGAAACAATACTTTGGTTCACGAAAAGCGATACCTATAAGTTCAACCTTGATTCTGTGCGAGTGCCCTCAAAGTATCCAGGCAAGAGGCATTTCAAGGGACCCAAAAAGGGTAAACCTTCCGGGAACCCTTTAGGGAAAAATCCATCGGATATTTGGAAATTGGTTGCTAAAGAATGGGATAAAGAGTTATGGAATATCCCTAACGTAAAAGCGAACCATCCCGAAAAAACGATACATCCCTGTCAGTTCCCAATAGAACTGGTTGAAAGATGTGTTCTGGCGCTTACAGATAAAGATGACTGGGTCCTTGATCCATATTGCGGTGTAGGATCTTCTTTGATAGCAGGCTTAAAGCATGATCGGAGAGTGATCGGTTGTGATAAGGAAGATCGCTATATAGAGATTGCCAGGGAACGAATAGAGGCTTTTTATCAAGGCAGACTAAAGATTAGACCTCTAGACAAACCAGTATATACTCCGACGGGGCGCGAAAAAGTCACGCAAGCTCCTGATGAGTGGGAAGATAAAAAGAAATAGAAGAGGAGAATATATTACTGAGGTTTGAAACCATGACACTAGGTGAAGAATTGAAGCATCAGGGCCGCATAGCCCACCAGGCCGGGCTGGTGTGGGGCAACAACGGCAACATCAGCGCCCGGCTGGACGAAGACACTTTCATCATCTCTGCCACCGGAACGCACCTGGAGCAGTTGGAGGATGACGATATCGTCATCTGCCGCGTGAGCGATGCCGATTATCACGAAGGGAGCAAACGCCCTTCGTCGGAGACGCCTCTGCACCGGGCCGTCTACCGCGCCCGGCCAGAGGCGGGAGGGGTCATACACTTCTCGCCCTTTTACACCACCCTGGCAGCCTGCACCGCTCTGCCCCTGCGCGTCGATGTCATCCCGGAGGCGATGGCCTTTCTGGGAAGCATAGGGCGGGTGCCGTACAACTATCCCGGCCAGGAGGAACTGGCCTCCAACGTAGAGGCCGCCATCGTCGATCACCCGGTTGTCCTGATGGACAATCACGGGGCCATCGCTTTCGGTCGCACCCTGGAGGAAGCGGTGGTGCGGGCCGAAACCCTGGAGGTGCTGTGCCGCCTCCACGTGGTGGCCCAGGCCGCCAACCTGGAACTGCTCTACCTGGGGCAGGACGTGGCTCAAGGTCTGCGCGACTATCTCAGGGATAAGGGGTTTAAAGCATAGGGAAGTTGGAGCAATGAAGGGAAAAGGAGAAAGCCCGATGTCAACAGCGGTTCGGGAAAAAGGGGAGATAACGGATACTGAGGAACGGACGGCAGTCGAGGCGCTCCTGGCTGACATGAGACTGAGAGGACTCCTGGCCGAACCTACGCCGGAGATGGTAGCTCAGGTTGCGGCCTGGCAGGCTTTGCCTGATGACGAACGGGAAGCCATTATCCAGGAATTACGTAACCTCCGGCTTACCCCTGCTCTCTCGGAGATTATTACGCGCTTGCGAGCCGGGGAGTTTATTGGCTGATGGGCGTCTACTATTTCGATGCCAATGCCCAGGTGAAATATCACCTGACTGAACCTGGCAGTAGTTGGGTGCGCTCAATTGTGGATGCGACTGACTCGGATGGTCGATCAAGCCACGTCCTGTTTGCTGCCGAGATCAGCCTGGTTGAAGTAGGAGCAGCCTTAGCGAGCGTTGAGCGTAGTGGACAGATCAGGCGCGGTATGCGCGACCGAGCGTTGCAAGCATATCTCGTGTTGATAAGCAGCCGTTATCAAATGGTATCAATTCGCTCACCGTTGCTAATGGATGGTGTGTATCTGACACAGGCCCATCCGCTGAAAGGGTACGACGCTATTCACCTGGCGGCGGCTTTGGAAGTTCAACGACGGGCTACCGCGCAAGAATTATCAGTGGTTTTCGTTAGCGGTGACCGGCGGCTGCTGACAGCAGCCCGGGTAGAGGGATTGGCTGTTGAGGATCCTTATGGGCATGCTAATCTCGATCTGGTTGGCATGAGCGCGCGTGAGCTGGCTCATGCTATCTGGCAACTAGGGGAAAGAGGAGACCCGGCCGCCGTGCCGCTGATTATTCCTCACCTGCAACATGCTAGCGGAAATGTACGTCGGCTGGCGGCCTCGGCACTGGGCAAACTGGGCGACCCCAGGGCTGTGCCCCCTCTACTCGCTTCCCTGCAAGACGCTAAACCTCAAGTGCGCCAGTACGCGGCGAAATCTTTAGGCGTTATCGGCGATGTCCGTGCACGTGCTGTGCTGGAAGCTTTGGCAAACTCCGATCCGAAAGGCTATGTGCGAGAGACTGCCCGTATTGCTCTCAAGCGTCTGAAGCCCGACAGGAGCTAGTAAAAAGAAAATGGCTAAAGGTATTGTCTACCTCATCGGGGCGGGTCCCGGCGACCCCAAATTGATCACCGTGCGCGCCCTGGAGTGTCTGCGCCGGGCTGAGGTGATCGTTTACGACCGGCTGGCTAACCCTCGACTTCTGCGGGAAGCCCACCCCGAAGCGGAAAAAATTTACGTGGGCAAGACCGCCGACCGCCACACCCTGCCTCAAGAGGAGATCAATCAGCTTTTGGTGGATAAAGCTCTGGCGGGCAAAATCGTGGTTCGCCTCAAGGGCGGCGATCCTTTCGTCTTCGGGCGGGGCGGCGAGGAGGCCGAAGCTCTGGCCCAGGCTGGCATCCCTTTTGAAGTGGTGCCAGGCGTTACCTCAGCCATCGCCGCGCCGGCCTATGCCGGCATCCCCGTCACCCACCGGGATTTCAACAGCGCTTTGGCCCTCGTCACCGGCCACGAGGATCCGACCAAAGAAGGCTCCAGCATCGACTGGGCAGGACTGGCGAAGGTGGGCACGGTGGTTTTCGTCATGGGCGTGGGCAATCTGCCTCTTATTGCCGCGAAATTGATGGAACACGGACGGTCGCCGCAAACGCCCGTGGCCCTGGTGCGCTGGGGGACGACAGCCCGCCAGCAAACGGTGAGCGGCACCCTGGCTGACATCGCCGCTAAAGTCGAAGCCGCCGGGTTGAAACCTCCGGCCGTGACCATTGTAGGAGAGGTGGTGACTCTGCGAGAGAGCCTGCGCTGGTTCGAAAACAAACCCCTCTTTGGCAGGCGGGTGCTGGTCACCCGCGCCCAGGCCAGCGCCCTGTCCGAAAAGCTGGAGGAGCTTGGGGCCGAGCCGATAGAATTTCCCGTCATCGAAATCGTGCCGCCAGAGGACTGGGGGCCGCTGGATGCCGCTCTCGAACGTCTGCCCCATTACCATTGGGCCATCTTCACCAGCGTCAACGGCGTTCGAGCGCTGCTGGATCGCCTGTGGCAGTTGGGCCAGGACGTGCGGGCCCTGCACGGGGTTAGGCTGTGCGCCATCGGCCCGGCCACCGCCGCCGAGCTGGAACGGTACCACCTCAGAGTTGACCTGGTGCCCCGCCAGTACGTGGCGGAGTCGATCCTGGAGAGCATAGGCGACGTGAGCGGCCAGCGCATTCTTCTGGCCCGCGCCGATATCGCCCGCCAGGTTTTGCCCCTGGAGTTGAGGCGGGCCGGGGCCAGCGTGGACGAGGTGACGGCCTATCGTACCATCCTGGCCGACTCGCCCGCCGACGACGTGTATCAAATGCTGCGTGATGGAGAGATCGACATCGTCACTTTCACCAGCTCCTCGACGGTGCGCAATTTTGTAGAGAAGATAAAAGCGGTTGAGGGAGCGGCCTGGGGGGACGATTTATTAGATGGGGTGATGGTGGCCTGCATCGGCCCTATCACGGCAGGGACGGCGCAGGAATTGGGCCTGAAAGTGGACGTGATTGCTGAAGAATATACAATAGAAGGTTTAGTGAAGTGTATAAGTGAGGAAAGTATATGATCGGTTGTACCAAACTACTTTGCGGCACAGTGACTCCCTCGGACCCATTACGTTACGGGCGGCAAAGCAAAGGCTCGCCGGCCCACCTTTTGCAATTTGCCCGCCATAAAAAGCCGGTCGTGGTCTGGAACATGACCAAAGCCTGCAACCTGCGTTGCATTCATTGCTACTACACGGCCAAAGCCGAAGCCGACCCCCACGAACTGACTACCGCCCAGGGCCAGGCGCTCATCGACGATCTGGCCGAATTCGGCTCGCCGGTGCTATTGTTCTCCGGCGGCGAGCCTCTGTTACGAGACGACCTCTTTGCACTGGGAGCTTACGCCGTCGGGCGGGGCGTGCGGGCGGTGATCTCCACCAACGGCACCCTCATCGACAGGGAAACGGCTCACAAGATCGAAGAGGCCGGGTTCTCCTACGTGGGCATCAGTCTGGACGGCATGGGCCAAACCAACGACCGTTTCCGGGGGATGAGCGGGGCCTTCGACGCTGCCCTGGCAGGGATGCGCCGTTGCACCGAGGCGGGGGTCAAAGTGGGGCTGCGCCTGACGCTCAACAAGCACAACTACGACGACCTGCCCGACATCTTAGACCTGCTGGAAGAGGAAGGCATCCGGCGGGCCTGTTTCTATCACCTGGTTTACGCCGGGCGGGGCAGGCGCCTCTGCGAAGACGATCTCAGTCTGGAAGAAAGCCGCCGGGCGGTAGACATGATCTTCGACCGCACCGAGGACTTTCACCGCCGGGGCGTCGAGCTGGAGATACTGACCGTGGACAACCACACCGACGGGCCTTACCTCTACCGGCGGATACAGGAGCGCCAGCCCGAAAGGGCCGCCGAAGTGCTGGAGCTTCTGCGCTGGAACGGGGGCAACAACTCCGGGGTGGGCATCGGAGCCATCGACCACCTGGGGAACGTGCACGCCGATCAGTTCTGGCAGCATTACTCTTTCGGCAACGTGCGCCAACGCAAATTCAGCGCAATCTGGCAGGATACCAGCGATCCATTGATGGCCGGTCTGAAAAACCGCAAGCCGCTGCTCAAAGGGCGGTGCGCGGCCTGCCAATACCTGGACATCTGCAATGGCAATTTTCGGGTGCGGGCCGAAGCCGTCTACGGCGACGTGTGGGCGCCCGACCCGGCCTGCTACCTGACCGACGAAGAAATCGGAATCATTTAACATACCAAAAACCTGGTTTCTAGAGAGAGAATGAATTTGGGAGGAATTTAATGCGAGTCGAAACAAAATCTTTAAGCCGTACCTGGTGGTTGGAGTTTGTCTCTATCACTCTTTTTGCCGCCCTGACCGTTATGGCCGCCCGTATAGCCATCCCCCTGCCCTTTTCGCCGGTGCCCGTCACTTTGCAGGTTATGACCGTGATTCTGTCGGGGCTGGTTCTGGGCAGTCGGTGGGGAGCTTTGAGCCAGGTGGAGTACCTGGCTTTGGGGTTGATGGGGCTGCCGGTTTTTGCGGGCGGAGTGGGGCCAGCGGCGTTGTGGGGCCCGACGGGGGGGTATCTGTTGAGTTTCCCGCTGGCCGCTTTCGCCGCCGGCTGGGTGAGTGAAAGGCTGCGGAGCAACGATAAACTAAGCGTTCTGCTCGCTTCGCTGGCTGCCATTACGGTTATCTACGTGGGCGGCGCGGCCTGGCTGGCCGTCTGGCTAGGCGGCGACGTGGGCCGCGCCTGGGCGTTGGGCGTGGCTCCTTTCATCCTGGCGGACGTGGGCAAGGCCCTGGTAGCCGCTTCGGTGGTCGGCGGCGGGAGAGCGTTCGTGGCCCGGCTGCGGGCCTGACCACCAGCGAAAACGGTCAAAGGTGACCTCCCGCTCTACTGAAGGAGACGAAATAATGGCGATTTTGAGCCACCTCCAACTGGATATTCTTTCCATTATCGGCCTGATAATCGTGCTGGCCTACCTGGGCAGCAAAGTAGTGCAGCGTCTCGGCATCCCCCAGGTGGTGGGATTCATCCTGGTGGGCGTTCTATTGGGGTCTTCTTTCCTGCACATTGTGCCTTCATCGCTGATCGGGGAGTTGGGCTTCATCAACGAGATCGCTCTGGGGCTGATCGGTTTCCACATGGGCGCTCACCTGCGCTTCAACGAGTTACGCCGCACGGGGCGTACCGTCCTGGTCAGTGTGCTCGGCGAGTCGCTGGGCGCTTTCCTGCTGGTGGCGACGGGGGTTTACCTCCTGACCGGCTCGGATTACACGGCCCTCATCTTCGGGGCGTTGGCGGCGGCTACCGACCCGGCCTCCACGGTGGACGTGCTGGCCGAATACCGGGCCGAAGGGCCGCTGACCACCACTTTGCTGGCCGTGATCGGCCTGGACGATGCGCTGGCCCTGCTCCTTTTCAGCCTGGCTTCGGTCATGGCCGAATCATCGTTGACGCACAGTGGGCAGCTTTCGCTCATACAGATAATCGAGCTTCCCTTGTGGGAGATTGGCGGGGCAATAGTTTTGGGTCTGGTGGTGGGATTACCTTTTCAATGGCTTCTGAACCAGTTGAAGGGGCGTCATGCCGTCTTAGCCTACATCGTGGGCACGGTGCTTTTCGCCGCCGGGCTGGCCGATTCGCTGGGCGTCTCGCTCGTCCTGAGCCTGATGACAATGGGCATCGTCATCGCCAACCTGGGTGGGGATAACAGCCAGTACGCCCACTGCGTGGTGGAGCGGGTGGGGCCGCTGGCTTACATCCTGTTTTTCGTCCTGGTCGGCGCTCGTCTGCAAATCAGTCTGCTGCCGCAGATGGGCCTTTTGGGGCTGGCCTACCTGGTTCTACGGGCCGGAGGCAAATACAGCGGAGCCTGGCTGGGCAGCTGGCTGGGCAGAGCGCCTGCGGCGGTGAGGAACAACTTAGGTCTCGGGCTGTTTTCCCAGGCGGGGGTGGTCATCGGGCTGGCCCTGGCCGTCTCTGACCGTTTCGGAAGCCATGACCCCCAACTGGCGCATACGGTAATCAACGTCATCACCGCCACCACCTTCGTGGCGCAGATAGGCGGCCCGATCATGGTCAAGTTTGCCCTCAGCCGCGCTGCTGAGGCCGGGCGGGCCGCCAACGGTGACCTGGACGACGAGTCGCCCGGCCTGCGCTCCGACGGATAATGCCCCGCCGGTTGCAAAAGAGATTGTGGGGATGCAGAGAGGAGAATAGTGTTATGAGTACTTTTCCCATCTACCGCCCGCGCCGTCTGCGTTGCAGCGAGAACCTGCGGCGCATGATCCGCGAGACGAGCGTGTCCGTGGACGACTTTATTTACCCTTTGTTCGTGGTGCACGGCCAGGGGGTGAAGCAAGAGATCAGTTCCATGCCCGGCAACTATCATCACTCTATTGATATGTTGCCCGCCGAAGCGGAGGAGATCGCTTCTCTGGGCATTCCAGCCGTCCTCCTGTTCGGCCTGCCGGCGGTCAAGGATGCCGTAGGCTCCGAAAACTTTGCCGAAGACGGCATTGTGCAGCAGGCCATCCGCGCCCTCAAAGGGGCCGTGCCAGAGTTGATAGTGGTAACCGACGTTTGCATGTGCGAGTACACCGATCACGGCCACTGCGGGATCATCAAGCCTCTTCCGCCGTACTGCCAGGGCAAGGGTCTGCCGGGCGGCTGCCTGGACAACGACGCCACCCTCGAATACCTGGGCCGCGTGGCCGTTTCCCACGCCCTGGCCGGAGCCGACATGGTTGCTCCTTCGGACATGATGGACGGACGGGTGGCAGCCATCCGTCGCGCTCTGGACCAGGCCGGGTTTGAATGTATGCCCATCATGTCCTATGCGGCCAAGTACGCTTCTGCTTTCTATGGCCCTTTTCGTGAGGCGGCCAACTCCCCGCCCCAGTTTGGCGACCGGCGCGGCTATCAGATGGACCCGGCCAACGCCCGCGAGGCCCTGCGCGAAGCCCGCCTGGACATCCAGGAAGGAGCGGACATCATCATGGTCAAACCGGCCCTCTCCTACCTGGACATCATCCGCCTGGTGCGTGACACTTTCGACCACCCGCTGGCCGCCTACAACGTCAGCGGCGAATACGCCATGGTCAAAGCCGCCGCCCAAAAAGGCTGGATCGACGAGCGCAAAGTGGCCCTGGAACTTTTGACGGCCATCAAACGGGCCGGAAGCGATATAATCATCACCTATTTCGCCAAAGACGCGGCGCGCTGGCTGAGGGAGGAGCGTTAAGATGCGGGATCACGTCCAAGCGGGTGGGCCAGCGCCCCGCATCATCGCCTGGGAATCGACCCGCGCCTGCAACCTGGCCTGCATCCACTGTCGGGCCGCCGCCCAACACGAGCCTGCTCCCGACGAACTGACCACCGACGAGGTGCTGGCCCTCATCGACGACATAGCCGCTTTTGCCAGGCCGGTGTTCGTCATCAGCGGGGGCGAGCCGCTGATGCGCGCCGACATCTTCGAGGTCGCCGCTTACGCCAGCGGGCGGGGTTTGCGGGTAGCCATGTCGCCCAACGGCACCCTGATCACGCCTGAGAGCGTGGAGAGGATGAAGGCCGCCGGGGTGAAACGTATCTCGGTCAGCATCGACGGCTCCAGCGCGCAGCGCCACGACGCCATCCGGGGGGTGTCGGGCGCTTTCGAGGGAGCGGTGCGGGGCTTAGAGGCTTGCCGGGCCGGGGGATTGGAGTTTCAGTTGAATACCACCGTCATCCGCCGCAACATGGACGACCTGGCGGCCATACATCGCCTGGCCGTCGCACTGGGGGCCGCAGCCTGGCACGTCTTTATGCTGGTGCCCACCGGACGCGGCCAGGTAGACGACGAGATATCGCCCCGCCAGTACGAGGACACCCTGAACTGGATTTACGAAACGGCGCTCGTTTCGCCCCTCCCCATGCGCGTCACCTGCGGCCCGCACTTCATGCGCATCGTGGCCCAACGCCAGCACGAAGGCACTCCGCCCAACCTGGTGCCTTCCGGCCAGGGGCGCGGCCTGGATGCCATGAGCAAAGGCTGCCTGGCCGGAAATGGCTTTTGCTTCGTCTCGCACCGAGGGGAGGTTTATCCCTGTGGCTATTTTCCGCTGCTGGCCGGAAACGTGCGGGAGCAGAGCTTTCGGGAGATTTATCAGCAGTCGCCCCTTTTTTGTGAGCTGCGCGACCCCGACCTGCTGAAGGGCAAATGTGGGGTCTGCCCTTTCAGGCGGCTGTGCGGCGGCTGCCGGGCGCGGGCTTACAGCCTGACCGGGGATTACCTGGCCGCCGAACCCTACTGCATCTACGAGCCGAAGGAGGGAGAGCAGGAGCAATGAGGGAGCTTGACGCCGCCGACCGCCGCTTGCTGGATATCCTGCAAACTGACTTTCCTCTGGTGCCGGAACCTTTCGCGGCCATCGCTGCGGACCTGGAGGGGCCAACCTCAACCGAGGTGCTGGACAGGACGCAGCGGCTCAAGGACGAGGGCCTCATCCGTCGGATCAGCGCCATTTTCGATTCCCGGAGTGTGGGCTACCAGAGCACGCTGGCCGCTTTCCAGGTGGAGGAGGGGCGGCTTGACCCGGTGGCGGCTACAATCAGCGCCCACCCCGGCGTCAGCCACAACTACGCTCGCACCCACGCCTATAACCTGTGGTTTACCCTGACCGTGCCTGCTGGGGATGACATCGAGGCTATTATCGCTGACCTGGCCCGTCGCACTGCTGTGGATCGCTATCTTGTTTTGCCCTCTGAGCGTCGGTTCAAGATCGGCGTGCATTTTGAGATGCAGGCAGCAGGGAAGCAGCAGGCAGCAAGCAGCAGGCAGCAGGTAGCAAGAGGCGAGCCAGAGTTTGAGACAAAGGTGGCGCTTTCTGATTTTGACAAAGAGGTGATTCGGGAGTTGCAGCAGGACATCGAGATCACGGCCCGGCCTTTCGCCGCCATGGCCCGCCGCCTGGGGTTGAGCGAGGAAGAACTTTTGAGCCTGGCCCGCCGCTACCAGGCCCAGGGAGTGATGCGCCGTTATAGCGCCGTCTTGGAGCACCGCAAGGCGGGGTTCAGAGCCAACGGGATGGGGTGCTGGATCGTCCCTGGGGAGCGGATAGAGGAGGTGGGGCAGATCATGGCCTCTTTTCCCCAGGTCAGCCATTGCTATCAGCGGCCCACCTATCCCGACTGGCCCTATAACCTGCTGACCATGATCCACGGCCACAGCCAGGAGGAAGTGGAAGCCCTGGCCCGCCGCATGGCCCAGGAGACGAACCTGAAAGATTACGTTTTACTCTATAGCATCAAGGAATATAAAAAGAAGAGGGTGCAGTACTTCGTTCAGCAGGAGTAGACAAATATTTCACTCATTGACGTATTCATCGGCGAGAATCTGGGCCACCTGTTGGCGCAGGATGGGAACTTCTACAGCTTCTCACGCCGCATATAACTCCTCTGCGTTGGTCAGGACGGCTTCGCGGATGACGGGTTTCAGCCCCTCCTGGGGCACCAGGTCCACCGGACGTTGGAGCAAAGCGGACAGTTTGCTCTTCATCCGGCCCAGAGCCATGAACCCAACCTGAGCCTCCGGCTCAAACGCGACCAGCACATCCACGTCGCTGTCCGGGCGGAAGTCCTGGCGCAGCACCGAGCCAAACAGCGCCAGCCGCCGGACGTGGTGGCGGCGGCAGAAGTCAGCAAGCTGCTCTCTGGGGATTTCAATTTGCTTGATGGCGATCACTTCGGGATACCGCAAGTCAACCTTTTTTCCTTCCTCTTTTTTAAGCTCCTGGAGACATATTTCAATCACCCCCAGTCGCCCTGCTTCCTTATCCACTTTCAGAAAATGCCAGACACGATCCGAAGCACAATGTCCTCCACCGCGGTAGTCACCAGGAAGGACACGGCCACGATCACCCCGGTCAACAGGAGGGCCATAGAGACGTTGCCCTTCTTTAGCTCTTCCAGCTCGTCGATATCCCTGGTCAGCACGGTGAAGAGGCCCAGGGAGACCGCAATGGAAGCCACCGCCAGGATAAGCCCGGCCAATATCTGCACTGCCTGGATCAAGAGGGCGTAATAGGGATAAGCCCGCCCCATGTCTGCCTGTCCAGCGACGACCGAAACGCTCATGGTGGGGCGCAAAATGATAGCCACCCCCACGATAACCGCCCCCAACACCAGGCCGACGGCCACGTTGCCCTTCCTCAGTTCCTCCCATTCGTCCAGCCCCCTGGTGGCCTTCTCGAAGATAAATACTCCCAGATAGGCCGTGACCGCCGCCAGCAACACGGCCACGATCAACTGTACCACGCTCAAAAAAATGACTCCCAGTTCCATCTTCTATCATCTCCTCTCGACTTTAGGTGATTGTAGATTCAGGGCGTTTACAAAAAAGCAGAAATGGTATATCATCAACACGGCTTAAACATTATACCTTACAAGCCCGGAATCGTCAAATAGTTTTGTGTTTGGGAAGCAAAATAGGATTACGCTGGTCTTGGAGTGCAAGAATTTTTGGAAAAGGCTCTTGACAAAAAAGCCCTGATGTGCTAAAATAATTCCTAGTAAATACTCGGATTTAGGAGGCGGCCATGAAGATCTCGGCCAGAGAACAGTACGGGTTGCGGGCTATGGCCGAGCTGGCCCGGCGCTACGGCCAGGGTCCCGTCTCGCTGGCTGAGGTAGCCGAGGCCCAGGACATCTCTCTGGCGTATCTGGAACAGATCGTTGCCCCTCTGCGCCGGGCCGGATTGCTGGTCAGCACCAGGGGAGCGCACGGCGGTTACTCTCTGGCTCAGGCTCCAGTGGAGATAACTACCGGGGACATCATCCGCGCCCTGGAGGGGTCCATCGTGCCCGTCAGGTGCGTCACCGAAGAGGAGTGCAGCCCTTGCGAGCGGAAGGAAACGTGCGCTACCCGCAGCGTGTGGGAAGAAGTGCGTGACCGCCTGGTGGAAACCCTGGATTCAACCACGCTGAAAGACCTGATCGGAGAGACAGAAGCTCGGACGCCTCCTGCACCGACCGAGACCAACAAAATTAAGGAGTCAGGATAAATAATGAACAAACAACCAGCCAGAACGGTCTACCTGGATCATGCCGCCACCACAGCCGTCGATCAGCGGGTGGTAGAGGCCATGTTACCCTTCTTCATCGAAAAATACGGCAACGCCTCCAGCATTTACAGCCTGGGACGCCAGGCGGACAAGGCCATCGCCGAGTCCCGTGAGACGGTGGCCGATATCCTGGGTTGCGATCCCAAGGAGGTCATTTTCACCAGTTGCGGCTCCGAGAGCGACAACCTGGCCTTGCGCGGGGTGAGCTTTAAGCGCCGCAAGCTGGGCAAGGGCCATCACATCATCACCAGCCCCATCGAGCACCACGCCATCGGCCATACCTGCGAGCAACTGGAGAAGGAATTTGGTTTTGAGGTCACTTATGTGCCGGTGGACGAGTACGGCCTGGTCGATCCCGACGAGGTGGGGCGGGCCATCACCGACAAAACGGCGCTCATCAGCATCATGTACGCCAATAACGAGGTGGGCACCATCGAACCCATTGCCGAGATCGGCAAGATCGCTAGAGAGAAGGGTATCCCCTTCCACACCGACGCCGTGCAGGCCGGGGGCAGCCTGAATCTCAACGTGGATGACCTGAAGGTCGATCTTTTATCCCTTTCGGCCCACAAGTTTTACGGCCCCAAAGGCATCGGGGTGCTGTACGTGCGCAAGGGAACGCCCCTCATGCCCATGCAGACAGGCGGCGGCCACGAACGTAAGCGGCGAGCCGGAACGGAGAACGTGCCCTACATGGTCGGCCTGGCTACCGCCCTGAAGCTGGCCTACGATCACGCCGAATCCGAGAATCAGCGTATCGCCGCCCTGCGCGACCGTCTGATCGAGGGCGTGCTTTCCAGGATCCCCGACTCTCAGCTTACGGGCCATCCTGTCGAGCGTCTGCCCAATAGCGCCAGCTTTGTGTTCAGATACATTGAGGGCGAGTCGATCCTGCTCAATCTGGACCTGGCGGGCATTGCGGCCAGCAGCGGCTCGGCCTGTACTTCGGCCTCTTTGGAGCCTTCCCACGTGCTGATGTCTATGGGGCTGCCCCACGAAATCGTCCACGGCTCGTTGCGCCTTACTTTGGGCCGCGAAAACACCGACCAGGACGTAGATTACGTGTTGGACGTGCTGCCGGGCATCGTCGAAAAACTGCGGGCCATGAGCCCTCTGTACCAGGCGGCCAGCTAATACTGGTCGCAAGCAGCCAGTGCCCTCTGTGAACTCTGTGTTCTCTGTGGCTTGGAGTAAAAAATAAAATTAGGAGGGGGTATGCCTCTCACCGACTTAGACAAACGCATAATCATGTTTGGAGGAAAGGGAGGGGTAGGAAAAACGACCTGTTCGGCCACCACAGCTCTCCATTACGCTTCAAACGGCCAGAAAACTCTGATCATCTCCAGCGACCTGACCCCTTCCCTTTCCGACATTTTTGAAATGGAAATAGGGCCTGTGGAAAAGTCGGTCGAGGGCGTAGAAAATCTTTATGCCCTGGAAATAAGTCCCGAAGAGGTGATGAAGAGGTGGAAAGAAAAATTTGGGCCGGAGATATACCAGGCCGCCTCTTACATCGTGGATATGGAATACGATGACATTATCGATTACTTTGCCATAGCGCCCGGCATCCAGGAAGAGTTTATGCTGGATTACATAGTGGAGAGGCTCAGAGATGGGCGGTACGATCTGATCGTGTGGGATACCGCTCCGGCCGGGGATACTCTGCGGCTGCTCGATCTGCCCTACAAGTTTATAGAGCATCTGCGGCAGGCCCCCAGGTTCTACTTTGAAGTACGCAACGCCTTCAAGCTGGACAAAACTCCCTTCCTGGACATAATAGAAAGCTGGAAGGCGTTGGCCGAAGACGTCAGCGGCTTTATAAGAAGCAACACGGAATTTATCCTGGTGACCATCCCCGAAGCCCTGGGAGTGTACCAGGCCCGGCGGCTGGTGGGGGAGTTCGAAAGGCATGGGCTTGACGTTCATCACCTGGTCATAAACAACGTGGTGCAAAACCCCGACTGTAACTTTCATCGCATAAAAAAGGAAATGCAAACTCAATACATCACCATGTTGGCCGACGAGTACGGCGAAAAGATGGAGATCATTGAACTCCCTCTTTTCCCCTACGAAATGAAAGGGCCGGACAGGCTAAGAGAGCTACGAAAGCGGCTGTTTGCCCTGTAATCGACAGCCAAAACAACAGCGAACACAAAACAGATTGGAGGCTAAGGATGCTGAAAAAACTATCGATCGTGGTTATCGCCATTGTGTTGTTGGTCTTTTGCAGCGCGACGGTGGGGTCGATGCCGCCGCCTGCCCTGGCGGACGAGGAAACGCCCACGCCGGGCATCACCGGCTTCTGGGGGGAGGTGGATTTCCCCGCCAAAAACGACGATGGAATCAAGATCACGGACGTGGAGGTCAGATTCACTTCCGGCCAGGGCAAACGCTACGCCGTCCACGTCCACGAAGACGGCACTTACGCCATTGTGGGGCTGCCGTCCGGCCAGTACACCGTTGAGCTATGGCCTGAGGGTTTTGTGGTCAGCTACGAGCCACCCTACGCCGCGGCCACCTCCCTTTCGGAAAGCGCCAGGCTGAAGACAGGCCAGAACGTGCGGCTTGACCTGGGCTATCTGACGGCGGAGATAGAACATCCGATCCCGACGCCCACTCCCACGCCCACCCCTTTCCCTATTTCTGAATCCGGCCTCTATCCTCCCTCATACGTGGCCGCCGGTATGGAGATCCGGAAGTTCATGGAAATGGATACCGACGACGACGGAGAAAAAGAAGTCGTTCTGATCAACGGCCTGCCCGACGCGCCAGGCAGCCAGGTCATGGTTCTGGATAGTGAGGGCGGAGATGTCTGGGTCTATTACATCATCGGCGATTCCAAGGGCGTCAAAGCGGATATGGAGACTGTCGATAGAATCGAGAGGCACGACTTCGACCGCGCAAAGCCGAACGAGGTCGTCACCTACGGCACGGGAGGCGGGAATTATTACTTCTTCATCCACCGTTGGGGAGAGGGCGACTATAATCTTCTGGCCGGCTATAAGGGCCCTGGGCGTTTTGTCCTGGAGGATATCGACGACGATGGCCCGGACGAGATGCTCTACGTGGAACCCGACGAAGAGATGGACGGCAAGTCCAGTTTCGTCTACGTCTACAGGTGGACCGGAGAAGAGTACGCATACAACAAAGAGAAATACCACTGCCCGACCTTCCTGAAAGACGTGGTAGAGTTATACTACCAGGCCATCAACGCCAGGGACTACGAGGAAGCCTATTCCTATTGGGGCGCGGAGATGCAGGCCAGACAGTCCTACCAGGATTTCGAGGCCGGTTTTGCCACCACAGTCGAGGCGACAATCATAGAGCGGAAGGTGGTAGAGGATGCGCCCGATAGCCGGGTGGAGCAGGTAATCATCGAGGCCACCGACAAAAAGGGTGAAGAGACGGTCACCAGCCGCTTCAGCATCACCTGGACGCTGGGCTTTGAGGGAGGCTGCCCCAGACTCCTGGAGGCTGAAGTGGAAAAAATAAAATGAAAAAGTGAATGGAGTGAATAAACCGCAGTCATGGAATACTCTGAATTAGTGATGGAGCATTTTCGCAATCCACGCAACGTGGGCATCATCGAAGACGCTAACGGGGTGGGCAAAGTGGGCAACCCCGTGTGCGGCGACCTGATGGAGATGTTCATCAAAGTCGAAGACGACCACATTGTGGATGTCAAGTTTCGCACTTTTGGCTGTGGGGCGGCCATCGCCACCAGTTCCATCGCCACCGAGATGGTCAAGAACAAAACCCTGGAGGAGGCCGAAACTCTAACCAGAGAGGCCGTGGCCGAAGCCCTGGGAGGATTGCCCCCGATCAAAATGCACTGCTCCAACCTGGCAGCCGAGGCCATCCATAAGGCCATCGAGGATTATCGCCGCAGGAACGGAAACCAGGAGTAAAATGCCCGCTAACCGCGTGGTGGTGGCTATGAGCGGAGGGGTGGATAGCTCGGTGACGGCTGCCCTGCTGGTAGAAAGAGGCTATGAGGTTATGGGCCTCACGATGCGCCTCTGGGCGGAGGAAATCGCAGGAGAAGCAACGGCCAACCGTCGCTCTTCTCCCCAGGCGGTGGACGACGCTCGCCGGGTCTGTCAAATCCTCAACATCCCCTTCTACCTGGTCAACTACGAGCGGGAATTCAAGAGCCAGGTGGTCGATTATTTCATCGCCGAGTATGGGCGGGGACGCACTCCCAACCCCTGCCTGGCCTGTAACCGCTACATCAAGTTCGGTCTCCTGCTGCGGAAAGCTCTGGCTTTGGATGCCGACTATCTGGCTACCGGCCATTACGCCAGAATCAGGCGGCTGAAGGGCAGGTATCAGCTCTGGCGCGGCCTCGACCGGGGCAAAGATCAATCCTACGTCCTGTACATGCTGAGACAATCGCAGTTGAGATATCTGCTGCTGCCCCTGGGCGATTATACCAAAGAGCAGGCGCGGGCTATGGCCCGGCAGCGAGGATTGCCCGTGGCCGGGAAAAGCGAAAGCCAGGAAATCTGTTTCGTGCTCGACGACGATTATCGTCGTTTCCTGCGCGCCTATGCGCCCTACGACATCCGTCCTGGCCCCATCCTGGACACGACGGGCAGGATCATCGGCCGGCACAAGGGGCTGCCTTTCTACACTGTCGGTCAGCGGCAAGGTTTGGGCCTCGCCGCTCCAGAAGCCCTCTACGTGCTGGCCCTCGACGCCGAGAGAGAGGCCCTCATCGTGGGGCCAGAGAGAGAGCTGGGAAGACGGACGCTGGTCGCCACCCAGGTGAACTTCATATCTGGTCGGGCCCCGCAAACGCCCCTCCAGGTCACGGCCAAGATACGCTACCAGGCCCTCGAAGCCGAAGCGACGGTCATGCCCCTGGACGGAGATCGGGTGCGGGTCGTCTTCGTCGAAGCCCAACGGGACATAACCCCCGGCCAGGGGGTAGTGTTTTACCAGGGGCAGGTCGTACTGGGCGGGGGAACGATAGCCGGATACAACTAAGGAGTCCGGGGATGCCCGTGTTTTCCTCTCCACCATTGGTCTTCTCCATAGCGCTAGCCAGCATTTATAGCGCCCTTTTTCACGTATGGCAAGGCCATGGAGTGAAGGAACTGGCCCTTTACTGGATAGCCGCTCTGGCGGGCTTTGGGTCAGGACAACTGGTCAGTGGCTCGTTAGGGTTGAATGTGCTGATGATCGGTCAAATCCACGTTCTGGAAGGGAGCCTGGTCTGCTGGTTGTTTCTTTTTGCGGTCAAGTGGCTGAAGCCGGGCGCCCCTCACCACAGTTGATCCTGTACGATTTCTCAGGCGGGGGTCAACAGCGTCCCGCAGCCCATCGCCGACCATATTGATAGACAGCACGGTGAGAGCCAGCGCCAGGCCCGGGGCGATCATGGTCCAGGGAGCCTGGCGCAGGTAGACCCGTCCTTCGCTGAGCATCGCTCCCCACTCGGGGGTAGGAGGCTGAACGCCCAGCCCCAGAAAACTCAAAGAGGAAGCGTTGAGGATGGCCCAGGCCACGTCCAGCGTAGCCAGGACGATAGCCGGAGCCAGAACGTTGGGCAGAATGTGCCGGAAGATGATGCGCCCATCGCGGCAGCCGACGGTACGAGCCGCCCGGATGTACAGGCGCTTGCGGACGCTAAGGACGCTGCCCCGCACCAGACGGGTATAGCCCGGTATGCCGGCCACCCCCACGGCGATCACCACGTTGAACAGACCCGGCCCCAGGGCGGCCACGATACTCAGGGCCAACAACATGGCCGGAAAAGAGAGCATTACGTCCATCAGTCTCATGATCAGGCCGTCCACCCAGCGTCCATAGTAGCCGGCTACCAGCCCCAGAACAGTGCCAGGTAGAGAAGCTATGAGCACGGCCATAACTCCCGTCAGCAAGGAGACCCGCGCTCCGAAGAGGAGACGGCTCAGAATGTCTCGCCCGAAAAGGTCGGTGCCGGCCGGATGAGCCAGGTCGGGCGCTCGGAACTCCTGACCGGCGGTTACGGCCAGAGGATCGTAGGGAGTAATGAATGAAGCCAGCAGAGCAGCCCCTATCAGAATGCTCAGGATAGCCAGACCCAACATGGCCCCCAGGTTGCGCTGTAGACGACGCCTGGTGACGAGAGGCGGGATGGCGCGGCGCGGTGGTCGTCGGCGAGTGGGCAGAGGAAATCGACGTTTCATGCCTGGGTTTCCTTCTCGGCTTTTCTGAGCCAGGATAGTTTTCCAGGTCACATTGTAGCACCTTTTTGCCCTTTGCGCCAACTGGCCCTTGACGAGGGCCTGTCCCAAGTTTTAGGGGATAAGGTGCCTGGCACTTTTGGAAGCAGATACGACCGCCGACCCTTTGGGTTTTAGAAACCCGAAGGGTCGGGCACCTTCCAAAAATCTGGACGCACCCCTTGACGAAAATCGGAAGATTTTTGAAAGGAAGGAAAAGACTATGGAACCCATTTGTACGTTTACCATCATCCCCTCTTTACCGGATAAACTACAACGTCTCAGAGAACTGGCCTATAATCTGCGCTGGTGCTGGGATCACGAAACCATTGACCTTTTCCGTCGGCTGGATCATGATCTGTGGGAGGAGACCCATCACAACCCGGTCCAGATGCTGGGAAACATTGAGCAGGAGCGGCTGGAGGCGGCTGCCAGGGATGACGCTTTCCTGGCCCACCTGGAACGGGTTTGCCAGAGTTTTGACCGCTACACGTCCAGAAAGACCTGGTTCCAGACAACCTATCCCTCTTTCCAGGAGCTGCGCATTGCCTACTTCTCGGCCGAATTTGGGCTGACCGAGTGTCTGCCCATCTATTCCGGGGGGTTGGGGGTTTTGGCCGGCGATCACCTGAAATCGGCCAGCGATCTGGGCGTGCCCCTGGTGGGGGTTGGCCTTCTCTACCAGCAAGGCTACTTCCGCCAATATCTGAACGTAGACGGGTGGCAACAGGAGATGTATCCTGAGAACGATTTCTACACCTTGCCTCTCCAGTTGGAGCGGGGAGAGGATGGCCGCCCGGTGACCGTCCAGGTGCCCCATCCTGGCCGTCAGGTCACGGCCCAGGTGTGGCGCGTCCAGGTCGGCCGCGTGCCTCTCTTTCTGCTCGACACCAACATCTCCCCCAATAGCCCCCCAGATCGGGACCTCACCGACCAGTTGTATGGCGGAGATGTAGAGATGCGCATCCGTCAGGAAATCGTGCTGGGCATCGGGGGCTTACGGGCTTTGGATGCCCTGGGGATGCGGCCCACCGTTTGCCACATGAATGAAGGCCATTCCGCTTTCCTGGCTCTGGAGAGGATCCGGATTCTCATGCAGGAGCAGGGCCTTTCTTTCGCCGAGGCCCGCGAGGTGGCTACAGCCGGTAACGTCTTCACCACCCATACTCCCGTTCCAGCCGGGATCGACCGTTTTCCCCCCGAGCTGATGGACAAATATTTCGCCGATTATTACAAGGCTCTGGGGCTGTCGCGCCAGGAATTCCTGGCTCTGGGGCGCGAGAATCCAGACGACCCCCAACAATCCTTCAGCATGGCCGTTTTGGCCCTGCGGCTGGCGGCCTGCACCAATGGGGTAAGCCAGTTGCACGGCTCGGTCTCGCGGCGCATGTGGCAGGGGATCTGGCCGAAGGTGCCTGAAAACGAAGTGCCTATCATCGCCATCAGCAACGGGATGCATCCTCGCTCCTGGATATCTAACGACATGGCCAGTCTCTACGACCGTTATCTGGGACCGCGTTGGCTGGAACACCCCACCGATCCGACCGTCTGGCAGGGAGTGACGCACATTCCTTCTGGAGAGCTATGGCGCACCCACGAGCGACGCCGCGAACGTCTGGTGGCCTTTGCCCGGCGACGGTTGCGCTCCCAACTGGAACAGCGGGGCGCTCCTCCTTCCGAGATCGAGAGCGCAAATGAAGCGCTGGACCCGGAGGCGTTGACCATCGGGTTCGCTCGCCGCTTCGCCACCTACAAACGGGCCACCCTGCTGTTCCGCGATCTCGACCGCCTGATCGAAATCCTCAACAATCCAGATCGTCCGGTTCAAATTATCTTCGCGGGCAAGGCCCATCCCCGCGACGACCCGGGTAAAGAGTTGATCCGACAGATCATCCACCACGCCCGACGGGAGGAGCTTTGGCGGCGGATCGTCTTCATTGAGGATTACGACATGAACGTGGCCCGCTACCTGGTTCAGGGCGCGGACGTGTGGCTGAACACCCCGCGCGTTCTGCGAGAAGCCAGCGGCACCAGCGGGATGAAAGCGGCCGCCAACGGCGTCCTGAACATGAGTATCCTGGATGGCTGGTGGGCAGAAGCCTACAGCATCGACATTGGCTGGGCCATCGGACGGGGAGAGGTGTACGAGGATTTCGATTATCAGGATAAGGTTGAATCTAACGCCATCTACGACCTTCTGGAGAAAGAGATCGTCCCCTTGTTTTACAATCGCGGGCCTGATGACCTGCCCCGGGGCTGGATCGGTCGCATGAAAATAGCCATGCTCTCCATCTGTCCCATTTTCAACACCAACCGCATGTTATACGAGTACAACGATCTTTTCTACCTGCCTGCGGCCCGGCGTTATCGTCATCTGAGCGAGAACAGCCTGGCGCGGGCCAAAGCTCTGGCCCGGTGGAAAGCCAGGCTAAGGGAACACTGGACGGAAATCCGTGTCGAGAGGGTGGAAGCCGACACCTCCCCTG
This sequence comes from Anaerolineae bacterium, assembly GCA_034417895.1. GTDB lineage: Bacteria > Chloroflexota > Anaerolineae > CAZYHC01 > CAZYHC01 > DAOULT01. Next base: position 28,793 of record DAOULT010000060.1, on the reverse strand, counting down.
AGCTTAAAGTCGGCGCTGAGCTTGAGGTGCACGCTGAAATATACCTGGGGGCCTTGGAGCCTCAGGATGTGGCCGTGGAAATCTACGCCAGCCGTCTCGATGCCACGGGGCAGATTTCAAAGGGCCAGGCTATAGCCATGAATTGCGCCCAATCTGATGACCACGGACGCTACACCTATACAGGCGCGATTTCCTGTCGAACCAGTGGCCGACACGGCTACACTCTCCGCATCCTCCCTCACCACCAGGATTTGAGCAGTCCCTACGAACCGCGTTTGATCCTGTGGGGCGATGAACCAGCCTGAAAAAAAGCGGAGGGGCAAAGGCTCCTGACCTTTGCCCCTCGCCTTACCCTCCCCAAGGCAAGGCTTACACCACGCCTATAATATAGCACAATAACAACAGTTTTTAGGTTGAGCTTTGGTTGTCAAATGGTGGAGAAGTCGTGAGTTTTTGCGGGCCGGGTCTTCGCCCGTAATATTTGCAAGGTTATGATGTACTTAAAAGGAGATAGGAAACAGCAGATATGAGTGAGAACGACCGTTTGAAAACTATCGCCATCATCGCCCACGATGGCAAAAAGGCAGATATGGTGGCCTTCGCCACTTTTAACCGCGAGAAGCTGGCGGGCTATAAACTACTGGCGACCGGTACTACAGGCAAACTGTTGGAAGAGAAAGTTGGCCTGAAGGTCGAACGACTTCTATCAGGCCCTTATGGCGGTGACGCCCAGATCGCAGCCCGTGTTGCTCAGGGAGAGGTGGATGGTGTTTTTTTCTTCGTTGATCCTCTGGACAAACACCCTCACGATCCCGACATCCAGACCTTGCTGCGGGCCTGCAATGTGCACAATATCCCCATCGCCACCAACATCGCCACCGCCGATCTGATCATCTCTTCCAATGCTTTGTGAAACGGTCAACGGATTTTGGAGCGGGTTGTAGTCTCTCCCGTCTGTGTTGATGTATTTTCTCACCGCAGAGGTCGCTGAGATCCGGCTGCCAGCTTTACCCGCTCCCTAATGGGCGGATGTGAGTAGAGCAGCCACACCACCCAGCGCGGCGGATCGGCTTCGGCCAGGTTTTGGTTAGCCAGGCGGATCATGGCCTGAGCGAAGGCCCTCGGAGCGCCCGTTACCTGGATCGCGAAACGGTCGGCCAGCCGCTCGCGCCAGCGAGAGTAGGCGTTGACGAGCGGCAGGGTCACGACCGAGAAGAGGCCCACCGCCAGCACGAACAAAGGCAGAGCCGCCACGTCGCCCGGCTCCTCGAAGCCAAAGCGGGCCACGCCCCAGCCCAGGAAGAGTTGCGCCAGGTACAGGCTGCCCAGCATCAGCAGGCTTTGCACCACGACCCCCAACTCCAGGTCGTGGTGAACCTGATGGCCCAGTTCGTGGGCGATGATGGTCTCGATCTCATCGGGCGTGTAGTCCTGGTAGAGCGTATCGCCCAGGGCGATGCGTTTGGTGCGTCCCAGCCCCATGACCAGGGCGTTGGCTGCCCTGGTGCGCCTGCTCAGGTCAATGGTATAGACGCCCACCAGGCGCGTGCCGCTCCGTTCGGCCAACCGCTGGATGCGGACCACCAGCTCCGGATCGTGCAGGGGAGTCAGCTTGTAGAAGAGGGGCACGATCAGCACCGGGGCCAGGTGGCCCAACAGCACCGAATACCCGATCAGGAACGCCCCGGCCCACAGCCACCAGGTAGTGGGGTAGCTCCGCAGCAGCCAGTAGATCACCTCGGCCACCGGCACGCTCAGCGCCAGCCCCAAGGCCAGCATCTTAAGTTCGTCGGCCAGCCAACCGCGCCGCGTCTGGGTGCTCAGGCCATAACGATGGGGCAGGACGTACCCGCTCCACCAGGCCAGAGGCCACAACAGCAGGGTGTAGCCCACGAAGACCACCGCCACGTACCCACCTACCAACGCCCACGGAGAGGTCAGCCCGGCACCGAGCAGCAGCGCCTTGAGCCAGCGCGAGGCGCCGCTCACCAGGAAGCCCACGATCAATAGCACCGACAACGCCAGGTCCACGACCAGCAGCCGACGGCGGCGGCGAGCGTACTCCCGCGCCGCTTCCTGTCGCTGTGGATCGAGGGCCGCCTCGCCTTCAACTAAGCGCCAGGCGCTTTCAGGGTGATCTTTCATACCACACGTTCTGTAAATCGGCTCCGATGGGGGGCGCTTCATCCAGGGGGCCGAGGCCCAGTTCGCCGACGGGCGCCTGGCCGTTGATCTCCAGCCGGAAATCCTGCGGCACGGCGAAGGCCGTGACCTCCGCCAGCTCCTCATTCACCACCCTCAGACCCAGACGGGGCGCGCCCAGCTTGAGGAAGGTCAATTTGACGGTGCTGCCGTCCACAGCCTGCATCTCTTCCACAATGCTCTCTGGGAAGTTGTCCTGGCTGCTAAATTGAGCCTCCACCAGCGGGGCGGGCGGCGATTGGCCGGGCGCCCCGGCAAAGGGCGTGTAACTGAATATCCGGTCGCGGAGGTACTCAGCCACCTCCAGATTGTCGGAGAAGACGGCAAAGACGTCGTGCTGTCCCCTGGCTTGCAGATCGCTCTGCACGAAGAGAACAGTGCCCTTGCCCTTTTCCGTATAAAGCACCTTGACGAAAAAGAGAAAGGTGGTCACCTTTTCCCCGGTGGTCAGCACCACCCAGCGGAAGGGGCCGGCCATGACCAGCCGTTTATACTCCATTGCTCCCATTTAAACCTCTCAGGCTACGGATAAGTGCCAGACATCTTTGGAAGCAGATATGACCGCCGACCCTTCGGGTTTCTAAAACCCAAAGGGTCGGCGGTCACTTTCGGAGCGACTTAGCCCCGCTCCCCGGTTGTGCCCTTCACCTCCAAAGTGTCCGAGTCCAGTATCACCCCGTAGTCTTTTTCGGCTATCTCCAGGGTGATGTAGCCATTCCTGACATCCTCCTGCACGGCTTCGAGGGGTCGTTCGTAGGGATTGCCGTAGCCGCCGCCGGTGGCGGTGATCAGGCGAGCCACGTCGCCCTTCTTCATGTGAAAGCGGGCCGTTTTGCCAAACTCTTCCGGCTCCCGCCCATCGGCGAAGAGGATTTTGGTGTAGTTCTTGGATCCTTTTTGTCCGTCGGCCAGGGACCAGGGCAGGAACTTATAGCGGCCAAAGGTGCCGGTGTACCAGGCTTCGTCGGCGGTGATGCGATAGTCGCGCACCAGCCCCCGCCCCCCACGGAACTGCCCGGCCCCGCCCTCGCAGATGTCGAACCCATATTGATCGACCAGCACGCCGTAACGGGTTTCGCACACCTCTACGGGGATGATGTAAGTTTCGCCGTCGCCCACGCAGACCAGGCCATCCTCACCGTCCTTGGTGGCTCCTGCTCCCCAGCCTCCGGCCTGCGGCTCGACCAGCAGGAAGAGATCGCCGCTGTCGGGATGCAGTCCGGCCAGCACCACCCCACACACGCTCAGGAAGTGACCGGCCGGCAGTCTATCCGGCACGATGGGAGCCATGGCCTGCCACACCAGGTCGGTGACGTAAAGCATGGTTTCCCAATAGGTGGACACGGCGGCCGGTTTCTCGCAGGTGAAGATAGTGCGGTCAGGGCAGATGACTTTCAAGGAGCGGAAACAACCCTCGTTGGCCGGTATGGCCGGGTCGGTCAGAGCCTTGTATATGGAGCGCACCCCCGAATAAAGGCCCGTCCGGGAGCAGTTGACCGGGCCAGGCACCTGCCCGTGAGTGCCAGTGAAGTCACAGATGAACTCATCGTCGGTGATGGTCACTTTGACCTGCACCTTGAAGGGGCCATTGCCCACGCCATCGTCATCGATGTAGTCCACGGCTTGGTAGACTCCCTTGGGCAGCTTGGCCAACTCTTTGCGGGTCATCTCGTCGCCGTAGTCCAGCAAAGCTTCGATCCCGGCCAGCACCAGGTCTAACCCGTACTTATCACACATCTCCTGGAAGCGTTTCGCTCCCAGGCGGAGGGAAGCGGCCTGAGCGTACATATCGCCCAGGGTCATGTCCGGGGTGCGCACGTTGGCGGCAATGAGGTCCACCAGGCTATCGATGATTTCACCCCGCTTGTATAGCTTGATGCAAGGGAATTGCAAACCCTCTTGATAAACCTCGGTGGCGTCGGTCGTCCAGGAACCGGCGTCCTTGCCGCCCACCTCCGTCCAGTGACCCTTGTTGGCCGCAAAAGCCACTATCTGGCCGTCGTAGAAAATGGGCATGAACAGGCCCACGTCAGAAAGGTGGGTGCCGCCGCCGGTATAGGGGTCATTCTGGAGGATGATATCGCCTTCTTCCAGCCCCTCCAGCCCAAATTTGTCGATCACCGAAGCCACGCCGTAGGTCAGCGTCCCCAGAAAACCGGCCACCCCGTTGCCCTGGGCGATGAGCTGAGCTTTGTTATCGGTCAGGCCGCAGGCGTAGTCCAGCACCTCGTAGATGATGGTGCTCATGCTGGTGCGCTGCAAGGCCACGAACATCTCGTCGCCGATGGCTACCAAGCTATCTTTTATGATCTCCATGGTGAAAGGATCAACTTGTGATTTTGCCATTTTTAGCCTCTCCTATATTCTTCCTCTGGAAACCAGGCTTTTGCCAAAAAACCTGGTTTCTGGCACCTATATCATTCTTCCTCAATGTGCAAGAAGCCGTACTCATCCACGCTGACTTTCTGGCCGGGGAAGACCACCGTGGTGGCCGCCGGTTCCTCGACGATTAACGGCCCGCTGAGCGTCGCCCCGGAAGGTAACAGCTCGCGCTCGTAGATAGGGCTTATACGGAAGCCTAGCTCGTCGAAGTTGACGTTACGTTCCCCTTTCAGAGCTGTTTCCACGCTGCCGGCCTTGCTCTCGTTGAGGCGCTTGATTTCCGGCTTCTTGACCTGGCCCAGAGCGGTCAGGTGGAAGTTGACCAGCTCCACGGGCGACTCCAGGCGGAAAGTATAGGCGTGCTCGTGCAGTTGATGGAAGCGTTCGTTGATCGCGGGCATCTCCGCGTCTGTCAACTGGCCGCCGGGGATGGGCACCTTGACGGTGTGTTCCTGGCCCGCGTAGCGCATGTCGGCGTAACGCTGGAAGACGATGCGGTCACGCGCCACCTTTTCAACCAACAGGTCTCTGGCGGCCTGCTCTTCCATTTCCACGAAGGCCGCGCTCAGGTCGGCAGGGGCGATCTGGTCGGTGCGCGTTACCCAGGTGCGGATGTAGTCCTGGCGCAGATCGGTCATCAACATTCCCCAGGCGGAGAAAACAGCCGGTTCGGTGGGCACGATGATCTTCTTGACCCGCAACTCACGGGCCAGGGCCGCAGCGTGCATCGAGCCGCCCCCGCCGAAGGCCACCATCGTGAAATCTCTGGGGTCGTAGCCGCGTCGTACCGAGACCAGTTTCAGGGCCGTGACCATGTTGGCGTCGGCCATGCGGATGACGCCCATGGCCGCCTCCTCGACGCTGATGTCAAAGGCGTCGGCGATCTTCTGGAGAGCGGCGCGGGATTTATCGGGATGGATTTTAAGCTCCCCGCCCAGGAAGTAGTCGGGGTTGATGCGGCCCGCCACCACATTGGCGTCGGTGACGGTTGGCTCCTCCCCCCCGATCCCGTAGCAGGCCGGACCAGGCACCGCTCCGGCGCTGACTGGCCCCACGCGCAACGCCCCGGCGCGGTCGATCCAGGCGATAGAGCCGCCGCCGGCCCCAATTTCCACGATGTCCACCGTAGGGGCCAGAATGGGATAGCCCGCCCAGTCACGACGATAGCCCAGCTTGTATTCGGTGGTGATCTTGGGTTGGCCTCCCTCCACCAGCGAGGATTTGACCGTCGTACCGCCGATGTCGATGGAGATCACGTCGGGTTCGCCCACCAATTCGCCGATGACCGCCGCCCCGATGACCCCGGCCACCGGCCCGGATTCCACGGTGTTGATGGGGGCGCGACGGGCCAGCTCAAAAGTGACCGTCCCCCCGTTGGACTGCATGATGTGGCCGACCGGGGCCATGCCCATCTCCCCCAGGTCGTCTTCCAGGGTGTTGAGATAGCGGACGGCGATAGGGTGCACGTAACTGTTGAGCACGGCGGTGTTAGTGCGTTCGTACTCTCGCCACTCCTGGGTGATCTCGTGGGACAGGGTGACGGGGATGTCGGGCACCATCGTTCGGACGATCTCCCCACAGCGTTTCTCGTGGTCGGGGTTGGCGTAAGAATGCAGGAAGCAGACGGCAATAGCCTCCACACCCTCTTTCTCAAGGAACTCCACCACCTTTTTCACGTCCTCTTCGTTCAGAGAGGTGAGCGCCTCGCCCTTGTAGTTGACCCGCTCCTCCACCTCCAGCCGCAGATGGCGAGGGACAAAAGGCTCAGGCTTGGTGTAATACATGTTGTAGATATCGGGGCGGTTGGCGCGCCCGATCTGGAGCACGTCGCGGAAGCCTTTGGTGGTGATCAGTCCTGTTTTGACGCCCTTGCGTTCGGTCAGGGCGTTGATGATGATAGTCGAGCCGTGGACGAAAAAGCTCGTATCAGACACATTAATGCCCGATTTCTTCAAGGTGTCTTCCACCCCAATGGCGAAGTTGTGGGGCGTGGTCGAGGATTTGGTCATCCCAATCTCGCCAGTCGCTTCGTCCAGGTAGACCAGGTCGGTGAAGGTGCCACCGACGTCGCTTGCTACTCGCATGTCGTGTTCCTCCTTCCTTAAATTCTATTTTGGGTGCAGTGAGCGGTCAACGGATTTTGGAACGGATTTAACGGATTGCCAACACGGATTTTGGTCACGGATGACACAGATTGGCCGCGCTATAATCCGTTCAATCCGTTTTTTAATCCGCCGACCGCGCTTATCTTGTTGACAAAATATGGCCTATGGCTATAATCAGTATAGACATCTTTTTAATGAACGAGGTGAGCGATGGCTACCAAAGTTATGGTTTCCCTCCCCGATGAATTACTGACCGAGCTTGACCGCCTTGCCGAAGAAGAGCGTCGCAGCCGCAGCGAATTGCTGGGCGAGGCGATGTGGCTCTACCTCGAAGCCCGGCGGTTGAACAAAGGGCCTGGCAACGACCCCGGCGTGCGGCAGGCCGTGGCTGTGCAGGATGCCCTGGCCCAACTGGCCCCCGGTAACGGCGAAGATAGCACCGCCGACATTCGACGCTGGCGAGAGGCCCGCTGATGCCCCCTTAAGTTTGCAAGTCAGAATCAAAAATGGTACAATATACTATAGTAGTAGGAGCAATACGATGGCAACCAAGACCGAGTGCGAGCGTCAGAGAAAGAACAAACGGTGCTTTTTGAAAGGACACAGCCGTGACACTGGAAGAGATTCTACAAGACATTCATGGATTGGACACTCGATTACGGGAACTCGAACAGCGGTACGGATTACTCTCTGAAGACCTGTACACATTGTACCGGCTAGGCGAGTTGGAACAAAGCCACGACCTGATCCGCTGGGTCGGCTATTACGAATTGCGACAGGAGCGGCGGCGCGCCTACGAAGCTGCCTTGCGTGAGCGATTGCTGGCCTTACGCAGCGCCAGCCCTGGCGCTCCCCTCTCGCTGCTCCCACATCTGGCAACTCTGAGCGAGGCGTGACGTGCTCCCCCCGACCTCAAGCGCCACCGCATTCCCGCGCCCGAAATCTCCTTCACCCGCCCCAACCTCCCCATGTTGATTAAAGAGGTGGAACGGCTGTTACAAAGGTAAGCACCCGCTGACAGTTGCAATCCGTAGAATAAAACTCAGAAACTCCTGTCGGAGGTGAACTGATATGACTACGAACTGGACAGTAATTCTCTATCCCGGCGAAGACGGCTACATTGTAGCTGAATGTCCGGCCATCCCCGGCTGTGTCTCTCAAGGCCGTACCGAGGAAGAGGCTCTGGAAAATATCAGCGAAGCCATTTCTCTTTGCCTGGAAGTCCTGGAAGAGAAGATCAGGGAAAGTGCTGCGGCCCAACAGGGCAAAGTCTGCCAGGTGACGGTCTGATGCTCCGCGTGATTTCGGGATGCCGGATGGAGAGCGCCCTTTTCTCAACTTCGACCAGTGAGTCTTGTGGTATAGTGGCCAGTTGGGTTATGGTCCTCCTCCCCCTTGCCATAGGCAAAGCAATTCGTGTTTCAATTGAGCATCGGTGATTTCACGACTTATATGGTGCTTACCGACTCTGGCAAGTTTTTTTCTAAGCACACTTCTAAATTTCTCCCATGGTACCAACCGGGGTTGTTTGGGTGCCTCCAAGTGTATAAATTTGAAACGTCTGTTGTCACGTGAACGCGTATAAAGCTGAATATAAACTATCCGACCGGGAGGATAAACCCAAAGCTTACCATCCTTCTCCTTCCAAACCTGAATAACCAGATCACCAATCTCTGCTTTCTTTGCTAACGTGCTACCTTCAGGGAAACGCACAGAGTGTACAGTATACAACTGTGTATCCCCTAGTTTTTTCTCTGCCTTTTCCACACCGCCCTCCAGCAACTTCTCCTCTTGCGAATCAATGGTGATGGGATAAACTCGCTCAATTCGCAATCTGGGATGGACAGGGACAACAGTGCCAGAACGTTTTGGCCGGTGGACTGATGGCGGTAAAATTGGCGGCTTGTATTCTTTCTTGCAGGTTTCCACATACTCTGGAGTAACGATCTCGCCCTTAAGTGAAAAGATAAAGTTTCTAACCGAGTCCACTACGGTTGTGTCTGTCGTGAATAGCGCGGCTTCAATCAAAAGCTCCTGCGAGTTCTTAGAAACGTTCGCACTGCCGACAATTGCCATATCGTCAAAAACAAAAACTTTGGCATGGAGATTGTGGCAAGAGTAGACCTCAACACCGCGCTTGAGATACTTTTCGATTTCAGCAGGGTTAGTCCGACCAGCACGGATAGATGCCAGGCTCATATCCACTACGAGCACATCCCCTCGCTTTAGCGGTAATAGCCTCGTTGCGCCCGTGCCCAGATAGGCAACGGCTGCATACCTACGCTCTGCTTCCTTTGCCAGCGAAGTAATCTCCGTCCATAGATCAGATTGCAGGGATTGCAAAAACCGTGTTGTCATTGTTGCTTATCCCCCGATAGTGTTTGATAACCCATCTTATCATACACAACAACTGCCAAGCTCACTTCCCTCATATTCAGTTAATGTGATCCGCTCCTGCATCCAGAATCTCATCATCCTTATGTCTCCCCAGCGCCCTGGCATAGCGCCGTGTGAGTTCTGGCATGATCGTTTCCCCGGCAGGCGCTCGCCCCAGGCCAAATACCTCACGCGGAAAGTTTAGAGGCTCCTGAATGGCCCAAATTTTTTCGTGGTCTTTGGGGGGCAGAATCTCGGCGGGGTCGCCCACCGCGATCCAACCGATGGGCACCACGGCATCCGGCGGCAGAGTGGTCTTGAGGTGAACGACTCCGTTGATCCGCACTTCGGCCCGCGTGCCGATCCTGGCTCCGTTGAAGATGGTAGCGCCCGTCGCCAGAAATACGTTGTCTTCCACCGTGCAGCCGGTCAGGTAGGCGCGCGGCCCCACCAGCACGTGGTCGCCAAGGTGGGTTGGATGCCAACGTGTGCCCCGAATGACCGCGTTCTCCATAATGATGCAGTGCGCCCCGACGACCACCGGCCCTCCCTCCGCCACCAGCACCGCCCCGAAGAGGACGCGGCTGTTCTCGCCGATGGTTACGTCCCCGCAGATCACGGCATTAGGGGCCACGTAGGCCGATTCGTGGATGTGCGGACGTTTCCCCCGATGTTCAAGCAGCATAGCCATACCTCCAATCTCTAACCTCCACCATAAAGGTGGCAGCGCACCGTATGCCCCTCCTCCACCTCGACCATGACCGGATCCACCTGAGAGCAGATTTCCATCTTTTCGGGGCAGCGCAGGTGAAAACTGCACCCGCTGGGGATATTGACCGGGCTGGGAATCTCGCCGGTGGAGATTATCCTTTTGGGCTTGAACTCCTCTTCGGCCTCCGAAATGACCGGAATGGAGGAGAGGAGCATCCGGGTATAGGGGTGGTACGGATTGCGGAAGAACTCGGCGGCTTCGGCGATCTCGCAGATCTTGCCCAGGTACATGATAGCCACCCGCGAGGCCACGTTTCGCATCAGGCTCAGGTCGTGGGTGATGAACAGGTAGGAGAGCTGAAATTCGTCCTGAAGGCGGATGAGGAGGTTGATGATTTTGGCCTGGATGGAAACGTCCAGGGCCGAGGTCGGCTCGTCGAGGATGACGAAAGATGGCTCAGTAGCCAGCGCCCTGGCGATAGCCACCATCTGCTTTTCGCCCCCGCCTATCATCTGGGGATACTTATACATGTAGTCCGGGGGCAGTTCCACCATTTCAAGCAGGCGGATGACCTGTTCCAGCCGGTCTTCGCGCGGGCGATGAATCTGGAGCGGCAACTCCAGAATTTGTCTGATGGTCCGTCTGGGGTTCAGGGACGAGCCTGGATCCTGGTAAACGATCTGGATTTCTTTCTTGAGGGCCAGGGGCCGTTTATTGTTTTCGCCGAACAGGCTTTGCCCCCGAAAGCTGATGTCGCCGCTGGTGGGCTGGTACATGCCGATGGCAGTGTAAGCCACGGTGCTCTTGCCGGAGCCGGATTCGCCGACCAGGCCGAAGGTCTCTCCCTGGCGCACGGCGAAGGAGATGCCATCCACCGCCTTGACGGTGACGGCCTTCCGTTTCAAAAGGCCGCTGTGCCCGATGACGAAATATTTTTTCAGATCGATGATGGTCAGGATATCGGTGGTCATGGGACTTCCTTTCGTGACCGCAGACCCTTGGGGTTTTGGAAACCCGAAGGGTCAGCTTTCACTCCGCCATCTTTGTAAAGAAAGCAGGCCACCTCATGGTCGTCGCTGACTCTGTAGAAGCGGGGTTTGTCTCGCCGACAGATGTTCATCACGCGGGAGCAACGGGGATGAAAACGGCAGCCCTGCGGGGGGTCGAGATAATCAGGGATGCGCCCCGGGATGCCGTCGGCGATGCCGCCCCCTGTCAGCTTAGGGACGGCCTCCATCAACCCATGAGTGTAGGGGTGCAGCGGGCGAGAGAAAAGCTCCTCTGTGGCCGCCACCTCCACCATGTTGCCGGCGTACATAACGTACACCCGGTCGGTCGTCTGCCGCACCACTCCCAGGGTGTGGGTGATGAGGATGACGGACACGTTCTTTTCCTCCACCAACTGGCGCAACAGCCGCAGGATTTGATCCTGGATGGTGACATCCAGGGAGGTGCCTGGCTCGTCGGCGATGAGCAGTTCGCGGCTGGCGACCAGGGCCATGGCGATGCAGACCCGCTGCCGCATCCCGCCGCTCAGTTGGATGGGGTAGCTATCCAGCATCCGTTCCGGATCGGGCAGGGCCACCTCCTTTAAAGAAACGAGCGCCTGCTGGCGAATTTCCTTCCCGGACAGTTTTGTCTCCGCAGAGTATTTAACGGCGGCTCCCAGTTGTTGACCGATGGTGAAAACCGGGTTAAGGGCCGCGGTTGGGTCCTGGAAGATCATTGATATCCTCTCACCTCGCACCTGTCGCAGTTCGTTCGCTCCCATCTTGAGGATGTCCTGGCCCCTGAAATAGATCTCGCCGCCTGGGATACAGGCCGGCGGCATGGGCAGGATGCGCAGGATGGACTTCATGGTCGTCGTCTTGCCGCAGCCGGTCTCGCCCACCAGGCCCACCCTCTCTCCGCCGTGCACGGTGAAGTTCACTCCATCCAGGACTTTGAGCGTGCCTCCGTAGACGTTGAAGTGGACATACAGGTCCTTGATCTCCAGCAAGGGAGTGCTCATCTCAGACCTCCTCGGCGGCGAGCATATCGCGCAGGCCATCGCCCAACAGGTTGAAGCCCAGGACGACGACCACGATAGCCAGGGCGGGAAAGACTGAAATCCACCACTGCTCTGGCAGGTAGTCGGATCCACCGGCCACCATGGTGCCCAGGCCGGGCTTCGGGGGCTGCACCCCAAGCCCCACGAAACTGAGGGCCGAACCGAGAAGAATGACCCACGCCATATCGAGGCTCATCTTGGTAAAGATGGGCGAGATACAGTTGGGAAGGATCTCCCGGAAAAGAATGTGGAACGTGCTGGCTCCGAGCGTCTCCGCCGAACTGACGAAGAATTCATTCCGCAGGGTAGAGGTCAGCCCGTAGACCAGCCGCGTGTACCACGGCCACCACATCAAGGAGACGGCTATCATGGCGTTGAACAGGTTCGGGGTGAGAACAGAGCAAATAGCCAGGGCCAGGATCAGGGGGGGCACGGCCAGGAAAATGTCCGTGATACGCATGATCACGGTGTCAATCCAGGTGCCTTGATTGTAGCCGGCGATCAGTCCCAGGGTCACTCCCGGCGGGACGACCAGGACCAGAACGACCAGCCCCATCATTAGCGAGAAGCGGAACCCGAAGAAAATGCGGCTCAAAATGTCGCGGCCCATAACGTCGGTGCCGAGCAGATAACGCTGGCCGGGAGGGAGGCTGGCATTGGCAAAGTCCACGAACTTGCCAGCGTGCTTCGGATAGGGGGCCACCAGGGGAGCGAAAACGGCCAGGAAGACGACCAGGAGGACGGTGCACAACCCCACGATGGACAGCGTATTGCGCGAGAACTTGTACCAATTGCGGCCAAGTTGTTCTATGATCCTGCTCTTTGGCAGAGTTGGACTCTTTGTCTGTACTGTCACGTTATTCACCCCTTTGTGAAGCCAGGCGGATTCTGGGGTCGAGCAGACTGACGACGACGTCCACCACGATGTTGACGATGATGAACACCACCCCCAGGGTCAAGACCACCCCGGCGATGGCGTTCAAGTCTTTGCGCAACATAGTATTGATGCCATAACGGGAACTGCCGGGCCAGTTAAAGATCATCTCCACCAGGAAAGCATTGCTCATCGTCCCGGCGAAGTCCAGACCCAGGATCGAGACCGTCGGGATCAGGGACGGTTTGAGTAGAAAACGCCTCATGATCTCCCCCTCCGGGATACCGAGGGAGCGGGCAGAGGCGACGTAGTCCTTGGTCAGATTGTCGGACATGGTGGAGCGGGTGATGCGAGACTCCTGAGCCAGCCCCCCCATGGCCAGGGCCACGCCGGGCAGGATAAGGTGCCACAGGGCGTCGAAGAAGGCGGTCAGATTGCCGGTCAGCAGGGAGTCTAAAGTGATGAGGCCGGTGATGGTTGGCGGGGGCGACACCCCGGGACTGAGCCTCCCCATCGTCGGCATCCAGTCCAGGGTCATCCCAAACAGCAGAAGAAAGAAGATGCCAAAGACGAAAGCGGGGGTCACCACTCCCAGGTAGGCAATGACGCGCGAAAGGTTATCGATCCAGGTGTCCTTATGCCGGGCAGAGATCGTTCCCAACAGGATGCCCCCTCCGCCCATAATGAAGCCCGCAAAGAGGGTCAATTCCAGCGTGGCCGGGAAAAATTCCTTGATGTCGTCGGCCACCGGGCGCCGCGTTACCAGAGAGACGCCAAAATCGCCATGTAAGGCGTCGCGCAGCCAGTAATAGTACTGGCTGTAAAGCGGCTCATCCAGGTGCATCTGTTGGCTCAGTTCGTCGATCACCCACTGGGGCGCCCTGGGCCCCACGGCCATCCGCGCCGGATTACCAGGCATGATTCGAGAAATGCCAAAGATCACTATGGAGAGACCGAGTAAGACAAAAATGGAATGAAAGACACGACGAATGATGAAAGTAATCAACCTCATCTATCCATCCTCCTCGATATAAGGAGTCCAGTCGAAGCCCCTGAGAGGCCGATTGAGGCCCCTCAGGGGCTTGGTTTAACACAGGGGAAACATCTTATGGCCCGGTGACCCCGATCCGGGGCGCGAACATATTGAGGCCCATCAGGGGGATGACCTCTCCCCGCGCCGCAGGGAAGTCTACGTAGGCCGATTGGTAAGCATGTTTTTGAACCTGGTCGTACAGGAAGAGGCTGGGGCAGAGATCCATAATGTAATTCTGAAGCTCCCTGTACTTGGCGAACCTCTCTTCCTGGTCCACGGTAGCCAGGGAATCGTCAATCATCTGATCCAGCTCATCATCCAACAGCCACTCGTTCTGCGACCAGGTGGCGGCCGCGTCGGAGTGGTAGCGCACCTTCAGCAGGGAACCCGCTTCGGGAAAGTCGGCTGAGACGTAGATGGTCACGATGTGAGGACTGGTCTCGATGTCGGCTGTTTCCTCGACCACAGCCGTCCACGGCGTGCCCACGACCTCGACATCGATGCCGATATCGGCCATGTTGGCCTGGAAGAGAAGGGCCCACTTCTCCTCGGCAGGTACGTCGGTGATCCAGTGCAGTACCACCGGGTACTGATCGAGTTCATCGGCGTAGGGCGAGAGCGCCAACTCCTCACGGGCCTTGTCCAGGTCACGGTGAAAGACGAAGACGTCCGGATCGTGGCCGGCTGTGAGGGCCGGCACCGGCCCCTGCGACTGTTTCGTCCCCGGCCACTCCAGACCGACGGCGGCCTCGTAGTCGAAGGCGTAGGCCATGGCCCGCCGGAAGTGGAGGTCGTCCGTGGGCGCCTTCTTGGTGTGGACCATATAGTAGAATTCGGTGAGGCTCGGGAAGGCCGCGATGTCCACCCCTTCTATGGCGTCGAGCGCCTCCAGGGCCTCAACGGGCTGCCACTGGTCCGTGATCTCCAATTCCTGGCGAGACATCAGGGTGCGAATGGTGGCTGGCTCAGTGGTGGCGATGTATTTAACCTGGTCGGGCGCGTCCGGGTGGAACGTCCCGACCCAGCCGTCGTACTTCTCCATCAAAAGGTACTCTTCCAGGGGGAACTCCTTGACCATGTAGGGACCAGAGCCGGCGTCGTGAGTCAGGAGGTACTCCTTGCCGTAGTCGCCGTTGTCGCCGTAAGGTCCCGGCGTGACGACGTTAGCCATCACTTCCTCGTCGTCGGCAATGTACAGGCGAACCAGGCTGATGAGGAAGATGCCGCTCGGTTTGGCAAGCTCGAACTGGACGGTGTAGTCGTCGAGGGCGGTGGCGCTTTCCACAGTCCCCAGGAACACGTAGGCGTATCCTTCGCCGATCTCCAACATGCGGTTCATGCTGAAGGCTACGTCGCTGGCCGTCAGCTCGCTCCCGTTGTGGAATTTGACCCCCTCCTTGAGATAGAAGGTCCAGGTGAGGCCGTCGTCTGAGACCTCCCATCTCTCTGCCACGTGAGGATCGACCTCACCCTCGGTGTTGGGGAAGACCAGGGTGTCGTACAGGTTGCACAGAGCAGATGAGCTGGAGAAGTCAGACCCCACCGCCGGGTCTATGTAGGTGGGCCAGGAGAAGGTGATTCTGAGCACTGTCTCTTCTGCCGCCAGGGAGACAGCAGGGGGCATGGCTACGGCGGACAGAACCATAACTACCACGGTCAGCACGCTGATGGCGATCATCCATTGTTTGACTCTAGACATTGTGTTACTCCTCCTTCTTTAGTAAAATAATCGGGGACTTTGAAAATAGGCGTTTAGATTCCTGATCAGCACCTCCTTTCCTGTTTAAGACTCCTCTTTAAGTCTTCCTGAAGACCATTTGACGGGGGCGCGACACAAATGTCAGGCCGGGAAGCCTCTGGATCAGGCTGCCGCTTTAGCCTCTCCTCTGCCGAACAGACGACGGAAGAAGGCGCCGATCTCGCCGTTCTCCCAGACGACCAGCAGAGGCACGGCGTTAAATATAGAAGAATACGTGCCGCTGAAAAGGCCGATCAGGAGGATGGCGATAAACTGCTTGATAGTGGCGCCGCCGAAGAGCAGGATGGCGATGAGCACAAAGATGGCGTTAAGCTGAGTAGCCAGGGAGCGGTGCAAGGTCTCCAGCAGGCTGCGGTTCACGATGGTCTCAAAAGGTTCGCCCCGCCGTTTGGGGATATTTTCCCGGATGCGGTCGAAGACCACGATAGTATCCTGCACGGAAAAGCCAATAACGGTCAGGATGGCCGTCAGGAACAGAGCATCGGCCTCCCACCCCATGAACAGCCCAAAAATGGAGAACAGACCAACGGCCACCAAAATGTCGTGCACCATGGCGAAGATAGCGCACATCCCATAGCGGAAAGCTTTTGGCACTTTGCGGAAAGCAAAGATGATGAAAGCCAGGATGATGAACGAAGCGGCTATCACGGCGGTGGTGGCGGCGCCCGTCACCTCCTGCCCGATGGTGGGGCCTACCGACTCGAAACGCAGTTCCTCCACAGAACCAAAAGTCTCCTCCAGCTTGCTCTTGAGGGCCTCTTTGGTCTCCGGATCCAGGGGCTTGGAGCGGATGAGGACCGTCCGCTCGTCGGCGGTGGTCTGCACCGAGGTATCGGTGTAGCCAAAGTCTACGAAGACCTGGCGCACCTCGGCCGGTTGGATGGTCTCCTCAAATCGTAGCTCCAACAACGCGCCGCCGGTAAAATCGATGCTCAGCTTCACCGGAGAGCCGTACTGGATGGTGGAGTAAATCATGGCCACCAGGCCGGGAATGATGATTAAAAGCGACAGGGCGAAGTAATAGTAACGTTTACTTACGATGTCAAACATGGATCCTCCCAGGATGAATACATTCTCAGGTACCTGGCACTATGTATGAAACCGAAGGATCAACAACGAACGTGAGAATTGAACGAACGCTGGCAATGCTATCAATAATAGTATCTCCCCTCAAGACTGTGATTGCTCATTGCGTCTGTAGGTTTCATCCGAGCGTGTGAAAAGCGGTTCAGTTCGTTAAATTCTACTGTTAGTTGTTGATCGTTTTTCATAGCAACTTCTAAAGTGCCAGGTAACTATTTATAAATCAAATTCCGAGCAGCCAGCGCGTATCCCGCAACTCTTCGCCCATCCAATCGAAGATGAAGCGGATAAAAGTGCGGGTGACGGTGATGGCCGTGAACATGCTGATCACCACCCCAATGCCCAGGGTGATGGCAAACCCTTTGACCACGCTGGCCCCAAAAGTGTTCCCAAACAGGTACAGGATGATACAGGTGAGGATGGTCGAGAGGTTGGAGTCGCGGATGGAAGTCCAGGCCCGGTCGAAGCCGGCGTCGATGGCCGCTCTCAGGCTCTTGCCCGCCCGCAATTCTTCTTTCATGCGCTCGAAGATGAGGATGTTGGCATCCACAGCCATGCCCGTGGATAGAATGAAGCCCGTGATGCCCGGTAAGGTCAGGGTGATGGCCGGAAAGATACCGGGGATGCCGAACTTGTAAATGGCGAAGTTCAGCAGGCCATAAATGATGAGCGCCAGATCGGCCAGGAAGCCAGGCAGCCGGTAGTAGATCAGCATAAAGAGCAGCACCACCGATAGCCCGATGCTCCCGGCCCGAATGCTCTTTTGCACCGAATCCTGGCCCAAAGTAGGGCCTACGGTACGGACCGTCTCCACCCGCAGCGGGACGGGCAGAGCGCCATACTTAAGCTGGATGGCGATGCTTCGGGCCTTTTCCAACTCGAAGCGCCCGGTGATGCGTCCTCTGCCGTCGCGGATGGGCGTCTGGATGGTGGGACAGGAAATGACCACCTTGTCCAGCACAATAGCCAGGAATTTGCCCACGTTTTTAGATGTAAAGTCGGCAAATATCTTGGCTCCGTCGGGGTTAAATTCGAGGCCGATCTGGGGCTTCCCGTACTCATCCAGGCCCACCTCGGCTGTCTTCAAGTCCCTGCCGGTCAGGATCGTTTCGAAAACCCGCTCGACGGGGGTAGGCGAAGGTTCTGGAGCGGCTTCTTCAGCGGAGCCTTCCTCAGAAGAGACGGTGACCGTGACCTCTTTCGCAGGTTCGGCGGTCGCGGTGGGGGTTACCTCTTCTACCTCTGTCTCTTCGGAGGTAGGGGTCTCGGTCTTTGCTTCTGGTTCTTCAGATGTAGAAGTGAGGGCCGCCGCTGAGGTCGCGACCTCCGTTTCCTCTTCAGGGGACAGGGTGGCGGTGGTGGTAGGCACCTGACTGTCGGACACTCCCCCACCCCAGGTAGTTTTGACCACCGTTCCTTCCTCAAGGTAGGTGGTCCCGGCGTCAATGAACTCCAGCAGCCCCGTCTCGCGGAGGGTAGCGATCGCCTGTTCCGGGTCCTCGATACCCGGCAACTCGACGATGATGCGCCGCTCGCCCTGAAGTTGGACCAGAGGCTCCACCACGCCCAGGGCGTTCACGCGGTTATCGACGATGACCCTGGCCGCTTCCATCATACCAGGCTCGACTGTCTGCCCTTCAGATACGTCTGCCTCCAGAAGGACCTGAAGACCTCCTTGCAAGTCAAGCCCCTGGTGCACTTTTATGTCTTTGTCAATACGCCTGATGCCTAGAAATTCGAGGAACCCAACATCAAGGTGAATACCAGAATTACCCGGCCAATCGATCCAGGCCACCACTAACGTTAAAATGATGATGGCGGCCAACACTCTTAGATTTTTTTCATCCATATGTTAAAAAAGATATCCCCCTCCTTAAGTTAATAAACAAGCCTGGCGGCCCGATTCAAGCTGGGCTACACCAGCAGCTAACAAACACTGATTATAGCGCATCGTTCGCCATCTGTCAAACTGATCGCTTTCTGGGCGGTGTACCCTCTGAAATTCGCCACCGGCCTCCTGGCTCAATGACAGGGCCATCAATAGAATGTCAAGATATTTAAATGAATTTTATCCAGACTTTGCAGTCCAAAATATATTTCATTCTTTAGTTCTTGGAAGCTCATAAATTATTCTTCCTTCTTTAAGCACTCTATCTTTAAAGTAACCCTCCATATTTTCAAAATCTAATATGTTTATTCGTCTCTGAGTTATCATTAAACATTCAGCAATCACGCGAAAATAGTACTTATCGGGGATTCCCTCATAACATATATCTATATCTGAGTCGGCTTTATAGTCTCCTCTTGCCAACGAACCATACAAAATGATCTTTTTAGCACCATAGCGGCGCAAGATAGACTTTACTCTTTCTATATCTCGCACTATGGCTAAAGGAAATTTCCCCTTCTCCAGAGTCAAACTTTCCATTTTCAAAAGCTCCTTACGCTTCCCCCCGCTCGAAAGGTTTGGTCAGGGCCGCCGGCCCCCTGACCCGGCTCACCGCGAAGGCCAGCGCCACGATGGTCAGGACGTAAGGCATCATCACCGCAAACTCGTAGGGGATTTGGAGGCCCAACACCTGCACCCAGATTTGCAGGGCGTTGACGGTGCTGAACAGCAACGACCCGATCAACATGCCCCAGGGATGCCAGCGCCCGAAATAGACCAGGGCCACGGCGATGAAGCCCTGTCCGGCGGTGATGTTCTCCACGTACATGTTGGTCAGGCCGATGGACAGATAAGCGCCGGCCAGACCGGCCATCACCCCCCCCAGGGTGACGCACAGATAGCGCGTCCCCACCACGCTGACCCCCAGGGTATCGGCGGCCTGGGGATTCTCCCCCACGGCCCGGATCTTCAACCCCAGAGTGGTCTTAAAGAGCACCACCCAGGAGACGGGCACCAGAATAAGGGCCAGGTAAACCAGAAAGTTGTGCTCGAACAGGATAGGCCCCAGAAAGGGTATGTGGCTCAGAACAGGGAGGCGGATAGGGGCAAACCCTTCCACGCTGCTGATCGCCCCCAGGGTCATGCGAAACAGCAGGCTGGACAGCCCCCAGCCGAAAAGGTGCAGACCAATGCCGCTGATACCCTGCTCGGCCTGCATGGTCACGCTGATGAAGGCCATAGCCAGCCCCATGATCCCGCCCACTATCATCCCCGCCAGCAGCCCAAGCCCCAGACTGCCGTAAGTGTGGGTGGCGTAGAAGGCGGCGAAAGCCCCCATGAGCATGATGCCCTCCACCCCCAGGTTGAGCACCCCGGAGCGTTGAGCAAACATCTCGCCCAGAGAAGCAAATAGATAAGAAGCGGATAGCCGGATGCCGGAGGCCAGAATGCCAATGATGACCCCTTGCTGAAACAATTCTTCCATAAGATGAACTCCAGGCTTCGCCCTCGGAGCGTGGTCTTGCCTCTCCCAGGGCAGTTCAGGCTCTTATTCCTTTTTTTCTCCAGTGGCGCTCACTCGTCGGCCAGCCTGCCGCCGCGACCATAGCTCGCTGCTGACGACGAAGATGACCACTAACCCCTGGAGAGCGTTGACCATCCCGGACGGGACGCCCACTGCCCGCTGCATCATGTCCGCCCCCACCAGGAGAGCGCCAAATAGAATGGAGGCCGGCATGGCTCCCAGCGGATGCAGTCGGCCAAACAGCGCGGCCACAATCCCCGAAAAACCATAGCCCGCCGAGATGCCATCTAACATGCGGTGGTGAATGCCCAACACCTCGATAGCTCCGGCCAGCCCGGCGAAACCACCGCTGAGCAGCATAGCCAGCACCAGGTAGCGCGGCACGTTGATGCCAGCGTAGCGCGAAGCGTCAGGATTGGCGCCCACCGCCCGGATACGATAGCCAATGGTGGTGCGCCACAGGAAGACGTAAACCAACACCGCCAGGAGCAGAGCCAGCGGAATGCCCCAATGCAACCGAGTGCGCGGGATGAGACGAACTAACCAGACCTGACGTGGTAATTGGGAAGACTGAGGATAGCCCGTACCATAGGCAATTTCTTCGGGATCGATCAGAACGCCACGTAACAGAAACATGGCCGCCTGCAAAGCGATCTGATTCATCATAATGGTGCTCAGGATTTCGTTGACGCCCAGACGCGCTTTGAGCAGGCCGGGGATGCCTCCCCATACCGCCCCGCCCAGGAAACCAGCCAGCATTGAGAGAGGAATGAGCACTACCCCCGGCAGGTCAGGCAGCCCCAGGGCAACCACTGTGGTAGCCAAAGCTCCGACGATGATCTGCCCTTCGGCTCCAATGTTGAGGATCCCGCCTCGAAAGGCAATGACGATGCCCAGGCCCACCAGCAGGAGCGGACAGGCCTTAACCAACGTCTCGGTCAGGCCATAGGTGCTGCCCAAAGCGCCCAGAAAAAGGGGACGATAAGCTACCAGCGGATTGGCCCCGGCGATAAGTAACAAAATGGCGCCCGCCGCCAGGGCAACCAGAACCGCCGCCAGAGGGATCAAAACGGTGGCTACGATCTGGCGGCCTTTAGCCCAGGTAGAGATCATCGTTTTGCTCCAATCAGGATATTCTTGAGCGCCTTCATCATATCACAAAAAATAACCTCTTGTCAAGAGAGCACTCCTCGCTGGAGTCAAAGTCTGTTGGTAGTGTCCTCTTTTGATTTCCACTATGATTCGTCTTGAGTCAGCCGCCATTTTTATTGACTCGATACCAGTTATTATGATATACTGGGGCAGGAAGGAGGTATGCTGATGGAAAAGCCAGATTTAGCGCAAGCCCTAAAGGATGCTGTGACCCTAAGTGGGCCTGATGGTAGTAGGTTCTGTATAGAATCACAAGGGATTGACAGATGAATGACAATCTCTACTTCAGTACCGACACAATTCAGATATACCACACTGATGTCTTACTGACACAACAGTTACAAGAGAATACTATTGATCTGATCGTCACTTCCCCTCCATACAACGTTGATATTCAATACGACTCGCACGACGATGAGATGCCTTATCCTGGCTATCTGGCTTGGACTGAGCAATGGCTGGCACGATGCTATCAATGGGCCAAAGACGATGGGCGATTCTGCCTGAATATTCCTCTGGACAAGAACAAGGGTGGACAACAAAGCGTCTGTGCTGATATCACCACTATCGCTAAGCGTGTAGGCTGGGAGTATCACTCCACCATTGTCTGGAACGAGCAGAATATCTCACGTCGTACTGCATGGGGTTCATGGCTGAGCGCCTCAGCCCCATACGTGATTGCTCCCGTAGAGGTTATCGTAGTGCTCTACAAGAAACATTGGAAGAAAACCAGTGGTAGTGGGCAGTCGTCTATCGCGAAGTCGGAGTTCATGGCATGGACTAATGGCGTTTGGGACTTCAGTGGTGAGAGCAAGACAAGAGTGGGCCATCCTGCGCCCTTTCCAGTAGAACTGCCACGCCGTTGCATCAAGCTGTTTAGCTACGTTGGTGATACTGTGCTAGACCCCTTCCTGGGAAGCGGGACAACCTTGATAGCCTGTGTCGAGACAAACCGTAAGGGCATTGGGCTGGAAGTAGCTGAAGGTTATTGTGAAATTGCTAAACAACGCTTGATCAACGAAGCTCGAGTATACCAAATGAGGCTTGAGCCTACGGTGGTAGAGAGTAACGAGTAGGATGCGATAGGTGTATGACAAAAACCATCAGTGACCTCATTATGGAGTATTTCCAAGCACATCCGCATGAGGAACTTGAGCATGGGCCGGTAGTGGATTGGGTAGAGGAGCAGTATTTCGCTGCTCATGGGAGAAAGCCGCGTGACCCGTGGCGGGCGATACGTAAATTTGAACTGCGACGCGAGAGCGATGAGTTGTGTTTTTTTTGGGGGGGGAGAATAACTTTGTGCTGACTGCCTATCTTATCGAGAAAATCCCTGAATAGATGTGTTATGAAAAATATACATTATGATGTTAAAGGCGATATCCTTTCCGTTACCTTCACTGAAGCTGAGGATCAACCTCATAGCGGGATCGAGTTGATGGATAACATTGTCCTATATTTCAACCCGCAGACAATGCAACCGATCAAGCTGATCCTGCTAAGCTATCGGCGTATGCTGGAAGCCAGCGCCGGGCAGCCAATTCCGCTGGACGGCCTGGCTGATCTGCCAGTTGACCGCCGCCAGATGGTTCTCCGCATCGTCAGCCGCCCTCCGGTCAAAAATTTCCTCGACGTTGAAGACACGAAAGAAGCTGTGCCTGTGGCGCGTCTGGTTAGCATTTTTGAGCCAGCAGCGCTTGAGCCAGTGTTCTGAACTACGGCTAAAACTCCAGCACCGTCCCCGCCGGACAGGGTTCCACCCTTGCGCCGAAAGCCCGGACTAAAGCCACGTAAGCCCGCTCTCCGGTGCAGTGGTTGGGGTACAGCCGGGGATTACCATAGGCCGAAAGCTCGGCCACGACGTGCTCTAACTGCGCTTCGTCGGCGCTCAACAGGTGGGTGCCGCCCGCCACGGCGACCAGGTCGGCCCCAAAGGTGCGGCGCACGTGGGCCAGGATGTTGAGCAGTCCGGCGTGACCGCAGCCGCAAAGCACCACCCATCCCGAAGCTGTCTCCAGGGCCAGGGTCAGGTCGTCGCGGTAAGGGTCGGGGAGCCAGTTATCACCGCCGTCGTCCTCTCCTCGCACCAGGTGGTGCGGACTGCGCCCTTCAGGCTGCGGCCTGGGGGCAATCTCGCCCGTGGTCCACACGCCGGGGGCTATCTCCGTCGGCTTGGCGCTCAGACATAGTTCCACCCGCTCGGAAAGCTCCTCCCGACTCAGACCCAGCCCGATAGCTTTGACCTGTCCCGTCCGACGAGAATATCGCGGGCGGAAGAGGTCTGGATGGGCAAAGAGAGGCAGGCCGGAGACCCTTTCCAGCAGGGCAGCCAGCCCGCCCGTGTGGTCGTAGTGAGCGTGGCTGATAGCCAGGGCGTCCAGGTGGCCGGGGTTGACCTCCAGCGCGTCCATGTTGTGCACCAACACCGTTCCGCTCTGGCCGCTGTCGAAGAGGATGCGGGCCCCTCCGGTTTCCGTTTCGATGAGAAAAGACAACCCGTGCTCGCCCCAAAGAGAAGACGCGCGCCGGGCGGTGTTATCAACAAGGCAGGTTATTTTCATTGCTACTCACCACTTTCTTTCCAGAAACCAGGTTTTTAGCAAAAACCTGGTTTCTCCCATTTCATTCCTGATCCCACTTTCGCTTCTGGATCATGGCGCAGGTGTCATGCACCACCTTGATGCCATTCTCGTGGCAGAACTGGATGGCCGCCTCCGACTCAGCCCCCGGCTGCATCCACACCCGGTGCAGACCCAACTCGGCGCATTGGCGCACGACCTCCTCTGTCACCTTTGGGGGGACCACTATGTCCACTACGGCGGGCTTCTCCGGCAGCTCGGCCAGGCTGAGATATAGCTGCTGGTCGTCGATCTCGCCCCCTTTGGGGTTGACGCCGTAGACGATGTATCCTGCTCCCCGCAGGTTGTTAAAAATTTTGTGGCCGTACTTTGTGGGGTCAGTGGAGGCCCCCACAATGGCCCATACCCGTTCGTTGACAAACTCCGCAATTAATTCTTCCATCGAGATATTTTACCTCCTTCCGCTTCAAGCCACAGAGGACGCGGAGATCAACAACGAACGCAACAACGAACGATAGAAGACAGCGAACTACTTGCTCTGGCCCCCTCCCCTGAGATAGGGAGCTAGCGAAAGTTCGTTGCTTTTCTGGTGTTCGTTGTTGTTACCTCCGTGTTCTCCGTGGCAAAAAATTATAGCTTTGGTTCAAGTCCGTAGCTCGGCCCCCAGCGTCTTTTTTAGATGTTGGACGATGCGCTCTTGCACACGGCTTACCTCAACGTCGGTCAGGGTGCGATCTGCGGCCCGGTAGGTCAGGGCATAGGCCAGGCTTTTCTTGCCCGCTGGAATCTGTTCCCCGCCGTAGAGGTCGAACAGGACGGCTTCAGCCAGGAGCCTGCCCCCGGCTTTGACGATCCCCTCCTGCACCTTACGGGCGGCGATCTCTTCATCGACGATGAGGGCTATGTCCTGGCGAACGCCGGGCAGGCGCGGGATGGGCCGCAGATAGCGGACGAGAGAAGCCTGGCTCAACAGAGCGTCCAGATCGAACTCCGAGAGACAAAAGGGCTGCTCTGGCAGATCGAAACCTTCCCGCACCATAGGGTGTACCTCGCCCATGACGCCGACCGCCGTGCCGGCCACCTTCAGAAAGGCCGTCCGTCCTGGGTGGAAGGTAGGATGTTCGCCCGGCTCGAAGACGTAATCTTCCACCCCCAGGCGGGTCAACAAGGCTTCGACCACCCCTTTCAGGTCGTAGAAATCCATCAGTTCGGGCGAGTTGGCGAGCCAGGAACGTTCCTCACGTGGCCCACTCATGGCTATCGCCAGCCGTCGAGGCTCGTCGGGTAGCTCCTGGCCTTCCCTGGGCAGGTAGACGTGGGCCACCTCGAAGATGGCTAGGCGTTCCACGAAACGGAAGTTGTCGCGCCCGGTCTCCAGCAGGCTGTGCATCAGGGTGCGGCGCATGTACTCCCGTTCGCTGGTCAGGGGATTGGCTAACTTGATGTAATTTTTCTCATCGATCTCCGCGCCTCGCAGACCGAGCCTGGCTACGCTCTGGAGGTTGGTCAGGGAGTAAGTGATGACCTCCTGGAGGCCACAGCCGATCAGGATGTCCCTGACCCGTTCCTCGGCCCTCAGGGATTCGTTGAGGCCCTGGGGCGGTAGCTCGTCGCTCATCAGGGTGGTCGGGATGCGGTTGTAGCCGATGACGCGGGCGATCTCCTCGGTGAGGTCTGCCGGGTACGTCACGTCCAGGCGATGCCAGGGCGCGGTGGCGTGCACCACCTGGCCTTCTACCTGGCACTCGAACTCCAGGGCCTCCAGGATTTCGACGATGCGCTCCTGGCTGATCTCCATGCCGATGATGCGCTCCGCTTCGGCGGCGGTGATATCGACGGTCACGGTTTTCTGCCTGACCGGGTAGAGGTCGGCGACGCCCTGGGCGATGGCCCCGCCCGCCAGTTGGCGCATCAGCTCGCTGGCTCTGGTCACGCCGGGGATGGTCAACTCTGGCGGAATGCCTTTGCTGAAGCGGGTGGAGGCTTCGCTAGGCAGCTTGAGAGCCTGGGCCGTGTGCCGGTTGTTGATGAAGTCGAAGTTGGCCGACTCCAGCAGAATGTTGGTCGTGTCGTCGCTTACCTCGGTCTCCAGGCCGCCCATCACTCCGGCCAGGGCGATGGGGCCGCCGGGGTCGGTGATGAGCAGCGTGTCCGGGGTCAACTCCCGATCCTGGCCGTCCAGGGTGGTCAAAGTCTCGCCCGCTCTGGCGCGGCGGACGATGATGACCGGCGGGCCGCCGTCGCGTCCCTTGATCGTATCGTAGTCGAAGGCGTGCAGGGGCTGCCCCCACTCCCACATGACGTAGTTGGTGACGTCCACGATGTTGTTGATGGGGCGCATCCCGGCCAGGGTCAGACGGCGCTGCATCCAGCGGGGCGAGGGCTTGATCTTCAACCCTCTGAGCAGGGTGGCGGAGTAGCGGGCGCACAGGTCGGGGTCGTCGATCTCCAGCGCTATTTGCCCTTCGACGGACGGCCCCTCAGCCTGCATTTGGGGCCATTCTATGTGCAATTCGGCTCCAGTCAGGGCCGCCACCTCACGGGCTATGCCGATCATAGAGAAACAGCGGGACAGGTTGGTCGTCAGGTCGA
Organism: Anaerolineae bacterium; assembly: GCA_034417895.1. Lineage (GTDB taxonomy): Bacteria > Chloroflexota > Anaerolineae > CAZYHC01 > CAZYHC01 > DAOULT01. Next base: position 2,481 of record DAOULT010000060.1, on the reverse strand, counting down.
AGTCGATGACCGCATCGCCCAGGTAATCCTGGAGGGGCATCCCCACCGGCGCGTCGCCCTCCAGGAGCATGATGCCGGTGTGATCGTCGGAGATGCCCAGTTCCTTCTCCGAGCAGATCATGCTCTCGGAGTAGACGCCCCGGATCTTGGCCCCTTTCAGGGTCATAAATTTTTGCCCCTCCTGGTGGCCGTCGATCAGGCGCGCTCCACGTCGGGCGAAAGGGGCTTTCAGGCCGCTATCGCCCAGGCGGATGTTGGGCGCTCCGGTGACCACCGTTTCCGGCTGCGGTCCGCCGTAGTCCACCACGACCAGGGTCAGGCGGTCGGCGTTGGGGTGGGGACGGACCTCGACCACCTCTCCTACCACAATCTTCTCCCGGTCCCACCACTCCCCGATGCGTTCGATGGCCGCCACCTCCAACCCGGCGAAGGTCAGGCGTTCGGCCAGTTCATCTACAGGTAAAACGATGTCCACGTATTCTTTTAGCCAGCTCATGGGTACTTTCATTTTCAAATCTCCCTTGAAGACTGCTTGAGTTTCTCGATAAAATCTTCCCGCACAGGGTAGAAGATATCCAGCATCACGAAAGACTCGTCGCTTATGCAGGTATCACTGTGCGGAACGTCGGCGGGAATGCAGTAGAAATCCCCTTTTTGCACTATGCGCTCCTCGTCCCCGATGCGCAGTCTGGCCTTGCCCGCGTATACCATCCCAATTTGCTCGTGGGGGTGAGAATGCGTGGGCACGGTATGGCCGGGCAGCGTGGCGTTGAGCACCATCATCATCTGCTCGCCGTGCAGCCCGGTGAGAATGGTGGTCTCCAGCCCTGCCATCTGGGTAAGCTTGGGAGCGTCTGCGGGATTGATAAAGTACGGAACACTCTTTTGAGTCATAGCTTCTTCTCCTCAAGTTTAGCAATAGCATTATCCGAACTGTTGCAAAAACCGCAGGTCGTTGGAGTAGAACCAGCGGATGTCGTCAATATTATATACCACTAAGGCGCTACGCTCTGGCCCCATGCCGAAGGCGAACCCGCTGTAGATGGTCGGGTCGTAGCCCCCGTTCTGGAGGACGACGGGATGGACCATGCCGGCTCCCAGGATTTCCACCCAGCCCGTATACTTACAAACGCGGCAGCCCTCTCCCCCGCACAGGATGCAGTCCATGTCCACCTCGACGCTCGGCTCAGTGAAAGGGAAGTAGCTGCACCGGAAACGCACCTGGCGGTCGGCGCCGAACATCTGGCGGGCGAACTCGATCATCGTCCCTTTCAGGTCGGCCATCGTGATGTGCTTGCCCACCGCCAGGCCCTCCACCTGGTAGAACATGGATTCCGAGCGGGCCGTAACCTGCTCGTAGCGGTAGCACTTGCCGGGCAGGATGACCCGAATGGGAGCGGGACAATATTTGCGCATGGCCCTGATCTGGCCCGGCGAGGTGTGGGTGCGCAGCAGTATCTTATCGTCCACGTAGAAGGTATCCCACATGTCGCGGGCCGGATGGCCGGGCGGCATGTTCAATAGCTCGAAGTTGTAGAGGTCGGTTTCCACGTCTGGCGCTTCGAAGACCTGGAAGCCCATTTCGGCGAAGATAGCGTAGATACGCCTCAAAATCTGGGTGGTAAGGTGCAGCCTTCCCAGGCCGGGCGGGCGGCCGGGCAGGGTAACGTCGAGGCCCTCTTTCCGCAGCGATGCGGTCAGGGTCTCTCGCTTGAGGTCTTCGACCCTGGCCTGGTAAGCTGCTTCCAGGGCCAGCTTGACCTGGTTGCCACATTGGCCCACCGCCGGACGCTCCTGGCGAGGCAGGCGCCCCACGTTGCGCAAGACCTGGTTGAGCTTGCTCTTTTTGCCCAGGTGCCGGATGCGCCACTGGTCAAGCTCGGTCAGGTCGGGCACAGCCGCAAGCTCTGCCAGGGCTTTAGCCTGTAGTTGATTCAGTTGTTCTAACATGCTCTTTCATCTCCTTTTCCGCCAACACAAGGCGCGGCGGCTTTTGGCTGGTATTTATTGGCATTTATGTTTTGTTCTCGGCGGGCCGTCCCGCCTGGAAAAGATGAAATCGCAACGGGTTTTGAATAAGTGCGAGCGCATGAGATGCCTCAGTCCGGTTAAAAACTTAGCGACCCCGCCCCCAGGGACGAAGTCGCGCTTCGTGGTACCACCCTGCCTGGCTGGCCGTAGCCAGCCCTCTCGTTACACCGGCCATCACCGGCTACCCCGCTAACGGTGGGCTTCCGGAGCGGACTACTCGCCACCGAGCGGCGGCTTTCCCCCGTCGGCTCAGGAGCGAACTTCGGCGGGCTTTCTCCGAGAGGGGCTTTCAGCCGCCGACCCCTCCTCTCTGGCGGATTCTCTCCGCCTACTCCTCTCCGTCACAGCCTTTACGCCAATCGTATAATAAATGGGCGGTATAGGACTTGAACCTACGACCTCCACGATGTCAACGTGGCGCTCTAGCCATCTGAGCTAACCGCCCATGCA